>JADJPR010000001.1:0-300000 GCA_016713135.1 Rhodanobacteraceae bacterium | reverse complement strand
GGCGTTTGGCCATGCGGGCCTCTCCTGCCCCCTGCCCCACAGCCCCCCGTGCCCCGTGCCCCGTGCCGGCTCGCTCCGCGCGCCCATTCCTGCCAGCATCCACCCATGGCCGAATTCCCTTCGACCCAATGGAGCCTGATCCGCGGCAGCGCGCTGTCGCAGGTGGACCGGCGCGGGGCGTTTGCGGCGCTGGCGCGGGCCTACCAGCCGGCGATGCGCGCCTACCTGCGCGCGCGCCTGGGGGCGGATGAGGCCGAAGATGCGCTGCAGGCATTCCTCACCCAAAGCTGGGAGCACGCGTGGTTTTCGCGCGCGGATCCCGAGTTCGGCAGCTTCCGTGGCTTCCTGCTGGTGATGCTCAAGCGCCATGTCGGGCACTGGCGCGACAAGCGGCGGCTGGCCACGGATGAAATCGATGTGGATGCTCCGCTGGAAGACGCCGATCCGGCCAGCGATCCCCAGCGCGCCTTCGATTCGCGCTTCCTGGTCGCGCTGACGCAGCAGGGCCTGGACCGCCTGCGCGCCGCCTACGCTGCGCGCGGGCGCCGCGAGATCTGCGACGCACTGCTGCCACTGCTGGCCTCGCCACCGGCCAAGGGCGATTTGGCGGAGTTGTCGCAGCGGCTGGGGGTGCCGGCGAACACCCTGGCGGTGGAGCTCAAGCGCCTGCGCGAGCGCCTCGCGGGCGCGATGCGCGAGGCGCTCGCCGAGCTCTGCGTGGACGCCGCCACCGCCGAGCGCGAGTGGCAGCAGCTGCGGCGCTAGCCCGGTGGCGAGCGAGGCTAGTGTGGTGTTCCGTAATTAAGTTGAAGAAATTTCCGATGAATTTTGCGGCGAGGCAAGGCGAGAGGAGGGTGAAAGCCGGCGGCTTGCGCGGCATGCCGCGCGCCGCTGAACGCCCGCAACTGGTTGCGGGCCGGAACCGGAGGTCATAGCAGGGCTATGGCGACGACGAGCAACGCCGCATCGGCGCAAAAGGCGCGGAAATAATTCAAGGTAATTACGGAACACCACACCAGCCCGAGCTTGCCTGGCGCCGCCGTCCCGAACACCCTGGCCGCCCCGGGTCCGTTCGCCCGAGCCCACGCCGGACCATCACGTGCAACTCACGTCACCCCCCGCTTTGCGCTATCGTCCGCTCCGCTCTGAAGGTGTCCGTCGTCCGCAATCTGGGGACGGCGGGTGAAACGGGAAGCCGGTCGAACACCGGCGCTGCCCCCGCAACGGTAGGTCTGCCCGCGCGTCCGCGCGTGGGTCCGCAGCGAAAGCCACTGCATCGACATCGGATGTGGGAAGGCGCTGCGGTCGCGAAGCTCTCGCGACGACGAGCCCGGAGACCGGCCTTCACGAGGACCCGCAGCTTCCCGCCGCGGGTCGTCGATCGGCGTCGCGGAGGGCGGCGGTGGTTCGTCCGCCGCCGGTCCGCCGTCGTCGCCGCGAATCTCCTCATCTCTCCGCGCCGCCCTGCAGCAACCGCGGGTGTGCGTTTTCAACTGGAGAGTCCTGATGAGTGTGTCCCTGACGGTGGCCCTGCTGGCCGCCCTGCCTTTGTCCAACCCTGAAGCCGAAGCCCTCGACGCGGTCACCGTGACCGCCAGCCGCCGGCCGCAGGCCGCCGCCGATGTGCTCGCCGAGGTCAGCGTGATCGACCGCGCGCAGATCGACGCCAGCGGCGCGCCGGACCTGCTGGAACTGCTGCGCCGCCAGCCCGGCGTCGACCTCGCCCGCACCGGCGGTTCCGGCCAGCAGACCAGCCTGTTCCTGCGCGGCGGCAATTCCAACCATGTGCTGTTCCTGGTCGACGGCGTGCGCGTGGCCAGCGCCAACACCGGCGCGGCTGCCTTCGAACACCTGCCGCTGGACCAGATCGAGCGCATCGAGATCATCCGCGGTCCGCGCGCCACCTACTTCGGTTCCGATGCGATCAGCGGCGTGATCGCGATCACCACCCGCGAGCGCAGCGGCCCGGCCGGCCTGCTGCGCGTGGGCAGCCACGGCCGCACCGCAGCGGCCGCCGCATACGGTGCCGGCGACGAGCGCGGCGCTTTCAGCGTGCAACTCGGCGGCGAGGAGTACGCCGGTTTCTCTGCCTCGCTGCCCGGCGCCTTCGGCTACGATCCCGACGACGACGGCTACAGCCACCGCAACCTCGGCTTGCGCGGGCGCATCGAACTCGGCACCCAGCGCCTCGGTTTCAGCGGCCTCGTCACGCGCCAGGACGTGGAGTTCGACCAGGGCGAGACGGCGGTCGACCAGCACGCCATCGCCGCCACCCTGGAAGGCCCCCTGGCGAGCGGCTGGATGCACCGCCTGACCCTCGGCGGCGCGCGCGACGACCTCGACACGCCGGCCTACTTCGCGCGCTTCCTGACCCGCCGCGAGAACCTCGACTGGGTCCACGACGTGGCCGTCGGCGGCGCCGAGCACCTGGTGTTCGGCGTCAACCTGCAGCGCGAGCACGGCAGCAATGTCGACACCTTCGCCGGCCCGGTGGCGGTGTTCGACGAGTCGCTCGCCCACCACGCCGCATTCGTCGGCTGGCAGGGCAGCCGCGGCGCGTTCGAATACGAAGGCGCGCTGCGCTACGACGATCATGAAACCTTCGGCGGCGAAACCACCGCGCAGGCGGCGCTCGGCTGGCGTTTCGACGGCGGCCGCGTCTATGCCAACTGGGGCGAGGGCTTCCGCGCGCCGAACCTGAACGAGCTGTATTCGCCCGGTTTCGGTGAGCTGTTCGCCGGCAATCCGGAGCTCGACCCGGAGCGTTCGCGCGCGCTGGAACTGGGACTCGACCTGCGCTTCGGCGAGCGCCACCGTCGGCATCAACGCCTATCGCAACGACATCGACGACCTGATCGCCTACCAGGGCGGCGAGACCTTCCAGGCGATCAATGTCGCACGCGCCCGGGTCGACGGCGTCGAGCTGAGCTTCGAGCAGCGGATCGACGCATGGACGTTCGCAGCCAACACCACCTGGCAGGACGCGCGCAACGCCGACACCGGCAGCGATCTGTTGCGGCGGCCCGCGCGCAAGGCGAATGTCGACCTCGACTACGCGCTCAGCGAATCGCTGCGCCTGGGTGGGGGCGTGGTCTATGCCTCCGATCGCCTCGATTTCGATGGCGAGCTGCCCTCGTACACGCTGCTGGACCTGCGCGCCGACTGGGCCTTTGCCGACGCGTGGCACCTCACCGCAAGACTGGGCAACGCCTTCGACCGCGAGTACAGCCTGGCCAGCGGATTTGCGACGGCGGGACGCGAGTTGACTCTCACGTTGAGGTGGGAGCAGTAAGCAGCGGCGCAAGCTCGGCTCAAGGCGCCGGGCCGCGAAGCGGAGCTTGCTCGAGCTTGCTCCGCTTTCGACGCGCGCCCGGAGCCGAGCAAGCTCGGCTCTACGCGGGGCATCCGTAGAGCGGAGCTTGCTCCGCTAACGCCCCGCCACGTTCCAAGCCGAGCAAGCTCGGCTCTACGCGAAGCATCCAGCCGTAGAGCGGAGCTTGCTCCGCTCTTGCCGTGCACCCGAGCCGAGCAAGCTCGGCTACGTGCGGCGCCTCAAGGCTGGTACTCCACCCGCAGCGTGGCGCTGGCGCCGCTGGCGATCCACAGGTAGTTCGCCGCGGTCTGGTTCTGGCTGAAGCGCAGCCGCGCCTGGGTGCGGGCGGTCTTGCTGATCGCGGCCAGACCAGCCGCGCTGAAGGCCGCGGAGCTCTGTGTGCCGGCGGTGAAGCGCACGATGTTCGCCACCGCGCTGGCGCTGGCAGCAGACAACCAGTCGCCGGTCTCCAGGGTGCAGGCGCCGAAGCAGCCGGACTTCAGGTCGATCACCAGCGTGTTGCCGGCCGGGTTGGTCCAGGGGTCGCCGGAGGCGCTGTTGAAGCTCACGATCAGGGTGGCGCCGGTGATGGTGGCGGTGTCCGGGATGCTGCTGGTGTCGAAGGACAGCAGCGCGCGGTTGTACTTGGCATCGGTGCCGCGGCCGATGGCCAGGCCCAGCGAGGATTCCAGCGTGCCGAGCGCCGGGCTGCTGCCATTCGCATTGGCCTTGACGTAGCCGTCGTTGGCGGCCTCGGAAGCGAAGTTGACGATCACCGGCGCGCCGCCGCCGCCACCGTTCGACACGTTCACCGTGGTGTCCGCATCGCTGCCCACGTTGCCGGCCGCGTCGAAGGCCTTGGCCATCAGCGCGTAGCTGCCGTTGGCCACGTCCGCGGTGTTCCAGGTGAAGGCGTACGGCGCCGCAAGGTCCACGCCAATCAGACTGCCGTTGGCGTGGAACTCCACCTTGACCACGCCCACCGCGTCGCTGGCGCTGGCGGTCAGGTCGACGTTGCCGCTGACGCTGGCGCCATTCGCCGGCGCGGTGAGGTTCACCGTGGGCGCGATTGCGTCGGTGGGTTCGCTGGCATTGCCGACGCGCAGGTCGTCGATGCGCGCCTTGGCCCAGGCCTCGATGCACACGTTGGAGTTGGCCGCCGCTTCGAAGCGCAGCGTCACCGTCTGCCCGGCCCAGGCGGACAGGTCGAGGTTGTCGAAGCGCTGCCAGGCGCTGTCGCTGTAGTTGGCGTTGGTCACCGCCTTCTCGTGGAACACCGTGCCGTTGACCAGCACGCGGAAACGCGCGGCGGTGGTCGAGTTGATCGCGGACTTGAGGTCCAGCTTGCGCGCATACGAGAGCCGCGGCGCGCTGCCGAGCACCGCGCTGCGTTGCAGGAACTTGGTCTTCCACCCCGCTGCGCAGGACACCCCGGAAGAGGCGTAGCCATAGGCCGACTGGCTCGGGCCCGCGCCCGCGGTGGCGTTGTCGCCGTCGGCCGCAAAGTCCCCGCTCCAGCCGGTCTGGTCGTAGTAGTCGCCGTCGGCATTGCGGTTGGAGAAGGACTCGTCGACCGCCAGCACCACCTGGTTCACCGTCACGCTGGTGTCGTTGTCCAGCGTCTGGTTGCCGCGCGCGTCGCGCGCCACCACGCTCAGGGCATGCGCGCCGGCGCTCGTCGCGGTGGTGTTCCAGTCCAGCGTCCATGGCCCGGCCTGCGCGCTCTGGTTGCCGCTGCCGAGCGATGCGCCGTCGAGGAAGAACTCGACACTCGCCACGCCGGTGTCGTCGCTCGCGGTGGCGGTCAGTTGCACCGTGCCGGAAACGGTCGCGCCGTTGGCCGGGAAGGTCAGGTTGACGGATGGTGGCGTGGTGTCCTCGATACCGCCGGAAACGGTCACCGATACCGGCGCGGAGCTGCCCACATTGCCCGCGGCGTCCACCGCGCGCGCCACCAGCGTGCGCGTGCCGTTCGGCCCGCTCGCGCTGTCCCAGGTGTGCGCGTAGGGCGCACTCGCGTCGCTGGCGACCAGCGCGCCGTCGATCAGGAACTCCACCCGCGCCACGCCCACGTTGTCGCTGGCCGCTGCGCTGATCGTGACCTGGCCACTGACGCCGGCGCCGTTGGCCGGCGCGGTGATCGCCGCGGTCGGCGGCGTCGAGTCGCTGTTGTCGAGGCCGAAGTACTTGCCGATGTACCAGGATGAGCAGATGTTCACGTCGAGGATGTAGGCGCCGGCGGTGCCGCACTGGCGTTCGCCGGTGCCCGGGTCCACCGGCGTGCCGTGGCCCATGCCGGTGATCGACCAGCTCTCCACCACCGCGGTGCCGGCCGCGTTGAGGTAGACCTTGTGCGGGTAGCCGCCGATGGTGTCCTCGACATCGGCGGTCTGGTCGACGCCGTGGACGTTGGTCCATTGCTCCATCAGTTCATTGGCGTTCGCCGGGCGCACCGTGGTGTCGGCATCGCCATGCCAGATCGAGACCAGCGGCCACGGCCCGGTATGCGACGAGGCCGCGCGCACCTTGTTGCCCCACTGTGCCGGGCTCAGGTCGCTGCCCGGATTCATGCACGAGAAGGCGTTGGTCAGGCCGGTGCCGCAGTTGTAGGGCACGCCGGCGACGATCGCGCCGCCGGCGAAGACCTCCGGATAGGTGGCCAGCATCACCGCGGTCATCGCCGCGCCGGCCGACAGCCCGGTCACGTAGACCCGCGCCGGATCGATGGCATGGTCGCCGCGGACCTTGTCCACCGCCTGCTTGATCGACAGCGCCTCGCCCGCGCCACGCGCGATGTCGCCGGCCTCGAACCAGTTGAAGCAGCGCGAGGAGTTGTTGGACGTCGTCTGCTCCGGCAACAGCAGGGCGAACTTCCAGCGATCCGCCAGCAGCACCCAGCCGGTCTCGGCATCGTAGTTGGACGCGCTCTGCGCGCAGCCATGCAGCGCCACCACCAGCGGCGCATTCGCCGGCAGCCCCGCCGGCACGTACTTGTACATCGTCAGGGCGCCGGGGTTGCTGCCGAACCCGGTCACCGCCGTCAGCGACTGCGCCTGCGCCGCGCCCGCCACCATCGCCCACACCAGCAATCCGCCCCGCACTGCGTGCCGCATCGCCATCATTCCCTCCCCCAGGGCTTCGAGCAGGGTGAGGAGTGGACGCCTGCCACGGCGCGCGCGCCATCGTACGAAAGGGCGGGCTCAAGCCGGTGTTGGTGTGGGTGGTTGGTGTTGGTCTTGGGGACAGGTGCAGGCCGGGGCGGGCAGCGGCTCCCCGGCGGTCCGCGCGGCTCGGCTATCGCTGGCCTCAAGAGAAAGGTCGCGTACTCCGCCAGCGGCAATCGCTGGATATCCGGCACCGTGCAAGCCGCGTCCGGATAGCCGACCACCAGCAACAGGTAGGCCATCTCGTTGGCCGGCCGGCCGAGGATCTGGTTGAGGAAGCCCATCGGGCTCGGAGTGTGCGTCAGGGTGCACAGGCCCGCGTGATGCAGCGCGGCGATCAGCAAACCGGTGGCGATGCCGACCGACTCGTGCGGGTAGTAGCGCTTGGCCTTTTGGCCGTCCGCGTCATAACCGAAGCGCTCGTAGAAGATGCCGATCAACCACGGCGCCGTCTCCAGGAAGGGCTTGTGCGCATCGGTGCCCAGCGGGCGCAGCGCTTCCTTCCATTCCTCCGGCGCGCGGTGGGCGTAGAACGCCTGCTCCTCGGCTTCGGCGGCTTCACGGATGCGCCGCTTGATGTCTCCGTCGGCCACGGCGACGAAGCGCCACGGCTGCTGGTTGGCGCCGCTCGGCGCGCTGCCGGCCGCGCGCAGCGCATGCTCGATCAGTGCGCGCGGCACCGCGCGCTCGCTGAAATCGCGCACGGTGCGTCGGCGCGACATCTCGTCGGCGAACGCCCGGGCGCGCGCCAGCATCGCGTCTGGCGGGTACTCGGTCCAGCCGGGCAGCGGAATGCGGGAAGCGTCGTGGGACATGGTGGAGGCCGGAAAGGTGGGATCGACCGCAGCGGCGGATGCTGCCAGCAAGGCACCCGCACCGCCATGGTCTGGGCTGCACGCAAACCGTCGGCCGTCGTTGGCGACGCTTGCGCGCATCGATTACCCATGTAATCATCACTATCAATTACACATGTAAGCGACGACCAATGAGCGCCATGGTGGACATCAGCGAAGCGGAATCCGTGGTCATGGAGGTGCTCTGGCAGCGCCATCCGCTGGCGGCCGAGGAGGTGGTCGCGGCACTGGCCGGCCGCCAGGACTGGCAGGAGCCGACGATCAAGACCCTGCTCAACCGCCTGCTCGGCAAGGGCGCGCTGCGCGCGGAGCGTGAGGGCCGCCGGTACCTGTACTCGCCGGTGCTGGAGCGCGAGGCCTGGTTGTCGCGCCAGAGCGAAAGCCTGCTCACGCGGCTGTTCGACGGCCGCGTGGCACCGCTGGTGGCGCACTTCAGCCGCCAGCGCAAGCTCAGCGCGCAGGACATCGCCGAACTGAAACAACTGATCGAGGGACTCGACGATGGCCAGCCCTGAATGGTTGCTGCGGTGTGGTCTGGTGCTCTCGCTGGCGCTGTTGCTGGTGTGGTCGTTGCGGCATCCGCTGCGGCGCTGGTGCGGCGCGCGAGTCGCCTACGGGCTCTGGCTGCTGCCGCCAGCCGCGCTGGTGGCGGCGCTGCTGCCGGCGCCGGTGCGCGTGGTGAGCTGGGCGCCGCTGGCCTCCATCGGGGAATTCGCCGCGCCAGGTGCTGCCGCCGCGGAAGCAGGCTGGCGCTTTGCGGACCTTGCGCCTGCGCTGTGGGCGGCGGGCGTGCTGGTCGCGCTCGCCTGGCACTGGCTGGCGCAGCGGCGTTTCCTCGCCGCACTGCGCTTGCGCAACTGCGAAGGCGTGGCACGCAGCGCAGCAGTCGCGGCGCCGATGGCGATCGGCCTGTTACGCCCGCGGATCGTGCTGCCCGAGGACTTCGAGGCGCGCTACCCGCCCGAGGCCCAGGCCCTGATGTTGGCGCACGAACGCGCTCACCTGGCTGCGGGAGACCTGCCGGCCCAGGCCCTGGCCACGCTGGTCGCCTGCGCCTGCTGGCCCAATCCGCTGGCCTGGTGGGCGCTGCGCGCATTCCGCCATGACCAGGAACTGGCCTGCGACGCGCGCCTGCTGGAGTCCCGCCCGGCGCAGCGCCGTCCCTACGCCGATGCCCTGCTGCAAGCCCAACTGGCCGGAGAGCGCCTGCCGGCGCCGCTCGGCTGCCACTGGCCTACCGGCCACCCGCTGAAGGAGCGTATCGCCATGCTGAAACACCTGCCTCACACTCGCCTGCGTCGCCGCGGCCAGGCCGCCATGCTGGTCCTGGCGCTGGCCTTCGGGGGCGGCGTCTGGGCTACCCAGGCACCAGTCACGGTGAGCGCCGAGGCGCCCACCTACGCCGTGCGCCTGCTGCTCAGCCGCCCCGGCCACGCGCCGCTGATGCCCAGCCTGCTGGTGCGTGCCGGCGAGCGTGCCGGCATCCGCAGCGACGACGCGGAACTGGAATTGCAGGTCTCCGACGGCGGCGACGGAATGGTCTACCTGCAGACCGAGCTGCGCCTGGACGGACGCCTGGCCGGCACACCGGCCATCGCGATGAAGACCGGCGAGCCCGGAACCGTGCGCATCGGATCCGGCGTGTCCGATGGCATCGAGCTGACGTTCTGGGTCTCGCCGCAGAAACGCGCGCCGACCGCGAGTTCTCCCGCTGGCGCCCTGGCCGACGTGCGCCCGCCGCCACGCTATCCGGCGCAGGCGATGCGCGATGGCATCGAGGGCGAGGTGCGGGTCGAGTTCGACGTGGATGCCACCGGCGTGGTGCGCAACCCGCGCATCCTCAGCGCGCAGCCGGTCGGCGTGTTCGAGGAAGCGGTGCTGACCGCGGTGCGCGGTTGGTGGCTGAATCCGCAGAACCAGGCGCAGCCGCTGCCCGCCAGCATGCAGATGCCGATCCACTTCAGGCTCGATGAGGATGACCTCGCGCCGGCTGGTTGAGCCGGCGGCGGCCCCCGAAAGAGCTGAGGTCTACCCCGCCCGCAGCGCCAGCGCCGGATCCACCCGCGCGGCGCGGCGGGCGGGGAGCCAACTGGCGAGTGCCGCGGTGGCGGCGAGCAGCAGAGCGGCGCCGGCCAGCGTCAGCGGATCGTGGGCCGTGACCTCGAAAAGGAAGGCACGCAAAAGCGGCGCAGCCAGTGCGTGCAGCAACAATCCCGCCAGGATCCCGCCAGCCGCCAGCACCAACCCGTGGCCGAGCACCGCGCGGGCGATGCGCCGCGGGTCCGCGCCGAGCGCCAGGCGTACGCCGAATTCACGGGTGCGCAGCGCCACCAGGTAGGCCATCACGCCATACAGCCCGATCATGCCGAGCAACAGCGCGACGGCCGCCGCAGCGCTCATCATCGCGGCGGTTAGCCGCAGCCGGGCGGTGGAGGCGTGCATCACCTCGTCCATCGACTGCACCTGATAGAGCGGCACCGTGGGGTCCAGCTCGCGCAGCTGCTGGCGGATGGCCGGCAGCGCGTCGGATGGCGAGCGCACCACCAGCGCCATGCCGGGCCGTGGGCCGGGCAGCGTCTGCGGCAGGTAGACCAGCGGCGGCGGCACGCTGGCCAGGTCCGCCTGGCGCACATCGCCGGCCACGCCGACGACGGTGCAGGTCGGTCCGCCTGCGTCGGCCAGCGCCAGCGTCCGGCCCACCGCAGTCGCGACATGCGCGTCGCCAAACAGTTCGGCGGCTGCGCGCCGGCTGAGGATGATGTCGCCTGCCTGCGCTGTCCCCAGCGTGCGGAAGTCGCGCCCCGCCAGCAGGGGGATGCGCAGCGCCGCAAAATAGCCGTCACCGATCACATTGACCGGCAGCGCGCGCGGCTGCGCCTCGCCCGGCAGGCGGAAGCGTTGCTCCGGCGCCTGTTTCCAGGCGAGCGGCAATTGCAAGGCCAGGCCGGCGCCCTGCACCGACGGCAGCCGCCGCACGCGCTCGACCAGCTCGGCCTGGAAGGCCAGCCGGGCGGCGTCGCCGTAGCGGGCGTAGGGCAGCAGGATGCGCAGTGTGCTCACCTCGCGCGCGTCGAAGCCCGGATCGACCGCCTGCAGGCGCTGCGCGGTGCGCAGCAGCAGGGCCGAGCCGATCAGCACCACCAGCGCCAGTGCGATCTGCAGCGTGGCGATGGCCGCGCGCATGCGTTGCCGCGGCTTGCCGCTGGTCTGTCCGCGTGCGCCGTCGTGCAGCGCGCGGCCCAGGTCGACTCGCTGGGTACGCAGCACCGGCAGCGCCGCGCTCAAGCCCACGCCAGCCACGCTCAGCAGCGCGATGAAAGCCGCGGTCTCCCAACCGACTCCCAACTCCCCGAGGCGCGGGAACCCTTCCGGCCCGAAGGCCACCAGCGCGCGCACGGCCGCGCGCGCCGCGAGCAGCGCCAACAGGCCCGCAGCGATTCCAAGCAGAGCTGCCTCGGCGAGAAAGCCCGCAGCCGCGCGCCAGCGGCCGGCGCCGAGTGCCGTGCGCACCGCGATGCCGGCCTGGCCGGCGTCTGCGCGCACCCACGCCAGGTTCGCCACATTCGCCCAGGCCACCAGCAGCACCAGTCCCGCCGCCGCGGCCAGCATCCACAAGATCCGCGCGACATCGTCGGTCATCGCCTCGCGCAGCGGCGTCAGCAGCGGACGCGCGCAGCGTGGACAGCCAGTCCGCGGTCGATCCGCCGGTGGACAGCCGCGGGTACAGCTCGGCGATACGCGGCAGCACGCTGGCCAGCTCGCCCTGCGCCTGTTGCACGCCGATGCCCGGCGCCAGGCGCGCCACGCCGGTGTAGGAAAAGTCCTCCAGCAGGCCGCTGTCGGTGTGCTTGACCGGGAGCCAGAACCGGGTGGCCGCCGTCGGAAAGGCAAAACCCGCCGGCATCACGCCGACCACCGTGCGCGGCGCGTCGTTGACGATCAGCGTCCGCCCGATCACATCCGGCGCTGCGCCGAAGCGCGCGCGCCATTCGGCCTCGCTGAGGATCACCGCATTCGGCCCGCCGCGCAGTTCCTCCTCCGGCGTGAACCCGCGGCCGAGCAGCGGCGTCACCCGCAGCAGCGGCAGCATCGAGGCCGTGACCCAGGTCGCCGCCACGCTGTCGGCGTCCACGCCCGCATCGGGCAGGCGCACATTGCTGCTGCCGCTGCGGTACAGCGCCACCGATTGCAGCGAGCGGGCATGGCGCTCGTAGACCGCCTGGATTCCCAGCGGCTGGTTCACCCAAGACTGCTCCGGCGACTGCAGCCCCACACTGACCAGTTGCTCTGGCTGCGCATACGGCAGCGGCGCCAGCAGCACTCCGTGCACGATGGCGAACATCGCGCCCATCGCCGCCAGGCCCAGGGTCAGCGTCAGCACCACGGCCAGGGCATAGCCCGGCGCGCGCAGCAGCGATCGCAGCGCGAGACGCAACGTCATCGTCGGTCACCGCAGTTGAAGAGGGCGACCAGCTTCGCAGAATGCAGATAGCGAATCCGGGCAATCGGCTGACGCCGGGAACGTAGGCCGGGGTGCCGCGCAGCGGTTCCCCGGCGCTTTTGCCGGTGAAGCGCGGCGCGCTACACCGGCCTACGCCGGTTCATCGCCCGGCAGCTCCCAGGCACCCGCGAGCGCCTCGCGCGCGAGCAGCCACTCGTGGATCTGGGTGCTGCCCTCGATGATCTCGAGCACCTTCGCATCGCGGTAATGGCGCTCGACCGGATGGCCGCTGGCGCAGCCGCGCGCGCCGAAGGACCTGCACCGCATCCGCCGCCACCGCGCTGAGCGCGCGGGTCGCCTGGTACTTCGCCAGCAGGGTCTCGGCGCCGGCGCGCGGATCGCCGGCCTGGCGCAGCGCGCCGGCGCGGGCGCACTGCAGGCGCGCGCCCTGGGTGGCGGCGAGCATGCGCGCGAGCAGGCCCTGGACCGCGCCGTGCTCGCCGATGGGGCGACCGAACTGCTGGCGCTCGCGCGCATGCGCCAACGCCCGCGACAGGCAATCCGCGGCGGCGCCGGCCGCGCCGCAGGCCACGCTGTAGCGGCCGTAGTCGAGCGCCCCGGCCGCCACCGCGGCGTAGCCCAAGCCGCGCCCGCCCAGGCGCGCCTCGCTGCCGATGCGGCAATCGGCCAGGTGCAGGTCGGCGCCCATCACCGCGCGCAGGCCGAGTCCCGGCGGCAGCGCCTCCAGCGTCAGTCCGGGCGCATCGCGTTCGACCAGGAAGGCGATCAGGTCCGACTCGATCCGCGCGATCACCAGGAACACGTCGGCGATCTGCCCGAAGCTGGTCCAGGCCTTGCGCCCGGCCAGGCGCCAGCCGCTGTCGACGGCCCGCGCGGTGCACTGCAGCGCCAGCGCATCGCTGCCGGCCTCGGGCTCGCTCAGCGCGAAGCCAGCCACGCATTCGCCGCGCGCCAGCGGCGCCAGCCAGCGCGCCCGCTGCGCCGCGCTGCCCCAGCGCGCGATCGCGCCCGCGACCATGCCCTGCACGGTCATCAGGCTGCGCGTGGAGGCGCAGGCGGCGCCGATTTCCGCGTGCAGCAGGCCAAGCTCGACCGCATCCAGCCCGTCGCCGATCAGCAGCCCGGCCGCGCCGAGCCGCCGCGGCAGGTCCGCCGGCAGCCGGCCATCGGCATCGGCGCGCGCCGCGTCCGGGCGGATTTCGGCGTCCACCCAGGCGCGGAAGCGCGCCTGCGCGGCGCGCCGGGACGCTTCCGTGGCGGGATCGATGCTCACCCGGCCTCTCCATCGTCGATCGCAAACCACGCCGGCAGTGGCGGCGCGGCGCGCGCTGGCGCGTACACCACCAGCCCGTCCTCGTCGCGCACCGCTTTGAGCCCGCCGAAGCCGTAGGCGATCTGCATCGCGCGGTTGCGCCCGGTGTCGCGGAAATCGCATTCCAGGCGCACGCCGGCGGCCTGCGCCCGCTGCACCAGCCAGCCCAGCAGCACGCCGCCGACCCCGCGAGCGAGCACGCGGCAGGAGGTCAGCAGCAGGCGCAGCCGCCAGCCGTCTGCGCCGGTGTCCACCAGCAGCAGGCCGATGTCGCCGTGCTCGCCGAAGCGGTCGCGCAAATCCGCCAGCCACACGCGGTGCTCCTCGCGCTGGCAGCGCGCGGCGAGGTCCTCGGCCGCGTAGGGCTCGCCGGTGCTGTTGAGCTGGTGCGTGCGCAGGGTCAGTTCCTCGGCGCGCGCCAGGTCCGCGGGCTGCGCGCGGCGGATCCGCAGGCGCAGGTCCAGGCCGTGCAGGAAGTCCGCCCGCGAGGGCGCCGCGATCTCCGCCGCGTGCCTGCGCCGCTCGTCCTGGTACCAGCGCCGGCGCTGGCCGGGCACCGTGCCGAGGGGCACGCTGAACTCCGGCAAGGCCGGCAACTGTCCGCGCAGCGCGGCGTCGTAGCAACGCACCTGCGGCAGCGCATGCGCCACCTCGGCGCGCTCGTAGGGATCGTCGTCGACCAGCGCCAGGCTGTCGCTGCCGATCCCCAGCGCCTGTGCGATCGCCAGCAGGGCCTGCGACTTGGGTTGCGCGCCGAACTGCGGGAACAGGAAGTAGTCCGCCAGGCCCAACTCCGCCAGGCGCGCCAGCGCCAGATCGGGAGGTGCGCGGCTGGCGAGCGATTGCAGCACTCCGCGGCGGTCGAGTTCGATCACACTGGCGCGTGCCGCAGGACAGGGCCGCACCTGCGCGTCCTCGCCCAGCGTGCCCTCCCACAGCGTGCCGTCCAGGTCCCAGACCACGCATTTGGGCATCCCCGGCTGCGCAGGCGTGCTCCCCTTCCGGCATGTCAACGGCGCGGGCTGCGCTGGACCGTCGCCACCATCGCATCAATGCTGCGGAAGTTGTCCAGCTCGAGCGTGTCCCCCTCGATTTCGATGCCGAATTTCTGCTCGCAGAAGTTGACCAGTTTCAATGCGAACAGGGAATTGACGAAGCCCATCGAGAAGATGTCGTCGGAATCCGTGAATTTTTCCCGGACGTCGAGGTTTGATGCGACGAAATTGCGCAGGTCCGACCGGATGCTGGCTGCGTCTCCCGGCGCGGCCGGCGGCGCTGGGGCGCTGGCCACGGGCGGCGAAGCGGGCGCGGCAGGGGTGGTCGGCTGCGGCGCCGGGGCCGGCGGCGCAGTCGGCTGGGGTGCCGGGGTGGGTGGGTCCGCGGCCGGCGGTGCCTCGCTGTCGGCGTTGTCGGCAAACGACTCTGCGTCGTCCGACTCCGTGTCCTCGGACTCTTCCTCCTCCTCGCTGTCGCCCGCCGGCGCCTCGTCGGTCAGCGCGAATTCCGCATCGGCTTCCGGCGCCTCACCCTCGGCGCTTTCGTCCCAGGATGGCGCCTCGTCGTCGGCGAAGGCGGTGTCTTCGGATGCCTCCTCTTCTGCCGGCGCGGCGTCTTCCACGTCCCCGGACTCGTCGACCGGCTCAGTCTCGTCGGCCGGCGCGGATTCCGACGCTTCCTCGTCCTGCGCCCATTCGTCCTCGGCGGATGCACAGTCCGAATCGACGCAATCGGCCTCGTCCTGTGCCTGCGCCACCGCGGCGCGATCCACGAAAGGAGAGCCCACCAGCGCGAGCAAACCCGCCAGGCTGGATGCCAGCAATCGACGTTGGGGCATGGCAACCTCCGGCGGGGAATGACGCCGACAATGTACGGCGGTGCTGCCACCGGCGCAACGCGCTCAGCGAGCCGGCAGCGCCGCCAGCACCAGCGCCATGTCCTGCCACTCGCTCGCGTGCAGCTGCAGCACGGCGGCGCCTGTGGCCGACACCAGCGCAAGGTTCCCGCGGGCGGGCGAGTCCCAAGCCGCCACCAGCTCATGCAGCCGCGGCGCCGGGCCGAGCGCGCTGGCGCACTTCCACGCCGCCTCCTTGGCCGCCCAGGCCCGCGCCCAGACCCAGGGATCCGGCGAGGCCTGGCAGGCCTGCCACTCCCCCGGCGCAAACGCACGCCGCAGGGTCGGGACCACGTCGTCGGGCGGCGCCGGTTCCAGGTCCACCCCCAGCGCCCGCCAGTCCCGTGCCGATCCGGCCACCGCCACCGCCACCCCGTTCGCATGGCTGATCGACCCGCAGCAACCGTCCGGCCACACCGGCGCATGCCCCCGGCGCCCGACCAGCCCGCGCTCGGCGATCTGCGCCAGCGCCGCCTGCGCCGCCAGCCGCCCGGCCAGGAACTCCCGCCGGCGCGGCAGCGGATAAACCTCGTCCAACGGCACGATCCCCGCCGCGCCCGCGAGCGCCTGGAGGTCAGGCGCGTCGATTGCCTGCGCGGCGAAAAAGACGCCCGCTGGAAATCCGTCTGGAAAGATGGGAGCCCCCGGCATGGATGCGCGCAGTGCGGGCCAGTGTAGGGTGCGGGTGGGTCCGGTCAAGTCGGGCACACGCAGCCCGGATTCCGCCCACAAAAAAACCGCCTTGCGGCGGCTTCTTCGTTTCCAACTTGAAGCAGGCAGCCCTATGCCGCCTTCTTCTCCTCCGGCGGGGTACGCCGGGACTTCATGAAGCGGGCACCCAGCTCACGCTTCACCGATTCCAGGCCATCGCGGCCACCGATCGCTTTCAGCAGCGTGTAGCCGTGCATGGCCGTGGACATCGCATCGCTGCCCAGGGCAAAGTCGGTGTCGTCACCACGCTCCAGCAAACGACGCAGCCGCATCAGCCGCGGACGCAGCGCATCCCGCGCAGCCAGGTCAGCCACCGCACTCGCCAGGTCAAGCTTGGGCGGGATCAGCTGCGGGTTCTCACCGAGCATCCGCAGGGTCTGACGGCAGAAGTTCTCGGACTTGTCGCCGAGCTTCGTCGCCCGGCGCTTTTCCTCCGGAGACAAGGCAATCAGGCCCGACAGCTGGCGCTCCAGCTCGGCAATGGCGGAATCGATGGCGACCAGCTGGCCATCGGTGAGGTTCAACGTAGCAAGGTTCTTCATGTTGCATCACTCCTAGTCATCAACGGATACCCGCACCGACGCCCTCGCCGGTCAGGTGTGCCACTCGGCACGGGAGGCATTTGACCCCTCGTCCGTCTCAGATCCTGAGACGCAAACGACAACAATGTAACGATGTGTGCTGTCCAGGACATGCCACGCCGATCACCCCGCAGCAAGCCGCCATCCGCGACAAGCACTCGTGCAGAACCCGGACGCTCCCGACCTGCGAAACGCATGACCACCCATGCATCGGCATTGTCCCGACCATCACCGACACCCCACGCTTGAATGGCGCACACCCCATCGATGCCCGGTTCCAGTTCACCCGCGCAGCCGGCGCAATCAGGCCGCCCATCCCGCAGAACCACCGTGCACTCGGCGGTACTGACGCATGCGATGCAAACCATGGACGCGTGGCGTGTGATGAATGGACAGGACAGTGGGCACTCAGCACTGCCGATGAGAAGTGACTGGCCGCGCATGTTCCGGCGCCGAGAAGAGCATCGCCGGCAGCGATGACTGCGTCGCATTGATGAAAGCCCGCATCGCCGTCAACTGACCGGAGCCCGTCGGCGCTTCCCGTTTCCATTGGTTCGGCAGCGGGCCCTGACGCGCTGGCTCATTCGTCCGTGGACGCGCTGCCCGCGCCCAGGTCCGCTGCGATCAACCGGAACTGCTCCAGCGCCGCCTGCAGATCCTCGACAATCTCCTGCGCGATCACATCCGGCGGCGGCAGGTTGTCGCTGTCGGCCAGCGACTCGTCGCGCAGCCAGAAGATGTCCAGGCTGGCCTTGTCGCGCGCCCCTTGACGCCCTGCGCATAGAACAGGCCAGTCGGCAGGCGCAGCAGCGTGTGCACATCGCACTCGTGCAGCAGCTTGCGGCGGATGGTCTCGCCAGCGCCGCCTTCAAACAGCACGTTGTCGGGCACCACCACCGCGGCGCGGCCGTGGATCTTCAGCAGCGTCTTGATGTGCTGCACGAAGTTCAGCTGCTTGTTGCTGGTGGTGGCCCAGAAATCGTCGCGCTCGACGATGTCCTTCTCGCTGCCGGCGCGGCCGTCTTCGCCGACGATCACCGTGCTGCTCTTCTTGCCGAAAGGCGGATTGGCCAGCACCACGTCGAAGCGCTCGCCGGGATCCGCCGCCAGCGCGTCGGCCACGCGCACCGGCACGCTCTTCTCGGAGCCGATGCCATGCAGCATCAGGTTCATGGCGCAGACGCGCGCAGTGGCCTGTACCAGCTCCCAGCCGCGGAAGGCGCCTTCCTTGAGGTGGCGCTTCTCCTCGCGGGTGAGGTTGGGGTTGTGCTGCGTCAGGTACTGGTGCGCGGTGAACAGGAAGCCGCCGGTGCCGCAGGCCGGATCGCAGATCAGCTCGCCGGGCCTGGGCGCGATGCAGTCCACCATCGCCTGGATCAGCGCGCGCGGCGTGAAGTACTGGCCGGCGCCGGACTTGATGTCCTGCGCGTTGCGCTCCAGCAGGCCCTCGTAGGCATCGCCCTTCACGTCGGCGCCCATCGCCGACCAGTCCTCGGCGTCGATCAGGTCCACGATCACGCGCCGTAGCTTGGCCGGATCCTGGAACTTGTTCTGCGCCTTGCCGAAAATCAGCCCCAGCGTGCCCTTCTCGCCACCCAGCTGCTCCAGGGTGTGGCGGTAGTGGTCAAACAGCTCATCGCCATCGCGCACCCGCAAGGAGGGCCAGGCGTATACCTCCGGCACCGGGCTCGGCTGGTTGTACGGCGGCCGCGAGCGCTCGTCAGCCATCTTCAGGAACAACAGGTAAGTGAGCTGCTCGACGTAATCGCCGTAGCTCATCCCGTCATCGCGCAGGACGTTGCAGTAGTTCCAGAGTTTCTGGACGAGCGGACCAGTCGCTGACATAGATGTTCACCGCTTCCTGATGACCTGCATGGTCGATGCATCGACCTCGTACTTGTGGAGATGCTCCGAGACTCCGAGTTCAGCGCACTTCGAAGAAAGCCCTTTGGTCCATAGCGGCCGCGCCATCGTCTCGAAAGCACTCTGAGGAACTATCCAGAATCCTATAAACGCCACCACCACCGCTACCGCGACCCTGTAGATGGGGTCGCCCGGAGCCAACCAAGCTGCGACCCCAACCACAACCAGATACCCAACGACCAGAGCCACCTTGAGCGTCACGGTCTGGCGGCGCGCATGGTCTGCCGCCCGCTGCATGCGCGAATCGATGTCGGCGTCGATCGACGACGCCAGCGCATGAACGTGTTCTTTGAGTTGAGATATCTCTCCCTGATGTTCGCTGAGCTTCTCTTCTGACTCCTTCTTGTGATGGCGCAATTCTCTCCGGGCCGAAAGGAGATCGGCGTCGCGACGAAGCACCTCTTCCTGATGCTGTCTCGCAAGGTCTGCAACGGCGTTGTCGTGTTCCGCCTTAAGCACTGCCTCGCGACGCGCCGCTTCCTCGCGAACCTCCCCGGCGACACTGAGCCGGACCTCCTCAAGAAGCTGCTCGGCGTTGTGAGAGGTGACAGCGCTCGGAAAGCCGAGGGTGGCATGAACCAGACAACGCTGGGCACGTTGATCCCGCATCAGCGCGACGAACAAGTTGGCCTTCTCGCTGTCTAGCTCTGTCAGGTATTGCCGCACCTTGCTGACGACGTCGGTGCGAGGAGTCATGACGTTCGAACAGTTGGCGACGAGCTTCTTTCGTGAGAGTGTGCCCAAGTTACCGCCGACGGCGAACCACAGATACCCAGCCAGCTGTCTATCGGTGATCGCCGGTGGCACATGGTCACGGTCTATCAACTTGCGACCGAGGAGAAAGCTCTGTGATCGTTTGGCCACAGCCTCATTTCTGGTCACAAGTATCCAGTGCGTGTCAGCGACGGACTTCGCATTCCCGGCGTCCGCTCGTAAGCGAAGCACCGTGGCGATGGAGCGGGCGTCTCGGATTCGACGCTCAAGGTTCTCCATCAAAGGGCCGACGTTGTTCCGCAGTCCCTCCTCAGCCGCGTCGTCGCAGTATTTGAGCTGCTCGGGGGTTGCGAAGGCGTCTGCGTCAAGAATATCGAATCCCAGTTTTTCAACTCGACCTTGTAGATCTGCCAACGTCTCCCTCGCGTAAGCCGCATGACTTGTGTCGACGCGGATTCGATTTCCCAATGACCCGAATGGCTGGTCACCGCGTTGAAGCGCATCAAGAGGGCCGCGCAGTGTCCCTTCATCTCTTCTAACGTGTGCTTGAAGACCGCTTTGCGAACTCCCGCTTTGCCGAGAAGTTCGAACAGGTCATTGGCGAAGTCGCGCAACTCGGGCGTGCTGAGGTCAAGGTAGTCCAGAATGAGTGGGCCATCTGAGACCACAGTCAACTTCGAAAGGGCGTCTGACGAGCTCCGGGGCCTGAAGGGTTAAAACGACCTCCGCGATGATTGCCCCGCACATCAGGCGGGCGAGAATCTCGGCGGCGGCCCCGCCAAGTTCGAGATTCTTCCATGCGAACTCGGCGCTGAGAACGTCGAGCGCTTGAGCCAGCTGAAAGTTATCTTGCGAGTCGTCTTCAACCTTTTTGAGAGTGAGGGTTCTCCCTCGGTAGTAGTTCTTCTCGCGTCGGTCAGTAAAGCTTAGGAACTGCGCGCTTGTAAGGCGTTGCAAGAACGCCGTTGCGAGAGTATCCGGGTCTTGCTGCATGCCAGATCGGGCGAGTGACTCATTGGCGAACTGGGAGAATGCTTCCAGCAGTGCGTCGATTTCGGACTCATCAGACACCGTACTCGTCGAGTGGGTTGGTGCGATCCGGTAAGTGTGGGGCTCGCCTTCCGCTTGCGTCAGTAGCTTGGCCTCAGTGAGTTTCTCTACAAGCCCCGCTGCTACCAAAGGACTCATCGGAATGTCATAGGCCCGCTGCACATCGGCCGCGAAATCTGCCGGGTCGAACCGCCTGTTCGGCTTCTTGGCGAGTACCGGCGCGAACAGCGGGACTAGGCCTGAAACCAAGTCGCCGGTCTTCGAGTACGCTTCTTCGACAAACGCAAAGGCGATCAGCCCCCTTGCGCTGGAGCCCTCCTTTTTCTGAATTGACTTCGGCTCACTCATAAGGTCCTCGGCAGGCATGAGGTTCAGGTGCCCCTGATCAGGTCAAGCCGAGGCCGCAGAATGCTGGCCATCGCGCTCAGTTCATTACCGCCACCGCTGCTAGGAGCTCCTTATCGGACTCTTCGGCCGGGATGCGGCCCAAGATGCGGCGGTAGGGCGAAGTCTCGCCAGCCTTCAGGCGCAGTGGGACTTCTGGGGGTCTGCGTTCGATGGGTATTCACGGCGCCTCTCCCGCGGTGTGCTCCAACAGCCCGCAAGTCTAGCGCCTGCCCGCCACTGCCGAACGCCTTGGCCAGCACCGCCTGGCGCAGCGCCTGCGCGCGCTTCAGGTTGGCATCGACCTCTGACTCGACCTCCCGGACGATGGAGAGGCGGCGGTCGACTTCGGCGACGATGCGCTCTTGTTCGGCGCGCGGCGGGACCACAACAGGCATCGCTCGGAAGAGGGGAAGTGTCAAGCGTGTCCTCGTTGTGCCGAAAGCGGCACCCGTGGCAAATCGCTTCGCTACCTGGCTGTTGAAGTAATACATAAGGTAAGCGGGCACCACGATGCCCTCGTTCACTCGCATCTTGATTACGTCAGGAGTAACCATCGCTGGGCCAACATCCGCTGGGTAAATTGCACAGACGCCCGGCGGTTCGCCCAACTTTGTGATTAGCAATTCACCGCCAAAAACCGAGTAAGGCCGAAACAACTCTTCCCACTTTTCCGTGTCCATGAAGCCCGGCTTGTCCCGCAAGTACTTCATTGGTGCGACATGTCGAAGGAAGATGATCGGCACTCCTTCAGGCCTAAAGTCTTTCGCCTTGAAGATCGTTCCGAAAGGCCCCGCCCCGATGCTTCCCTGTTCAGTAGCAGCTAGCACTTCTGCAGGGAGCCAGCGCCAACCATCAGGCAAAGGATCATTGGCGTTTAGGGTCCGCGCCGATGTCGAAGTGGACTTTCCTGTTAGATGCCCAGTGACTGCGGGAGTTTAGAACGGCCGCTTGCTCTCGCTTCAGGTTGGCCCTTACGCGCTTGAGGTTGGCGACGGCTTGGTCGAGGCGGGAAAACTGCTTTTCGAGTTCGGCGACGATGCGGCGCTGCTCGTCCAGCGAGGGCAAGTGAATCTTGCAGTTCTCGAGAAACGCAGTCGGAACCCGCTTCTGACCGACCGCTCCAGTCATGTGGTGCGCGGCTTCGGCTCGAAAATGACTACTCGATACGAAATGGTAGACGTAGTGCGCATCGACGCCTGGCAGCGGCCGCAGCACATGAAACTCAGTGGACCCGACACCGACGCAATTTCGCAGCCCAAGAGCAACAGCCATCTTGCCGTTTTCCATGCACGGCGTGATCTTGGCAAACAGCACGTCTCCCTCGCGGAAGATCGTGTAGCCCTTTTTCACCTCAGCAAACCGCCGCACTGAGGTTGCGTCCATACGGCCCGTGGCAGCTTCAACGGACGACATTGGCACGAAGGACACTTCGAGGTCATCGGGTAGAGCATTTCGGTCTGGACGAGGATTCAGTTCGACCACCTCGCCGAGCCGAACGCTGCGAGCGGTCCACGGGAAGGACTCAGCAACCGCGCTCACGCTGCCAACTCCCGATTCAACTCATCCATCATTTTAGGCAGCTCCGCGCCAAACAATTGGTGCACCCGACCCAGCCCGCCGCGCTGCTCGAAGGGGGCGTAGCTGAAGTCCTCGGTCTCGATGCCGAGGTTGCTGGCGATGTGCTCCGCCATTTTCTCCAGCCACCAGCGCTGTTCGTCCGTGAAGCGGCCCCTCACCCCAACCCTCTCCCCGCCCGCGGGGGGAGGGGGCAGGTTTTCCTGCTGCGCCAGCCATGCGCGGAAGTTGGCCATGACCTTCTCGGGGTACGGCACCAGCTCGTTCTCCTGGTGCATGGCATAGCGCACCAGCGACACCAGGTCGGTGAGGATGCGCCGGCGGCTGGCGCCCTTGACCTTCGATTGGTCGAGCGCGGCGTAGGCCTGCCAGAGCTGGCTTTCGGTCCATAGCTGCGGCGGCGCCTGCAGCGTGTCGGCGAGCGCCTGCAGGTCTTCGAAGCGCAGCGGCGCGCGGGTGGGACGGTTGTAGAGGATCTGCAGTGCGGTCAGCTCGTCGCGGTGCTCGGCGATGAAGGCCTCGAAGCTCTGCACGATGCCCTGCGCGCGCTCGCGGGCGGCCTCGGAGAACCCGGCTTCGAGCACGCGGTCCCGGGTGACCGAGTCGATCACCAGTTCCTTCTGCCGCTTGAGTCCCAGGATCAGCTGGCGCAACTCCGGTTTGGACAGCGGCGCCACCGAATCGCGCATGGCCGCCTCGGCCTGCTGCGGCGTGCGGTCCTCGCGCGGATCCAGCGCGTCGATGATCCGGCGCGACAGATCCTTGAGCTCAAGTCCGCCGGCGGTGCGCAGGACCGTTTCGCGTTCCGGCCCGCTCAGTTGCGCGTCGAGGCGCGCGAGGCGCACGGCCACAGTCGACAGCACCTCGGGCTCGATGTTGCCCAGCGCCACGGCCTGCAGCAGCGCGTCCAGCGGAACGCTCTTCTTCTGGTCCAGCGGCCGGCTGTCGGTCTTGTCGCGCTCGCACACGCCCACGCAGTCGACGATGACGAAATGGTCCTTGTGCACATGCTCGCCGGGGTTCACCTGGCGCAGATCGTCATCCTTGATCACGCGCACGCCGCGGCCCTTCATCTGCTCGAAGAAGCTGCGGCTCTGCACGCTGCGCATGAAGACCACGATCTCCACCGGCTTGATGTCGGTCCCCGTCGCGATCATGTCCACGGTCACCGCGATGCGCGGGTAGTAGCTGGTGCGGAAGGCCTTGATCAGGTTCTCCGGCGATTCGCCGGTGGTGCGGTAGGTGATCTTCTGCGCGAACTCGTTGCCGCGGCCCCACTCCTCGCGCAGGATGGAGACGATGGCCTCGGCGTGGTTGTCGTCCTTGGCGAAGACCAGCGTCTTGGGCAGTTCCTCGCGCTGCGGGAAAAGATCGAGTTTCCACTGGTCACGCAAGGTGCGCGCAATGGTGCGGATCTGGTCCGGCGTCTGCACGCTGCGGTCCAGTTCCTCCGGCGCGTATTCGAAATCGTCGTCCAGTTGCCAGTCCCGCCGCGCGCGGGTGGGCTTGTCCAGCACCTGCAGCCAGTAGCCGGCTTTCACCTTGCTGCCCGCCTCGGTCACTTCGGTCTTGATGCTGTAGACGTCGTAGTTCACGTTCACGCCGTCCGCCACGGCCTGCGGGTGGCCGTATTCCATCACCAGGTTCTGGTTGAAAAAGCCCAGGGTCTGCTTGTTCGGCGTGGCGGTCAGGCCGATCAGGTAGGCATCGAAATACTCCAGCACCTGGCGCCAGAGGTTGTAGATGCTGCGGTGCGCCTCGTCGGTGACGATGATGTCGAAGGTGTCGATAGGGAAGGCGGGGTTGTAGTCGATCGGTTCCGGTTCCCGGAACAGGCTCTCCACCCGCGCGGTCGATTCGTCGTCCACCTCGCCCGGCAGCTCGCGCCCCTTGAGCATCGCGTAAATGCGCTGGATGGTGCAGATGCACACGCGCGCGGTGCGGTCGAGCTGGTTGCTGGCGAGGTGCTGGACGATGTACTCCTCGCCGAACTTGAAGTTGTTGACCGGTGAGACGTACTGGTCGAACTCCTTCTTCGCCTGCCGGCCGAGGTTGCCGCGGTCCACCAGGAACAGCACCCGCCGCGCGCCGGCGTATTTGAGCAATCGGTAGATGAAGCTGATCGCGGTGAACGTCTTGCCGCTGCCGGTGGCCATCTGGATCAGCGCGCGCGGCTTGTCCCGCGCCAGGCTGGCTTCCAAGTTGCGGATGGCGGTGATCTGCGCCGGCCAGAGCCGGCACTCGCCCCAGGCGGTGACCAGCTCGGGCATCTGCTGCAAGCGCTGGAGGAATCCCCGTGCGACGGTGTATGCGGGTACCGCGTCACGCATCGTGCCCATGTCGGGCGTAAGCCCGCGCAGCAGCAACGCCAGGTGCTCGGGCGTGTGGAAGGCAAACACATTGCGCGCCCGCGGCGACGGATCCAGCCCGTTGGTGAAGTGGGTTTCGATACCTGTCGATTCGTAGAGGAAAGGCAGCGGCCGGCGCCAGGCCGGCAGGCTGGCGGGCAGCCCCTGTGCATAGCGGCCGGACTGGATCTCGACGCCGGTCAGCGGCGCCCTGCTTCTTGGCCTCGATGACCCCAGCGGCGCTACCGTCGATGTACAACAGGTAGTCGGCATGACCGTGCCCCGGATCCAGCGGGAACTCGCGGATTGCCACGCCGCGCGCAGCATGGCGGTCAATGGCCCTGAGATCCTGCACCACCCAGCCCGCCGCGGTGAGCAGGCGGTCGATCTCCTGGCGGGCACGTTCCTCGGCTTTCATCGGGGCCGCCGTCGCGTCGAGGCCGGATTAGAGGACCTCACCATGCGCACGCTGGTGAACGGGCATCTCATGTCAGATCGAGAGTGCGGCAGGTCCAGGGCGAGAGGCCAGATACTGCAACAATGGGTACCGCTGCGGCGACCCCGGAAACTTGCCACCAGAGCGCGTGATCTCCAAGATCCCCTCAGCGCCCCACTCTAAAAACGTCCCCTGCGCCTTGGCGTCGTCGAGGGCGACGTGGGTGTGCGGCAGTGGGTCATGCCATTCGGGCGGCATGGTGCGCTTGCTGATGTGGCGGTAGGGCTGTTGCAGCAGGGCCATCGCGTAGCTCTTGATGTCGAGCGCGGAGTGGCTGAAAGGGGCACCCGCGGGAGCGGGAACATCGAGGCCTTGACCCAGGTCGCCGCAACGCTGCACGACGGCGAACATCGATCCCACCGCCGCCGGACCCAGGGTCAGCGCCACGACCAAGGCATACGCAGCGCGCGCACAAGTGAGCGCAACGAGAGGTGCATCTGCATCCGATCCATCGTCGGCTGGCGGGTGAGGCGAGCAGCTTGGCAGAAATCCCAAGGAGGAATCAGGCCGATCGGGTGGCGCTCGATGGTGGCGAGTCAAGGGCTCGGGCGACCACCAGCCCGGATCGCGCCGCTCCAGACAGGAAGCGGCGCGATCAGCTGAGCAACGCCCTCACACCGTCTCCGGATTCGCCCTTTCCGTATCGATGCCGTACTTTGCGATGGCCTGCGCGACGAGCTTGCGGTCCACGCTGCCCTCGTCGGCCAGCGCGGACAGCGCGGCGACCGCGATGTGGAAGCGGTCGACCTCGAAGAAGCGGCGCAGGTTGGCGCGGGTGTCGGAGCGGCCGAAGCCGTCGGTGCCGAGCACGTTGTAGCGCATGCCGTGCGGCAGGTAGGGCCGGATCTGCTCGGCGTAGGCGCGCACATAGTCGGTGGCGGCGACCGCCGGGCCGCCCTGGCCGGCCAGCAACTGGGCGACATAGGGCATGCGCTGCTCTCCGAGCGGATGCAGGCGGTTGTGGCGCTCGGCATCGACGCCATCGCGGCGCAGCTCGTTGAAGCTCGGGCAGGACCAGATCGTCGAGGCCACGCCGAAGTCGTTCGCCAGCAGCTCCGCCGCCGCCATCGCCTCGCGCAGGATCGTCCCCGACCCCAGCAAATTCACGTGCAACGCCGGCTTCTTGCTCTTCCCCTTGCCCCCTGACCCTTGCCCCGCTTCACTCAGCTTGTACATCCCGCGGATCACGCCCTCCGCCGCGCCCTCCGGCATCTCCGGGTGCGGGTAGTTCTCGTTCATCAGGGTGATGTAGTAGTACTCGTCGTGCTGCTCGGTGAGCATGCGCTGCATGCCGTGCTGCAGGATCACCGCAACCTCGAAGGCGAAGGTCGGGTCGTAGCTCTTGCAGTTCGGGATCGCGCCGGCGAGCAGGTGCGAGTGGCCGTCCTCATGC
Organism: Rhodanobacteraceae bacterium; assembly: GCA_016713135.1. Classification (NCBI taxonomy): domain Bacteria; kingdom Pseudomonadati; phylum Pseudomonadota; class Gammaproteobacteria; order Lysobacterales; family Rhodanobacteraceae; species Rhodanobacteraceae bacterium. The sequence continues at coordinate 273,826 of JADJPR010000001.1, read as the reverse complement.
TGCAGGCCTTCGCCGTTCAGCGTGGTGCGGCCGGCGGTAGCGCCGAGCAGGAAGCCGCGCGCGCGCATGTCGCCGGCCAGCCAGGCGAGGTCGCCCACGCGCTGCATGCCGAACATCGAGTAGAAGATGAAGAACGGCAGCATCTGCAGGTTGTTGGTGCTGTAGCTGGTCGCCGCCGCCAGCCAGGAGCTGAACGCGCCGGCCTCGGTGATGCCTTCCTGCAGCACCTGGCCCGCGGTGTCCTCGCGGTAGTACATCAGCTGGTCGGCGTCCATCGGCTTGTACTTCTGGCCGAAGGGCGCGTAGATGCCGATCTGGCGGAACAGGCCTTCCATGCCGAAGGTGCGCGCCTCGTCGGCGACGATCGGCACCGTGCGCGGTCCCACCGCGGCATCGCGCAGGATCAGGTTGAGCGCCTGCACGAAGGCCATCGTGGTGCTGATCTCGCGCTCGCCGGAAGACTTCAGCAGGCGCTCGAAGACCTCCAGCTTGGGCGCGGGCAGGGCCTCGTCGGCCTTGCGCCGGCGCTGCGGCAGCGAGCCGCCGAGCGCCGCGCGGCGCTCCAGCATGTACTTCACTTCCACCGAGTCCGGGCCCGGGTGGTAGTACGGCACTTCCTCCAGCTTGTCGTCCGGGATCGGGATGTTGAAGCGGTCGCGGAAGGCCTTGACCGCGGCGCTGTCCATCTTCTTCTGCTGGTGCGTGATGTTCTGCGCCTCGCCGGCCTTGCCCATGCCGTAACCCTTGACCGTCTTGGCCAGGATCACGGTGGGCTCGCCCGCGTGGTTCACGGCCGAGTGATAGGCGGCGTAGACCTTGTGCGGATCGTGGCCGCCGCGGTTGAGGTGCCAGATGTCGTAGTCGGACATGTTGGCGACCATCGCCGCGGTCTCCGGCGTCTTGCCGAAGAACTGCTCGCGGGTGTACGCGCCGCCCTTGGCCTTGTAGTTCTGGTACTCGCCGTCGACGGTGTCCATCATGATCTTGCGCAGGGCGCCCTTGCTGTCGCGCGCGAACAGCGGATCCCAGTGGCCGCCCCAGAGCACCTTGAGCACGTTCCAGCCGGCACCGCGGAACACGCCTTCCAGTTCCTGCACGATCTTGGCGTTGCCGCGCACCGGGCCGTCCAGGCGCTGCAGATTGCAGTTGATGACGAAGACCAGGTTGTCCAGGCCCTCGCGACCGGCGAGCGCGATCGCGCCCAGCGATTCGGGTTCATCCGACTCGCCGTCGCCCATGAAGCACCAGACCTTGCGCTTGCTCGGCGCGATCAGCCCGCGGTGCTCCAGGTACTTGAAGAAGCGCGCCTGGTAGATGGCGGTGATCGGACCCAGGCCCATCGACACCGTTGGCGTCTGCCAGAAATCCGGCATCAGCCAGGGGTGCGGATAGGAGCTGATGCCCTTGCCGTCGACTTCCATGCGGAAGTGGTCGAGCTGGTCGGACGACAGGCGCCCTTCGAGGAAGGCGCGTGCGTAGACGCCGGGCGAGGAATGGCCCTGGATGTAGAGCAGGTCGCCCGGGTGGGTGGCCGTCGGCGCATGCCAGAAATGGTTGAAGCCGACGTCGTAGAGCGTCGCCGCGATGCGAAGCTCGCGATGTGGCCGCCGAGTTCGCCCGGCTTGCGGTTGGCGCGCACCACCATCGCCATCGCGTTCCAGCGCAGGATGGTGCGGATGCGCCATTCCAGCGCGTGGTCGCCCGGGCTCTTGGCCTCCAGGTGCGGCGGGATGGTGTTGATGTACTCGGTGGTCGGGTCGAAGGGCATCAGGGCCCCGGCGCGGCGGCTCAGCTCGACCAGGTGGTTGAGCAGGAAATGCGCGCGCTCCGGCCCGTCGCGTTCGAGCACCGCCTCCAGCGCGTCCAGCCACTCCTGGGTCTCGGCCGCGTCGATATCGGTCCTGGTCACGTCGATCTTCTGGTCCATGCGCCCTCCCGCGGCGAGTCGTCGATTGCGTAGTCGGGGGATTATGGACTGGAGAAGAGGGGCACGGGGCACGGGGCACGGGGCACGGGAAAACCTCGGGCCAGATTCAGTTTCGAGCGCTGAGTTGGGAATTCGAGGGAACAGTTACTTGCGGGGTCGCTGCCGCATGCGAGCCTCTCCCGTGCCCCGTGCCCCGTGCCCCGCTACAGATCGAACTTCTGCACCTCGAACCCGCGTTTGCGGTACTCCGCCCAGCGCTTGCGCGAGCCATCGCGTTCGGCGGGGTCGGCGGCGACGACTTCCTTGACCGTCTCGTAGCTGCCGGGTGCGCATTCCTCGCGCAAATTGATCACCAGCGGGCGGTCGGCCACCTGCGCGCCCGGCGGCGCGATCAGCACCGCGGTGTAGTCGTCTTCCTCATCCCCGGCGATCTGGTGCGGGATGAAGGCGTCGGGTTCGAAGGACCAGAGCAGATCGTCCAGTGCCTCGGCCTCGTCCAGCGTGCGCGCCAGGATCAGCGTCGGGATCTCCGCCGCGTACGCGCGCTTGGCCAGAACGCAGACCACCCGCAGCGGCTGCTCGCGGTACTTGGGCTTGTCGATCAGGTAGAAGTCGGCGCGAGGCACTGGGTAGAGCTGTGAGAAGTGAAAGGTGAAAAGTGAAAGAGAGGCGCGCGAGATTGGGAACGTGCGGCGGCGGAGTGGGGTGAAACGTGAAGAGGAGACGCGATCGCGCGCGTGCTCCCCCTTTCACTTTTCACCTTTCACTTTTTACTGCTGTCCCAACAACCACTCCACCAGCATCCCCACCGGGCGGCCGGTCGCGGTGCCCTTGCGCCCGGCGTCCCAGGCGGTGCCGGCGATGTCCAGGTGGGCCCAGCGCTGGCCTTCGGTGAAGCGCGACAGGAAGCAGCCGGCGGTGATCGCGCCGCCGTACTTGCCGCCGATGTTGGCGAAGTCGGCGAAACCGGTGTCGAGCTGGCTCTGGTAGTCCTCCCACAACGGCAGGCGCCAGGCGCGGTCCATGCTGGCCTCGCCGGCGGCGAGCAGCGAGTCGGCCAGTTCGTCGTCGCGGCTCATCAGGCCGGTGGCGTGGGTGCCGAGCGCGACCACGCAGGCGCCGGTCAGGGTGGCGATGTCGATCAGCGTATGCGGCTCATAGCGCTGCGCCCAGGTCAGCGCATCGCACAGGATCAGGCGGCCTTCGGCGTCGGTGTTGAGGATCTCCACCTGGTGCCCGGCCATGGTCTTGACCACGTCGGACGGGCGGTAGCTGCGGCCATCCGGCATGTTCTCCACCGCCGGGGTGATGCCGACGACGCGCAGCGGCAGCTTGAGCCGCGCGACCGCTTCCATCAGGCCGAACACCGCGGCGGCGCCGCACATGTCGAACTTCATTTCCTCCATGCCGGCGGCCGGCTTGATGTCGATGCCGCCGGTGTCGAAGGTGATGCCCTTGCCGACGAACACGAAGGGTTTGCCGCCGCCCTGGCCCTTGTAGTCCATCGCGATCAGCTTGGGCGCGTTCTCGCTGCCGGCGGACACCGCCAGCAGCGCGCCCATGCCGAGGGTCTCCATCTCCGCGCGCTCGAGCACCTGCACCGAGATCTCGGGGTGGCGGCGCGACAATTCGTGCGCCTGCTCGGCGAGATAGGCCGGGTTGCAGATGTTCGGCGGCAGGTTGCCGAGCTCCCGCGCCAGGCGCACGCCGGCGGCCACCCCGCTGGCGCGCTCCAGCGCGTCGCCGGTGTAGGCGCCGCTGCTGAACTGCACCTCGCGCAACTCGATGCGCTCCGGGCGCGCCTTGAGCGTCGCGGTGTACTTGTAGGCGGCGTAATCGGCGGCCAGCGCCGACTGGCTGAGCTTCCACGCCATGTCCTGCTTCGGCACCTCGACCTCGGTCAGGTAGGAGGCGACGGTGTCCACCGGCAGGCCCTTCAGCGCCTTGTGCGCCTCGCGCGTGGCGCGCAGGAAGCGCGCGGCGTCGAACTTGCGCTGCTCGCCCAGGCCGACCACCAGCACGCGCGGCGCCGACAGCCCGGTCAGCTGGTGCAGCAGCGCGGTGGTGCCGACGCGCCCGGTCACGTCGCCGCTTTCCATCAGGCGCTTGAGCGCACCACCGCCGGCGGCATCCAGCTCCGCCGCGGCGCTGGTCAGCATGCGCTCCTCGTAAACACCGACGATCACCAGCGAGGCGGCCACGTCCTTGGGACGCACAGTGAGGGGCTTGAACTCCAGCATGAACGGTCTCCGGAAGCGAATTGGCCAAGCCTGCCCGGCGGCGGGCAGAATGCGCGACCGATGGGCCGGGCAGACCCGAGAGTCTAGCCCGACCCGGCGGGTATGGCCCAGTTGTTGCCGGTTGTGGGTTGTGAGTTGTGGGTTGTGGGCAGCCAGAGCCCGTGACTCGCGACCTGATCGCGAACATGCCGGCCGTTTCTGCCCACAACCCAGAACCCACAACCCACAACCCGCAATGACCTCCCGCGCCGACCGCTACCTCGAACGCGAAGTCTGGTACGCCCTGGCCGGCGTGCTCGCGATCCTGTTGCTGGTGGTGCTCGGCGGCCTGCTGACGGACGTGCTGAACAAGATCGCGCGCGGCAAGGTGCCGCCGGTGCTGCTGCTCAGCCAGATCGGCCTGCGGATCCCGGAGGCGCTGACGCTGCTGCTGCCGCTCGGCAGCCTGCTCGCGGTGCTGCTGGCCTACGGGCGGCTGTATCGCGACAGCGAGATGGCGGTGCTCGCCGCCTCCGGCTACGGGCCGCTGCGCACGCTGCGGCCGCTGCTGCGCACCACGCTGCTATTGGTGCTGCTGCAGGCGGCGCTGGCCTTCTACATCGCGCCGCTGGGGCGCGAGATCGCGGCGAAGATGATCGTGGAGACGCAACGCTCGGTCGCGGTAGCCGGATTGTCCTCGGGGCGTTTCGTCGAGCTGCCCGGCGATGCCGGCGTGCTCTATGTGTCGAATGTCAGCGCCGACCAGCGCAGCGTCGACGAGATCATGCTGGTGCGCGAGCGCGACGGCCACCGCGTGGTGCTGACTGCGCGGCGCGGCTCGATCGAGATCGACGAGACGGCCGATGAGGTGGTGCTGCGGCTGGATGCCGGCGAGCGGGTCGACGGCAAGCCGGGCGAGCCCGGCTACCGGCGCATCCGCTTCGAACGCGCCGACATCACTTTCCCGCGCCAGACCAGCGAGACCGGAGAGGACCCGCGCCAGGCGCGCAGCACGCTCTCGCTGTGGCTGGCCGACGACCTCGAATCGGATGCCGAACTGACCCGTCGGCTGGCGCAGCCGCTGGTGCTGATGCTGCTGCTGATGCTGGCACCGGTGATGGCGCAGAGTGCGCCGCGCCAGCCGCGCTACGACAAGGTGGTGGTGGCGATCCTGCTGTACGTGACCTACTCGAACCTGGTCGAGCTGGCGCGCGTGTGGGCGCTGACCGGCACGCTGCCGGCCTGGCTCGGCACCTGGTGGGTGCACGTCGGCTTCCTCGCGGTGGTGGCGATCGCCTGGGGCCGCGAGCTCGCGGCCTGGAACCGCGGCCGGCGCGCACTGGCGGCGCTGGGGGTCAAATGAGCCGCCTCGACCTGCTGGTGCTGAAGGCGGTGATCCCGGCGGTGCTGCTGGCCTGGGTGGTGTTCGTCGGCTTCGACACCCTGCTCGCCTTGCTCAACGAACTCGACGAGATCGGCATCGGCAGTTATGACCTGACCCGGGTGCTCGAGTACATCGCGCTGACGGTGCCGCGCCGGCTGTACCAGATGTTTTCCACCGCCGCGGTGGTCGGCTGCATGCTTGGCCTGGGCGCGCTGGCCGCGCGCAGCGAGCTGATCGCGCTGCAGGCGGCCGGGGCCAGCCGCTTGCGCATCGGCGTGGCCGGCGTCTACGCAGTAGGACTGCTGCTGGTGGTCGCGCTGGTGCTGGGCGAATGGATCGGCCCACGTGCGGACCGCATGGCCGCCGACCTGTCGGCGCAGTCGAAATCGCAGGGCATCGCCTTCTCCGGCTCCGGCCTGTGGCTGCGCGATGGGCAGGCGGTGTGGAATGCCAAGCGCATCGTCGTCGGCGGGCCGGGCCAGGTGGATTTGTGGGAAGTCTGGCGCTACCAGTTCGGCGCCGATGCGCGGATGCAGGAGGTGCTCAAGGCCGAGCGCGCGCGCTACACCGGCGGCAGCTTCGAGCTTTCCGGCATCGTGCGCGACCAGCTGAGCGACGCCGAGGTGAAAAGCGGCAAGGAGGAGAGCGCAAGCGTGACCACGCTGCTGGATCCCGGCCTGATCGAATCGCACACGGTGCGCCCGCGCCAGCAGGGCACGGCCGACCTGTACGAAACGATCCGCTACGCGCGGGTCAACCAGCTCGACGCGCTCGCCTTCGAAAGCGCCTTCTGGTACCGCGTGTTCTACCCGCTGGTGGCGCTCGCGCTGGCCTTCGCCGCCACCCCCTTCGCCTTCGGCAATCTGCGCAGCGGCGGCCTCGGCCAGCGCCTGCTGCTCGGCATGGCGCTCGGCATCGGCTTCTACTTCGGCCAGCGCACCCTGATCAACCTGGCCGAGACCAACCGCGACGGCCTGATCCTGGTGAACCTCGGTCCGCCGCTGGCCTTGATCGCGCTGACTGTGTGGGCGCTGCGACGGCCGGCGAAGTAGCGAGCGAGCGGGGCAGGTGACACGGGGGGAGGTGAAGCGGGGCGAGGGGCAGGAGACCCCCTTCGGGCTTCGTGAATGCCGAAGTGCGGGTCGTGCATCTGGAGGCATTCCACCGGACGAGCCGGCAAGCACGAGCCGCGAGCATTTCCCCTGCCCCCTGCCCCGCTTCACCTCCCCCGCTTCACCTCCCCCCGCTGTCGAACAACAGCTCCCCGCTCTGGCCTTCGGTCAGGCGCAGGCGCAGGTCGCCGGCGCCGTCTGCACCGCGGCTGCTGCGCGCCTCGGTGCGCACACGCACGGCACGCGCATCGTCGGTGCACAGGCCGGCGAATCCGGTCTGCTCGGCCTGCAACCAGCCGCCGACGACCGCGCCGGCATCGAAGGCTGCCGGGCTGCCATCCGGCTGCGTGGTGCCGATGGCAGCAAGGAACAGGCGGCTGCCGGCCGTTGGCTGCAGCACCACGATGTGGAAGCCGTTGGCGAGCATGAGCGTGCGCCGCTGGGTTGCGCTGCCGAGCACGAGGGTCTCGCGCAGGACTTCGCGGCGGGCGGTCGCCGGCGGCAGCGTGCTTTCGACGGTCAACACGAACTCGCCGCCGTCTCCCGCCAGGTCCAGGGTGACACGCTGGCCGCTGCCGGAGGGGTTCTGGATCGAAAATGCCGCATAGCCCGGAACGCCAACGCCTGCTGCGCTGCCGAAACCGCCGAAGTTGAGCCCGCCATTGAGTTGGCGCCGACCGTCGGCCAGCAGCAGTTCCTGGCCCCAGGCGCCGGCCGATCCGGCACCCAGAGGATCGAGCAGGCTGACCGACGAGACCACGTACGCCGGGCAGGCGCGCGCCGGATCTCGCGCTACATCGACCACTGGCGCGGGCTCGAGCGCACCCGCACGGTACACCGGCGCATGCGCCCAGCTTGCGAGGGGCGGTGCATATGGCCGGCCGCGACCCCAACACCAGACTTGGCGTCCGATCACACCGCAGGCATAGTGATCGCCGGCGGTGAGCATGCCGGGACGGGCGGGCAGCCCGATCACGCCCAACCAGCCGCGCTCCGCCGGGGTCAGGGCCGCTTCCTGGGGCAGGCAGGAAAAAGGCCAGCCCGGTCGCGTCGAGAGTCCAGCGAGCACGTCGAAGGCGCAGACGGTGTTGGTGAGCGCGGAGCAGCGCAGGTTGGTGCCGGCTCCCTGGATGCAGGCGAGCGTGCCGCCGAGGGAGAAGCCGGTGGTCCCCGCCTCCAGCTGCAGCGGTTGCTGCGCCCGCAGCACACCGCGGTCCGGAGGCACGTTGCCAAGTCCGCTGCAGCGATCGCCGATGCATGTGGTGAATGCGCTGCTGCGCAACCTGGGATACGCGTCGCCCACCACCGTATTGCCGGCCGGGAACACCCGCGGCAAGGTATCGATGGGTGCGCCCGCCGCTTCCTCCTCGGTCAAAGGCAAACGACCCCAACAGCGGGTTTCGCGGGCATCCCCGGCCAGCGCGACGGTCGCGCAGCTGTGTCGCCAGCCGACCGCGAGTTCGAGTACGCGCGCATCACCGAGCGGCGTCGCGCCATCGGGCAGGCTGGCCCCGGGCAGGCCGCTGACCTGTCCCGACTCGTTGCGTCCCCAGCAGCGCAGGCCGGACGCGGCCGACCAGGCGCAGCCATGGCCGTCGCCTGCGGCGGCAAGCGTGGCCGCGAATCGGGCGCGCACCGGGCTCGGCCGGTCCTGGGTACCGCCGTCGCCGAGCTGGCCGTTCCAGTTCGCGCCCCAGCACCAGAGCCCGTCGCCGGTCACCGCGCAGGCATGCGCCCGGCCCACCGTCAGTCCGCTGGCGGCCGGCAGCGGCACCCGTCCCGGCGTCTCTGCGACACCGAGATGGCCCTGGCCGAGCTGGCCGCGATCATTCGCACCCCAGCACCAGACCGCGCCATCGACCAGCCGGGCGCAGCCAAAACCCGAGCCGAGCGCAAGCTCCGCGACGTCCTCGGAAAAAGGCGGCAGCGGGCGCGCATCGACCGATTGGTAGGGATGACGCCACATCTCGCCGGGGCAGCGCAGCTCGCTGGCCGCCTGGAAACACCCGCCGAGCCAGTCGGGCGGTGCGCCTTCCGGTCGCGCCGGGACGCTCGGCGTGGGACTGGCCGGGTAGACGTCGCCAGAACCCCAGCACCAGCGCCCCGCGTCGAGCCGCGCGCAGCTTTGCGACAACTCCGCGAGGATCGCGCTGGCGGGACCGGGCAGCCCGGCCACCCGCAGCGGCTGGCTCTGGACCGGAACATCGAGCGGCGCGCCAGTCTGGCCGGAGGAATTCCTCCCCCAACACCAGACCTCGCCGTTGGCCGCCAGGGCGCAGACATGCGCCTGCCCGGCCGAGATCGCACGGATTCCGGGTGGCAACTCGACGCGCCGGGGCGTGCTGCTGGACACGGTATCGCCGCTGCCGAGCTGGCCTTCGGCGTTGTCTCCCCAGCATCGGACCTCGCCCGCCGCGAGTGCGCAGCTCATGCGGATGCCGAGCGCCAGCGCCTCGGTGGCTCCCAGCGCGGGCACCTGCAGAGCGTTCGGTTGCGGCGGCGGCTGAGTGATGCCGAGCTGCGGATCGTAGACCGCAGGTCCGGGCGCCTGGCCGGTTTCGCCGGCGAGATTCGCGCCCCAACACCAGACGCCTGTCGCTGCACGCGCGCAGGTGTGGCCTGGTCCCTGCACCACCTCCAGGATGCCGGCAGGCAATCCCGGCACGCGCGTCGGCACCACACGCGCGACGCGATCGCCCGTCCCCAGCTGGCCGAAGTCGTTCTGGCCCCAGCACCAGACACCCGCCGCGTCGCTGGTGCAGGTGCGATCGCTCACCGCCAGGCTGGAAGGTGCCTGGAAATCGCCGGTCGGCGAGTCGGGCCTGCGCACCCACTCGGCAAGCGAGCTGACTCCAGGAGCGCCAACTCCCAGCTCGCCCCGCAGGTTCTTGCCCCAGCAGTACAGGCGCGCGCCGACAAAGGCGCAGCCCTGGCCGCTGTACACGCCGACTTCGGAAACACTGGCGAGACCGGTGTTGCGCAGCGGGACCACGGGCGAGGCGACCAGCGCCAGAGGAAGGCCGACCAGGCCGGCGAAGACGAGACGTTTCATGCGCATGCAGGATTCCCGGGCTGCTGATGCCGCCAGCATCGGCTGATCCGCCTTGGCCCGCATGCCGGCGGGCTCCGGATTTCCTCCGTTTTTCCTGAATGGGCCGGGGCGATCAGCCCCAACCCGGCTTCGCCTTGATCCCGTGCTCCTTGGCGACCAGGTCGATCTCCATGTGCAGGTTGGGGCGCAGGATCGAGAAGCGGTTCTCCAGGAAGCGTGTGATCGGGCCTGGTGACGGGCCGAACTGGCGCTCGTGGAAGGCGTGGCGGTGCAGCGCCTTGGTGGTCACGAAATCCGGCGAAACGCGATAGAAGTACTCGATCAGCTCTTTCGCCGAGAACTCCTTCCAGTGATGACCATAGGTGTGGTAGTCCATGATCTCGCGCACGCTGATGCCGCCGCCATTGCCGCTGCGGAAGCGCTTCCAGTCCCACAAGCGGCCACGCGCGGCGTAGTAGTTCGGCGTGGTGACGACGATCCGCCCCTTCGGCGCGAGCAGGCGGTAGAGCGTGCTCCACATCGCCACCGGGTTGAAGGTGATGTGCTCGATGATCTCGCTGAACAGGATCAGGTCGAAGCTGTTCTCCGGCAATTGCGAGAGCACCTGCGGATGCTCCAGGTTGGTCTCGATATGCAGTTCGATGCCGAGCGCACGCGCCTGATCCTGCACATGCGGCAACTCGAAGGTGGCGGCCAGGTCCACCGAGGTGACCTTGAATCCGTCCACCGCATACAGCGCCGCCTGGTGCAGCCAGTGACCGCCGACATCGAGCAATCGGTTGCCGCGCGCCTGCGGCCAGGTGGTCATCAGCTCCTTCTTGGTCTCGACGAAGCGCAGCCAGTGCGCGCGCAGATAGCTGCGATCGGTCAAGTCGCCGAGGAATCCTTCCAACTGCTCGATAGTCGGATGGGTTGGGAGGTTATGGCTCATGAATTTCTCGGGGTCTGACGATCGCCGCTGTCGCGGATCGCGGAGGATAGCGGGATCGGATCACGGCCTGCGAATGCCGGGCCCGGACTCAATCCGGATGGCGCACGCAGAATTCCGGCGTCAGCCCCTGCCACAGGTGGGGAGTGCCTGAATGCTCCCGGCGCAGCACGCCGATCATGTGGGTCGGTTTCCAGCGACCGTCGAGGATGCCCTGGTCGTCGCAGGTGTGGATCCTGTCGATGAAGGCGCAATCCGCGGGGTCATGGATGCTCTGGTGATGGCCGAAGGCGCGGTCGATGAAAATGTCGACGACGTTGCTCCACGGGATGAAAACTTCGAACTCGAAGCGCTCGATGAGCAGCGGCAGGATGTCCTGCGCGCGCACGCCCTCGAAACCTTCGGTCGAGCAATCCCAGTCCTGGAACTCGGTTTCCAGGCGCTTGAGCTGCATGTTGTAGCGCTTGTGCTCGGGCAGTTCCTTCCAGAACTCACGCACCTGCGCAAGCGCCTCGGGCCAGCGCAGATGCCCGTTGCGGCCGATGGTGTCGCTGATCAGGAACACGCCCTGCGCGCCGATGGCGCCGGAAACCGCGTCGAACAGCTTCTCGAGTTCGACGACATGGTGCAAGGACTGGCTGGCAAGCACGGCGTCGTAGCTGCCATCGGGCGCCCAGCGATTGAAATCGCCAACCACCGGGACGACGACGTCCTGCAGGCCCTGCGCGAGCGCCATCTCGCGACAGCGGGCAAGCATTGTCGGGTTGATGTCGAGGCATTCGATACGCACACCGTCGACCCCGCGTTCGCGCAACAGGCGGGCGATATCGATCTCGATGTCGCCATTGCCGGCACCTACGCTGATGGCGCGGATCGGGCGGCCGAGTGCCTCGCGCTGACGGGCCAGTTCCTTGGCGAAGAAGTCCTGCGGGTGCGAATAGCCGAAGTGCTCCAGGCGTGGTGCAAGGTACTTGCATGACCAGTAGTGGAAGATCTCCGGCAGGTCGTGCACGTTGACCATGTCGCTGAAAGTGGCCAGTTCGGCGGCGACACGCTCCTCGTAGGTGGGCGCTCCCTGGCTCGCAGCAGGAGACTCCGGCGCGCTCGTCGGACCCGGCGCTGGCGCCACAGCCACTGCGGCCGCGGCCGCTGGTGCCGCGGTTGCCGCAATTGCCGGCGACCCGACCTGGACCGGCGCATCGCTGCCGAACTCCTGCTGCCATCGTTCGGCCAGGCGGTGCGGCTGCAGCGCAGCGGCCACCCGGCGCAGGTAACGCACCGCCGGCTTGCGCCGGAAACGCGCGAGGGCATCGCGCGCATCATCCTGGAAGCGGTGCCAGCGCGTCTCCGGAGGGGCACCCTCGGGCGCCATCGACAGCGGCAATTCGCCCCGCTTGCGCGCGACGAAAAACGACTGGAAACTGTCGTAGTAGCCGAAGTTCGGCGCCCAGCAGGTGATCAGCTGGACATCGATGAACCCGGCTTCGCGCAGGGCATCGGCCAGGTCCCAGCCGAATTCCTGGTAGCAGAGCACGCCGCCGCCATTGATCGGATCGCCGTGGTAGATCGGCGGCATCAGGTGGCACACATTGCCGCTCTCGTCGACGCGTGCGCGGATCCGCGTACGCGCCTCGTTGAGCATGAAAGGCGCGGTCAGCAGGAGCATTCCGCCTCGCGCGAGCACTCGCGAGAACTCGCTGAGGGCGCGCAGGTAGTTCGGGATGTGTTCAAGCACATCGAAGCTGGCCACCGCTGCCAGCGAAGCGTCAGCGAATGACAGTGCAGTCGCGTCCTCGTGGCGCACCCGGCGACTGTGCCAGCTGACGACCGAACCCGGAGCGGCCGAGGGCGAGACGAATTCACTGCCGATCACATTGCGATAGCGCTCGCTGAACGCCCGGTAAAGCGGCGTCACCTCTTCGGTCAGGTAGATCGGGGCCTGCCGGTTGCCGCGAAAGCTCAGTTCGAACAGATGCAGGGATGCGCGCCAGCGATTGATCAGACCGCAACCCGGGCAACGCAGGGTCTCGCGCCAGTTCGGCTGCGCGCCGGGCGGCAGGCCGCCAACCGGACCGATCTCGAAGTGGGTATTGGACCCGCAAGCCACGCAGAACCCAGCCGGGCCACCGGACGCCGCAAGGCCCAGCAGCGAATCCTGGAACGCCTGCTGCCCGCGCCACTCGGCAGCCAGGGCATCTGCCGCAGCCTGGATCCCCGCAAGCGAAGACCAGCGTTTGAAACCGTGCGGCAACTCAGGTGGCATCGACGAAGTTCCGTGGCAAACCCGCGATGATCCGGTGTGGCGCTGAACCTAGGCAAGCCGCAAGGCCACCGTTCCAGGCACCCGGCGTCACCGTGCGACTTTCATTGCCATGCCTGCACGCCGGTCTGCAGCAGACCACTGCGGTGCCCGCGGCTCGGCCGGAGCGCAGTCCATGCGCTGGGGCGGCTTCCTCGCTGGAGGTCGATTCAGCCCCGTCCCGAAGGGTTGCGGGCAGGATCGTCCGCCGCGTCGTTGCGGTCCTCGGCTTCCCAGATCAGGCTACGACCTTCGGACTGCGCCTGGCGGCAGACGATTCTGACTCGCAACGCGGCTCGCGATACTGTTTCAGAGGTTCCCTAGGGATTCCAGCTCGCGCGGATGGTGTAGTTCTGCAGTCCGGTCGCGAAACCGTAAACCCGCACGTAGTAGGTGCCGGCGCTGGGCGTCGCCAAGGTGCAGGTCTCGTTGCCGCCGGTCAGGAACGGCCGGCAGTCGTAGCTGGACAGGCTCGGCGCCTGGCCAAAGCGCAGATACAGGTCGAGGTCGGCATTGGCATTGGTGGTGGCGATGCTCAGGTTGCTTGCCCCGGGGGGAATCACCACGGTGTACTCGTCGAAGTCGCTGTTCGGACTGGTCGAGTTGGTCGAAGCATTGACCGCCACGCCGTTCGTCAGCTGGCCCGGCACGCTGCCGCCGCCACCTGTCGGGTGGGTGATGATCACGTTCTGCTGCGCGTCGAGGATCTGCAGGCGCAGGTCGCGCGCGCCGGTCGCGCCATAGGTCGGGGCCGAGAATACGCGGACGCTAGCGCTGTGCTGGGTACCGAGGCAGAAGGCCGCGAAGCCGGAGACGCCGCCAAAAGGATGCGTGTTGTGGTAGCCGCCGACCACCGCACCGCCCTGGAAAGCACCGCCCGGGCGATCGACGAAGCTGGTTCCCAGACCGAAGTAGAACTGCCCTTCCGGTGGCCCGCCGATCTGCCCCGCCGTGGTGCCTTCGACCGCGACCGTGGCGACATAGAAGCCCGGAGACACGGTCACGTTGGCCACGGTGGCGACGGTCATGCTGAGGTTGCCGGTGCTATCGAACACCGTTTCGCTGGTGGTGGCCGAGGTCTGGCGGAGCACCTTGACGCGCACCGGCAAGGTGGCCGAGGCATTGCTGGCGGGACTGCCGAGCAGGCTCAGGGTGAAGCGCTGGTTCTCGTTCGCCGTGTTGGCAAAGTTGAACCCGGCGAAGCCGACCTGGCCGGCGTCGATGAGCCCGCCAAAGTTGAGGCCGCCTGCGAGCATCCGTGTACCCGGTTCATCCAGCAACAGCTCGACGCCGAAGATGCCCGGGGTGAGGCCGGCGACCGGGCCATCGGTGATGGTGGTGGTGAAGAATCCGGCCGGGCAGCTTGCATTGGCCAAGGCCGGCACCGGCAAGGGCACGCGGCTGACGCTGGGCTCGTCCGCGGTGCCCCCGACCGTGCCGCCGCCGCCGCTCGATGCGCGGTTGCCGGGCTGGCTGGTGACGCCGCTGCTGGTCGGATCCAGCCAGTCGCGCAGGCGCGTGGTGGATGTGCCACCCCCGTTCCATGACACCGACAGGCGCCCGTAGTAGTCCTGCAGGTTGTTGCCGCAGGCGGCGCTGCCGCCGTGCAACTGGCCGATCAGCAGCTTGTTCTGGTTCCACAGGCCGGAACCCGAGGAACCGCCTTCGGTGGTCCCGTTGTCCCAGTCGGGGATGCGCCAGTGCGTGCTGCCACTGCCGGGCGCGCCGGAGTAGGCGGAAACGGCCACCGGCTGCGCGGAATCGCTGATGCGTTTCTCGTCACCCGCCGGATGATGGATGGTCACGACATAGCTGGGCGTGTTGCCGCTGACGTCCCAGCCGGACCAATAGGGATCCGCCGCCACCGGCACGTTTGAATCCAGCCGCAGCAGGGTGAAGTCGCTTGCTGCACTGGTTGCCACCAGATTGGAGCCGGACTGGTTGTGGGTGGCGATGGTGTTCGGCAGCGGCGTACCGCTGGCCGCCGATCCCGGCGTGCGGCAGGTGGCCGACTGGAAATTCCAGTAGACCACCACGGTATCGGCGACCGCTTCACTGCTGAGGCAATGGTTGGCGGTCAGGAAGTACGGCGTGGTGTCGCCGCGTGTGTTGGCGATCAGTTGCCCGCTGCAGACGAAGGCCGACCCGCCCGACCGCGCCGTGTAGTGACCCACCGAGTCGATCTGGTCGCCCCACTGGCTGCCGAGCGAACAGACGACGTCGACATTGCAACTGCCGGACTTCTGGCCACTCGCGGCCGCGTGGATGCTGCGATAGGCGTGCGCGACGTTGGCCACGCGGATGTCGGTGCCGGCCAGCGCAGCCGGCGTCATGGCCACTTCGATGATGGCGCTGTCGCCCGGCACGAAGGCGGAATAGTAACGCCCGTCGGGCTGCACGTCGCCGGCGCGGACCGGGCCACGCGTGACCATGCCGTCCTTCGAGGTGATGAACAGTTCGGCACCGGCGGGCAGCCGGAGCCTGGCAAAAGCGACATCCAGCGACAGCGCGCCGGGCGAGACCAGTTCCACGCGCCAGACCTTGCGGCCGTCGGCGAGGGTTTCCAGCACACCGTGGCTGGCCTTGCCGTCGCGCAGCGACAGGCCCGGCGTGGCCACCTCGACGCCGTAGCGGGCCGGAGCGCCGGCCGCCTTGGCATCCTCGGCGATGAACTTCGTCAGGTCCGGCGGTGGCGCGAGGAAGGCGCGGTCGACTGGGAGCGCAGCGAGTTTGAAATCGCCACTGGGCAAGCGCCCGCTCAGGTAGTCGTCGGCGCGCTTGCAGCCGCCCTTGGTGCGGCTGGCAGCCACCGGCTTGAAGTCGGACTGCTCGATGGTCACGTCGGCACTGGCAACTGCGCCGCTGCAATCGGAAAGCGCGAGCGAATCCGGTCCCGCCGCCACGCGGCCGGCAAACTCGGCCCAGCCTGGCGAGGCGGCCAGCGACGGCATGGCACAACCCAGCAGCAGTGCGATCAGCGCGCCACGCGCGACATCAGGTGCATGCGGCTGCCGCGGCAGGAATGTCAGGCGCATGGTCGGCTTCGCACGTCGGGGGAGTTGCGACCAATCTACACCCGCGCCGCGGCACAGACGCTGTGGCTTCCTGAATAGCTTGCGACGGTTCGCAAATTCCACAGCCGAATCGACGCGGCGTAAACTGCAAGTGCGTCCATTCCCGGAGCCGCCCGATGAAGCCCTGCCGAATTCTCGTTGCCTGCATCCTCGCACTGTCGCTCGCGCTGCCGCTGCATGCGCAGGACCAGACGCCACCACCGGCGGACGCGCAGGCGCCCGCACCGCACCTGATCGACCGCTTCAAGGCGCTGGCCGGCGAATGGTCAGCCGAGGGCCTGGAGGGCAATAGCGACCCCAAGCTGACGATCCGCTATGAAGTCACCGGCGGTGGCAGCGCGGTGGTGGAAACCCTGTGGCCCGGCAGCCCGCACGAGATGCGGACGGTCTACTTCCGCGACGGCGAGGATCTGGTGCTCACCCATTACTGCGCCAGCGGCAACCACCCGACCATGCGTGCCAAGGCCAGCGACGGCAAGACCCTGGTATTCGCCTTCGACCGCGCCAACAACTTCGATCCGGCGAAGGATGGCCACATGCACGATGCCCGCTTCGTGTTCGAAGGCGCCGACGAGATCCGCTCCACGTGGAATTTCTGGAAGGACGGCAAGCCCGGCGATCACGTCGCGGACATGCACGTGAAACGCGTACGGTAACTGGCGCACGGCCGCAAGATTCTGGTTCTTGAGTAGCCCGTTGTGCCGCGCAGCGGCTCAGCGGGTACTTGTCGCAAGCATCCGAGGAAGGCGCTGCGCGCGTACGGCCGGGCTACGCCTGCGCGACCGGCCTGCCGCGATCAGAAACTCTTGCGGGTGCTGATCAGGAACTGCAGCTGGTCGATGTCGCCGCTGCCGTCCAGCGGGTGCGCGAGGTCGATGTGGATCACGTGCGCGCGGCCGGAGCGGGTGTTGGCCAGGCGCAGCCCGATGCCGATATCGCGCAGGGTGCCGAGGTGCTCCGGCCCTTCGGGCAGATCGCCCCAGCTGCGGCCGATATCGACGAACGCTGCCGCGCCAACCCGGAACAAGCGGCCGGGGTACCAGTCGGTGTAGACGCGCTGCTCCAGCGTCAGCACCGCACTGCGCTCGCCATTGGCGTAGCGGTAGGGATAACCGCGCAAGCCGTTGTCGCCGCCCAGCGAAACCAGCTGGTCCAGGTCCAGCGACTGGCCGAGCTGGGCGCCGAGCCGCGCGTGGGTGGTAGTGCGTTCGTTCCAGCGGTAGTCGTAGCGCGCGTCGACCTGCGCCAGCATCGCGGTGAACTCGCCACGCTCGCGGCGGCCGGAGAACTCGGCGGACACCAGCCAGGCATTCGCGTCGTCCGGCCGGTCACCATAGGACAGCGCGCCGCTGTAGACCCAGGCGCGGCGGTCGGAGCCGAAGGCCTCGGTGGCCAGACCCAGGCGCGCGTAGGCGTGCCAGCCGAGCAGCACATCCTCGGCGCGCCCGATCTGGTCGCGGTTGTGTTCGACGATGAAATGGTCCTGCACCAGCTCGTAGCCGATCCACGGGTACACCAGTGTGCGATCTTCCGGCAGCACCCTGGTGCCGACGCCGTCGATCGGCGCGACGCTGGAAAAGCGGTGCTCGTCGAAGCTGGTGCCGACGCTGAAGCGCTGGGTCCAGCCATTCACCAGCCCGCTGGACCAGCCGTACAGCAGGTTCAGGCCGCGCTGCTCATGCTGGTAGCGGTCGACGACCTCGCCGGCGCGATAGCGCTGCTCGCGCTGGATCTGGTCGAGGCCGTCGATACCCGCGCTCCAGCGCGTGTCGAGGGCGAAGAAGGGCCGCGTCAGGCCGAGCCGCCAGGCGTGCCCGTCGCTGTTGTCGGCGGCCAGCACATCGGCCTGCCAGCGCGAGGCGCCGACCTGCGGCTGGCGCAGCGCGAGGTAGCTGGATTCGCGTTCCACGTCGTTGGCATAGCCGAGGGTCAGCTCGGTCCCGAGACCCAGGAAGTTCAGCTCCTCGACGCCGAACTCGCTGCGGTTCTCGCCGCCGCTGCGGCCGAATTCCACGGTGGGCCGCAGGCTCCAGATGTCGCGGGTGCGCACCTCCACCACCACCCTGCCGTCGACCATCCGCCGCGGGCGGATGCGCGCATCGTAGAAGGCGTGGCGCTGGCGCAGCAGGCGCTCGGACTCGCGCAGCTTCTGATCGTCGTAGGGCTCGCCGACCTTGAACAGCAGCAGCCTCGCGACCGTGCCCTCGCGGGTCTCCGCGTGCAGCCGGTTGGCCAGGCGATAGACGAAGCGGTTCTCCTCGGGGCGTTCGAGGTCGAACACATCGTCGGCGTGGATGCGGATCTCGCCGATGATCACGCCATCGGCCTGCAGTTGGGCCCGATCGAGCTTCTCGGCGGCAGCGTTCCCGCCGATGGCCAGCAGCAGCAGCCAGCAGCAGCCTAGGAATTCAGTGCGCATGGTCGCTGCCCACGCTGCCCTGGCGCGGCCCATCCAGGCGCAGCGCGCCGCTGCCGAAGGACTCGCTGGCGATCTGGTAGAAGCTGATGGCCTCGCGCGTCATCGCCTCGCTGCGGGCGTCGGGTACGCGCTCCAGACCGGTGCGCGCGTCGACCACGCGGGTGCGCGCGTTGGGCTTGAGTTCCACGACCATTCCGTCCTGGTACCAGCCTACCGTCTGGTAGTTCGCCAGCAGCGCACGGGGGCGCGCGCCGGGGGCGAGAATGTCGTTGCCGAAGAAGCGCGACTGGTAGTGGAAATCGAGCAAGCCGAGCAAGGTCGGCGCGACATCGATCTGCGAGGCCAGTTGCTCCACCCGGCCCGGGGCGACCTTCCCCGGCGCCCAGACCACCATCGGAATCTGGTAGTTGCGCGGCGGCAGGTCCATCTTGCCGCGCCCGCGGTGGGTGTGGTCGGCCACGAACACGAACAGGGTGTCGTTGAACCAGGGCGCTCGCGCGCGCGGCGGATGAAGTCGCCGATCGCCCAGTCGGTGTACTTGACGCCGCCGTCGCGGCCATCGCCGCTGGGGATGTCGATGCGGCCTTCCGGATAGGTGTACGGGCGGTGGTTGGACACCGTCATCACATGCGCGAAGAAGCGCTCGCCGGCGGCGGCCTCGCGGTCGATCTCGCGCAGCGCCAGGGTGTAAAGGTCCTCGTCGCACACGCCCCAGATGTTCTGGAAGTGGATCTCGTCGTCCGCCAGCGCGGTGCGATCGGCCACGCGGTATCCATTGCCCTCGTAGAAGGCCTGCATGTTGTCGAAATAGGCGTAGCCGCCGTAGACATACAGCGGCTTGTAGCCCTTCTGCGCGAACACCGATCCGAGCGTGTACAGGTGGTCGTTGTGCGGGCGCTTGACGATCGAGTGGCCGGGCGTAGGCGGCACCGACAGCGTCAGCGCTTCCAGCCCGCGCACGGTGCGCGTACCGGTGGCGTAGAGCTGGGTGAACAGCAGGCCCTCGTCGGCCATGCGGTCCAGGTTGGGCGTGATGCCCAGGCGGTTGCCGAAGTGGCCGAGGTAGCTGGCGCTGAGGCTCTCGATCGACACCAGCACGACGTTCCAGCGCTGCTCCGGTTCCGCCGGGGCGACCTGGCGCCGGATGTCGAAGCTCTGCTGCGGACTGCCTCCAATGTGCAGGGACTGGCGCACCTGCGCCAGCGCTGTGCTGTCCGGCAGGGTACGGTAGTAGCGCTCGTAGTCGATCTCGTTGGTCTGGTAGGCGTGGAAGAAGTCGAACACGCCGTTGCCAGCCAGTTCATTGGCCTGCGCGTCCTGCGAAAACTCCTTGGTGCTGGCATCCAGCAGCGAGATCCCGGCCACCGGCAATGCCAGCCACAGCACGGTGCGCAGGGCGCGCCCGGCAAACGCCGGCGCCGGCGCCAGCAGCGCCGGGCGCAGCCAACGGCGCATCAGCCAGGCCAGCGCCAGCGAGGCCAGCGCGACCGCCGACAGCAGCAGCGGCATCGGGTAGCTCTCGCGGATGTTGCCGATCA
This sequence comes from Rhodanobacteraceae bacterium, assembly GCA_016713135.1. NCBI lineage: Bacteria > Pseudomonadati > Pseudomonadota > Gammaproteobacteria > Lysobacterales > Rhodanobacteraceae > Rhodanobacteraceae bacterium. Next base: position 253,874 of record JADJPR010000001.1, on the reverse strand, counting down.
CCTCGTTGGTGTAGACCAGATAGTCCACCGCGATGAAGTTGAAGCGCGAGGCGAACTCGTTCCAGAACACGAACTCTGCCGCGGCGACGAACACCAGCAGTCCGGCGAAGGGCAGCAGCGCGGCCTGGATCAGGCGCCGGCCGAAGCCACCGCTGGGCGGCACAGGGCCCGCGCGCAGTGCGAGCAGCAGGAGCGCCAGTGGCACCAGGAAGCAGCCGGCGACCGCGAGGTCGAACAGCAGGCCGATCCCCAGCGCACCGAGGATCCGCCCGGACCAGAAGATCCCGACATCGCCGTTGAATGCGCCCAGCGCCAGGCGGATTGCGGCGCTGAAAACGAGGTAGGCCAGCAGCAACCGCGGCAGCGCGCGGTAGGGGCCGGCATGGAACCATGCAAGGAATCGGGGCATGCGGATGATTCGCGCTTCACAGCGCACATCTCACCACCCGCAGCTTGCGTCTTCCTTAGTGGCTTGTTCAGAAATCGTCAGGCCGCCCGCAGGAGCAACCGGCTGCGCAGCAAGCCGGTACGGCTGGCGGGTTCGCCTGCCGGGGAACGCCGCCGCTTGCGCTATTTCGATTCCTGCAGCAACTGCGTCCCGGAGAGACGGTCATGCGCGCTCTGGCCCTCGCGGTCGATCAGGCACCAGAGCAGGCCGAGGCCGGCCAGGCCGATCGACGGGACGGCGAGGGCCGCGCGCAGGCTGGCGCGCGCCAGGCTGGGGAAGCGGCCGCCCAGGTCGCGGATCTCCAGCTTCCACGCGCGCGCGCCGACGGTGCGGCCGCCGCGCCACCAGGACAGCGCGAAATAGGCCCACAGCACCGCCAGCAGCCAGGCCTGGTACCACCAAGTGTGCGCCGGCACCGCCTTGCCGCCGGTGAACGGCAGCACCGCGAAACTGGCCACCATCAGCAGGCCGACGACGATCAGGCAGTCGTATACGATCGCCATCAGGCGCTTCCACCACTTCGCAGATTCCAGGGTCCGCATCGAATTCATGACATCCACCGAACCCGGCAACGATAGCGCGCCCGAGCCGACGCCGGCCGACACGCGCCTGATCGCGCGTTTCCTCGAACAGGCCTGGGCCGAGCGCGGGCTGGCCAAGGCCTCGCTCGCCAGCTACGGCGCGGACCTGCGCGGCCTGGCCGGCTGGCTGGCCGGGCGCGGGCGCAGCCTGCCGGATGCCGACCGCGGCGTGCTGTTCGACTACCTTGCCGCGCGCCACGCCGCCGGCATGAAACCGCGCTCCGGCGCGCGGCTGGTGTCGACCCTGAAGCAGTTCGGTGCGTGGATGGTCGAGCAGGGCCTGCGCAGCGACGATCCGGCGCTCGATTTGTCCACCCCCAAGCTGCCGCGTGCGCTGCCCAAGGCACTCACCGAGAGCGAGGTCGAGGCGCTGCTCAAGTCGCCGGACCTCGACACCCCGCTCGGCCTGCGCGACAAGGCGATGCTGGAACTGCTGTACGCCACCGGCCTGCGCGTCAGCGAGCTGGTCTCGCTGCGCGGCGAGCAGATCAGCCTGGCGCAGGGCGTGCTGCGCGTGCGCGGCAAGGGCAGCAAGGAGCGCCTGGTGCCGCTCGGCGACGAGGCGCAGCACTGGATCGTGCGCTACCTGCAGGAGGCGCGCCCCGCCATCCACCCGCGCCCGCAGCCGGCGCTGTTCATCACCCAGCGCGGCGAGGCGATGACCCGCCAGGGCTTCTGGCTGCTGATCAAGCGCTACGCCGTGCTCGCCGGCGTGCGCGGCAGCCTGTCGCCGCACACCCTGCGCCACAGCTTCGCCACCCATCTGCTGAACCACGGCGCCGACCTGCGCGTGGTCCAGCTGCTGCTCGGCCACAGCGATCTGTCGACCACCCAGATCTACACCCACATCGCCCGCGAGGGGCTGAAGGCGATGCACCGCAAGCACCATCCGCGGGCTTGAGACGAGGGCACGAGGGCACGAGGGCACGAGGGCACGAGGGCACGAGGGCACGTAAAGGCTCGCATTCCGGCACGTTGTCGTGACATTGCCTGCTCTCTTCAACACGCCAAACCGTGTTTCCGCGCGCTCTACGTGCCCTCGTGCCCTGGGCATTCGTGCCCTCGTCGCCGCCTCCATCCCCAGCGCCGCGATCACCGGCACCATGCGCCCGGTCGCATCCGCCTGGGCGCTCGACGCGTTGCCCTGGACCGCGCGCTTGGCCACGCCCTGGGCGATCGCGGCGAGGCGGAAGAAGTTGAAGGCGAGGATGAAGGGCCAGTCGCTGAAGGCGTCGCGCGCGGTCAGCGCGACATAGCGCTCGACGATCTGGCGCTCGCTGGGCAGGCCTTCCGCGGCGCGGTCGATGCCTTTCAGCCCCGGGATCACCGGATTGCGCGGCAGCCGCAGCGCCATGCAGAAGTAGCCGAGGTCGCTCAGCGGGTGGCCGAGGGTGGACAGTTCCCAGTCGACGATCGCGCGCACGCGCGGCTCGTTGGCATCGAAGATCAGGTTGTCGATGCGCCAGTCGCCATGCACCAGCGCGGTTTGTCCGTCGTCCTCCGGCACGTGCGCGGCGAGCCACTCGATCAGTTGCTCCATCGGCTCGATGCGCGCCAGTTCGCTGGCGCGGTACTGCTCGCTCCAACGCTTGAGCTGGCGCGCGAAGTAGTTGCCGGGCTTGCCGTAGTCGGCCAGGCCCACCGCGCCGACGTCCACCGCGTGCAGCGCGGCCAGCGTGCGCAGGATCGCATCAAAGTGATCGCCGCGCGCCTCGCGCGCCAGTTCCGGCAGCGCCGGATCCCAGAAGATCCGGCCCGGCACATGGCTCATCAGGTAGAACATCGAGCCGATCACCGAGTCGTCGGTGCACAGGTGCAGCGGCGCGGCCACCGGCACCGCGGTGCGCGACAGCGCTTCGAGCACGCGGAACTCGCGGTCCACCGCGTGCGCCGAGGCCAGCAGCAGGCCCGGCGGCTTGCGCCTGAGCACATAGTTCCCCGAGGCCGCCTCGATCAGGTAGGTGGGGTTCGACTGCCCGCCCTTGAACTTGGTCGCGGTCAGCGGCCCGGCGAAACCGGCCACCTGGCGTTCGAGGTAGGCCGCGAGCGCGGCTTCGGGCAGGGCGAAGGGGTCGGTCATGGGGCGGCGCGGTCTGACGGGTTCGCCGAGCATAGGGCCGTGAATGGCAGGTTGTGAGCCGCAATGCGGTGAAGGTTGTGGGTTGTGGGTTCTGGGTTGCGGGCAGCGAAGCCCGGGGGCCGCGGGTCTGTGGGAGCCGACTCTGTCGGCGATCTTTCCTGCGGCCGCCAGAAGCAGATCGCGGCTGAAGCCGCTCCCACTGGCGGTCGGAATACAGGGCTTTGCTGCCCACAACCCACAACTCACAACCCACAACCCACAACCTTCAACGCCGTACGGCCCACAACCTTCATCGCATTTGTTAACCCGCCCGCACCGCCCATACGCCTGCGTTTGCGCGGCAATCGGGCGCGGGATAGAGTGCGCCCCCGCCACGGGCCCGTCGTCTTCACGACCACTCGTCCGCACAGCAGCGCACCCGGGCGCCTGCCGGCGCCCAGCCCGATATCGAATCCGAAGGAGTATCACCATGTCGTTCCGTCATTCGCTGATCGCCGTGGCCCTGGCCAGCGCGCTGCTCGTGGGCTGTGGCAAGGACGAGGCCACCCAGAACGCCGCGCCGGCCGAGAAGGCCGCGATGCAGGCAGTCGCACCGGCGGCGACCGCCTCTGCCGCGATGGATGCGCAAATCAAGGCCTTCCGTTCCAATGACCTGAAGGGCCTGCTCGAAGCCGCACTGCCGGCGGCAGAGATCGAGCGCATGCGCAGCGAGTGGGACAAGAACCGCGCCGAGCCGATCACCGACGAAGACCGCGCCGAGTTCGCCGACAGCTGGGGCAAGATCACCGCCGCCGACGGCGTCGACAAGATCATGGCCGAGATGGAGCCGCAGCTGGCGCAGCTGAAGCCGCAGCTGGCCGGCATGATCGCGATGGGCCAGGGCATGGCGACCATGACCATCGCCGAGAGCACCGACCTGACCGACGCGCAGAAGGCCCAGGCCACGGCGTTCATGAACGGCCTGTCGGGCTGGCTGGGCAAGACCGATTTCGCCGATCCGGCGCTGATGCGCAAGTCGCTGACGGCGCTGGCCGACGGCCTGCGCGCCACCGGCATCACCAAGCTGGACGACATCAAGGCGCTGAGCTTCGACGAGATGCTGGCCAAGGTCGGCCCGGCCGTCGGCGGCGTCAAGAACGCGCTGGCCGCCTACGGCTTCTCGCTGGATGCGATCGCCGACAGCGTCAAGACCGAGATCGTCAGCGAAGCCGGCGACACTGCCAAGCTCAAGGTCAGCTACGCGCTGTTCGATGCGCCGATGAGCTTCGAGAGCGAGATGCAGAAGGTCGACGGCAAGTGGTACGGCAAGGACATGCTGGCGCAGCTGGAGAAGGCCAAGGCCGAGGAAGCCGCGCAGGTGGCCGAAGGCGATGACGCCGCGGCCGACGAAGAGTCCGAAGAAGAAGCCGCGGGCGAATAAGTCCGTCGCTGCCGGCTGCCGCGGGCGCACTGCGCCCGCGGCGGCGGCATACCGCCATGACTGAAACCGCCCCGAGTACGACGCTCAAGGCGCCCTGGTTCCGGCGTGCACTGCTGGCCCTGGTCGATACCTTGCTGCACCCATTCCTGCGCCTGAAGCGGATCACCCCCGAATCCGATCGCGCGCCCTTCGATCCCGCCAGGCCGGTCTGCTACGTGCTGGACCGCCACGGGCTGTCGAACCTGGCCATCCTCGACCGCGCCTGCCGCGAAGCCGGCTGGCCGCGCCCGATCGATCCGCTGCCGCTGGTGACCTTGAGCCGCCCGCCGCGCGCTTTCATCGCGGTGGAAAAACGCAGTGGCTGGCTGCTCAACCATCGCCGGCTGCGCGACCGCACCGAGCGCCTGGAGCGCCTGCTGGCGGCGATCCGGCGCGACCCGGAAGCGCAGGTCCAGCTGATCCCGGTGTCGATCATCGTCGGCCGCGCGCCGGACCGCACCGATGGCTGGTTCAAGGTGCTGTTCAGCGAGAACTGGGTGGTGGTCGGCCGCTTCCGCCGCCTGCTCGCGATCCTGTTCAACGGCCGCAACACCCTGGTGCAGTTCAGCCCGCCGGTGCTGGTCGGCAAGAACGCCCCCGAGGCGGAAGACCTCCGGCGCGCGGCGCACAAGCTGTCCTTGCTGCTGCGCGTGCACTTCCGCCGGATCCGCGGCGCCGTCATCGGCCCGGATCTGTCGCACCGGCGTACCCTGGTGGACAATTTGCTGCGCACCGATGCCGTGCGCGCGGCGATTGCGGCGCAGGCGGCGAAAGAGAAGGGCGGCCAGCGCGCCGCGCAGAGAAAGGCCGAGGCCTACGCGCGCGAGATCGCCGCGGACTACTCGCACCCGGTGGTGCGCTCGCTGTCGTTCATCCTGCAGGGCTTCTGGAACCGCATCTACGACGGCATCCGGATGAACCACTTCGACGCCTTCCGCCAGCAGGCGCCGGGCTATGAAGTGGTCTACGTGCCCAGCCACCGCAGCCACATCGACTACCTGATCCTGTCGTACATGCTGTACCGCAACGGGCTGGTGCCGCCGCACATCGCGGCCGGCGTCAACCTCAACCTGCCGCTGGTGGGTTCGATCCTGCGCCGCGGCGGTGCCTTCTTCCTGCGCCGCAGCTTCAAGTCCAACGCGCTGTACTCGACCGTGTTCAGCGAGTACGTCACCCAGCTGGTGCGCCAGGGCGTGGCGCTCGAGTACTTCATCGAAGGCGGGCGCAGCCGCACCGGGCGCTTGCTGCCGCCGCGCGCCGGGATGCTGGCGATGACCGTGCGCGCCTACCTGCGCGAACGCGCCAAGCCGGTGCTGTTCCAGCCGGTGTTCTTTGGCTACGAAAAACTGATCGAGGGCAAGAGCTACCTCGGCGAGTTGTCCGGCCAGCCCAAGGCCAAGGAATCGATGGTCGGTCTGGTGCGTTCGTTGTCCGTGCTGCGCCACCGCTACGGGCGGGTCGCCGTCAATTTCGGCGAGCCGATCCTGCTCGACGACATCCTCTCCGCGAACGCACCTACTGGCGCGAGCAGACCACCGGGGAGAACGACCGTCCGGGCTGGTTCTCCGGCGCGGTGGACGACCTGGCGCACAAGATCCTCGAGAACATCAACGCCGCCGCCGACGTCAATCCGGTCGCGTTGCTGGCGCTGGTGATCCTGGGCACGCCCAAGCACGCCATCGGCGAGGCCGACCTCAAGGCGCACTTGCAGATCTACCTCGACCTGCTGGCCGAGCTGCCCTACAGCGCGCGGATCACGCGCACGCCGATGACGCCGGCCGAGATCGTGGCCTACGGCGAGCAGATGGGCTGGATCCGCCGCCTGAAGCACCCGCTAGGCGACGTGCTGAGCGCCGAGGGCGACCAGGGCGTGCTCCTCAGCTACTACCGCAACAACGTCATGCACGTGTTCGCCGCGGTCAGCTGGGTGGCCTGCTGCCTGCTCAACACGCGGCGGTTGTCGCGCGCCGGCCTGGCGCGGTTGGGAAGGATGGTCTACCCCTTCCTGCAGACCGAGCTGTTCCTGCCGTGGACCACCGACGAGTTCTCCGAGCGCATCGACGCCGCGACGGATTTCCTCGGCCGCCATGGCCTGATCAATGTCGATGCGGACGGCCGCTGGGTCAGCCGCCCCGCCGACGGCGGCGACGCCTTCTTCGGCCTGCGCGTGCTCGCGCACAGCCTGCTGCAGACCTTCCAGCGCTACTACGTGGTGATCGCGCTGCTCGGCAAGAATGGCCCGGGCACGCTGTCTTCCGGCGAGCTCGAGACCCTGTGCCACGTCACCGCCCAGCGCATGGCCCTGCTGCACGAACTCTCCGGCCCCGAATTCGGCGACCGCGCGCTGTTCAAGAGCTTCATCCAGATGCTCAAGTCGCAGGGCATCGTCAGCGTGGACGACAACGGCAAGCTGACCTTCGGCCAGGAGCTGAACCAGCTCGGCTCCGACGCCCGCATCATCCTCTCGCGCGAACTGCGCCAGGGCATCGTCGCGATCACCCCCGAGGCGCGCGCGGCGCTCAGCGGGCCGACGGAGAAGCCGGAGGCGACGAAGGGCGAGGCGTAGGCCGGGGAGCGCGCAGCGCTTCCCCGGCTCGATTGGCTGCCGGCGCGGCCGGAACCCGGTCATTCGAACCCGTTGGCGAACAGCACCGGCGGCAGCTCGGTGTTACTGGTGAAGCGGTAGATCTTCCCGTTGAAGGCGGCGACGTAGATCCGCCCGTCCTCATCCTCACCGAAACTGGCGACGCCACTCGGGGCTTGTCCCCAGCGGTTCGCCGTGGTCGGCTGCGGGCCAAAGGTTCCGGGCGCGGTCTCTTCCGCGAACCACACATTGCGTGATCCGTAATCGGCGTAGACGTACAGGCCATTGAGCAGCGGGATGGTTCCGCGGATGCGATAGCCGCCTGTCACCGCGAATCCGGCCGATCGGCCGTAGGCCAGGATCGGGCCAGTGAGGGTATCGCCGACGCGACAGGTGCCGCCAGCGGAGCCCGTGCCTTCGCGGCAGTCCCAGCCGAAGTTGATCGGCGCGCCGATCGGCCCGGCAGGCCGATAGCTGATCTCCTCCTGGGCGCTCTGCCCGACATCGCCGATGAACAACGCCCCGGTCTCCCGGTCGAAACTGAAGCGCCAGGGGTTGCGCAGTCCGTAGTCCAGGACCTCGTCGCAGGCGCCAGTGAGGCGCGCGGTACCGAGGAAGGGATTGTCCCCAGGGATGGCGTAATTTGCCGAGCCGTCGGCGTTGCTGGCGCACAGTTCGTTCGCGCCCGCAGCCGTCGTGGTATCGACATTGAGCCTGAGCATCTTGCCCAGCAGCGTGCGCGAATCGGCATTGCCGCCCGAATTCACGAAGGCGCTGTCCGCGGGACAACCCGAGGTTCCTTCGTTCGGGACCAGGTCGGCCGGCGTCAGGCTCTGCGCACGATTGCACGGGTCGTTGCCGCTGCCGCCATCGCCCATGCCGATGTAGAGGTAGCCATCGGGTCCGAACAGAATGTTGCCGCCGTTGTGGTTGCTGAAGTCCTGGTCGACGCGCAGGATCACCAATCGCGTGGCGGTATCCACGACATTCGGGTTGGACTGACTCACGGTGTAGCGGGCAACGACCGTGTCGCCGCTGCTGTCGTTGTAGTTGATGTAGAGATAGCCGTTCTGCGCGAAGTCCGGATGGAAGGCCAGCCCGAGCAGGCCGCGCTCGTCGCCGGTGCCGCCCACCGCGACGAAGCCGCCCGGTGGTGCATTGCCGGGCCCGACGAAGGTCAGGAATGGCGTGGTCAGGTAGGCGCCATTGACGAATATCCGGATGTTGCCGATCTGCTCGACCACGAACAGCCGACCGCTGCCGTCGCCGGCATGGCGCACGATCAGGGGGCGGTCGAAGGCCGTGCAGGCCGGACAGATGTCGGTCAGCGCGAGATCCGGCGGCAGGGTCTGGGCGAATGCAGGGGCGCTCGCGAGAACCAGGGCGGCGGTCAGGGATCGGCGGATCATCGGATATTCCCGAATGCTTGGAAGCGCGCAGCATAACGGCTGCTGTCGGTGGTGGATGTGATGCACGGCCGGCGGCGCAGCAAACGGGACCATGGACAGCCGCGCTACACTGTCGTGAATCACGACCACCGGTCGATGCCATGTCCAGCCCCGCACCCCATGCCAAACCCGTCACCTACGGCGACTACCTCGGCTGGCAGGATGACAAGCGCTGGGAGCTGATCGACGGCACTGCCTACCCGATGGCGCCCGCGCCGAACTGGCGGCACCAGGAGCTGGCGGGCGAGATTTTCCGCCAGGTTGCCAACCAGCTCACCGGCAAGCCCTGCCGCCCGGCGATCGCCCCGCTGGACGTACGCCTGCCCAAAGGCAATGAGGCGGATGAGCGGGTGGACACGGTGGTCCAGCCGGATGTGCTGATCGTCTGCGACACGAGCCGCATCGATCGCCGCGGCGTGCGCGGGGCGCCGACCTTCGTGCTGGAGGTCCTGAGCCCGTCCAGCGCCAGCCACGACCAGATTCGCAAGCGCGCCGTCTACGAGCGCGCCGGCGTGGCGGAATTCTGGATCCTGCATCCGGTGGATGGCGTGCTGACGATCTATCGCCGGAGCCCCGCCGGTGCCTTCGCGCCGCCGGAGATCGTCGAGGCCAGCGGGCGCATCGAACTTTCCTCGGTGCCCGGCGTGGGCATCGACTTCACCGGGCTGTATCCCGCGCTGGACGCGGATTGATCGAACTGGTTGAACGCGGAGACGCGCACACCAACCCGATCAAACGCAGAGACGCAGAGAACGCGGAGAAGAGCATCCCTGCCTTCCTCCGCTTCTCTCCGCGTTCCTCTGCGTCCTCCGCGTCTCCGCGTTGAACTGGCCCGGCAACGCGGTCGATCAGGCCTGCAGCAGCGCCCCCGCGCCGGCGTCGAGCAGGGCCTGGGCGACGGCGTTGCCGAGTGCCTCAGGCGTATCGACGGACCCCCACGCTTCGGCGCGCACCAGGCGGCCACTGGCGACGTGGCCGACCAGGCCTTCGAGGTGCAGCTCATTGCCTTGGCGCAGCGCCAGCGCCGCGATCGGCACCTGGCAGCTGCCGCCGAGGCGCTGGTTCATCGCGCGCTCGGCGCGGATGCGCGCGGCGGTGTCGGCATCGTGCAGCGCGCGCACGCGTTCGATCACCGCGTGGTCGCCGGCGCGGGTCTCGATGCAGATCGCGCCCTGCGCCGCGGCTGGCAGCCACTCGGGCGCGGTCAGGCGGGCGCGGATGCGCGCGTCGAAACCCAGGCGCTTGAGGCCAGCGACGGCGAGGATGATCGCGTCGTACTGGCCGGCGTCGAGCTTGGCCAGGCGCGTGTTGACGTTGCCGCGCAAATCGCGCACCTGCAGGTCCGGGCGGCGTGCCTTGAGCTGCGCGTGACGGCGCAGCGATGAGGTGCCGACCACCGCGCCCGGCGGCAGCGCGTCCAGGCCATCGTGGTGGTTGCTGACGAAGGCATCGGCCGGATCCTCGCGCGCCAGGATCGCCGCCAGCTCGAAACCAGGTTCCAGCTCCACCGGCACGTCCTTCAGCGAATGCACCGCGATGTCCGCCTCGCCGCGTTCCAGCGCGAGTTCCAGCTCCTTGAGGAACAGCCCCTTGCCGCCGATCGCCGCGAGCGAGCGGTCCAGCACCTCGTCGCCACGGGTGGACAGCGGCACCAGCTCCACCACCAGCGTCGGATCCAGCGCCTTGAGGCGCGCGGCGACGTGCTCCGTCTGCCAGAGGGCGAGCTGGGACTTGCGGGTGGCGATGCGGAGGAGCATGGGTTGCTTGCGACGTGGCGGCTTCGAGCAGTCCAGTAGAACAGGAAAAGGGAAAAAGGAAAAAGGGAAAGGGAAGAGCGACCAGCGATGCCGCAGGTTGGTGGACTTTGCACCCACGGAGACACCAGAACAGCCAAACGCAACCCGTCGGGTTCGCGCCCTACCTTTTTCCCTTTTCCTTTTCCCTTTTTCCAAAAGAGAAACCCGCGCCGGCGGGAGGTGCCGGCGCGGGTTGGTTCAACGCAAACCGCGATCAGTGGGAAACCGCGCCCTCGGCGTGGATGCCGGTGTTCTGGCGCACGTAGAGTTCTTCCCACATCTCCTCGGAGCGCTTCTCGCGGCCGAGCAACGAGCCGAGCAGCACGCACAGGAAGCCCAGCGGGATCGAGATGATGCCGGGGTTCTTCAGCGTGATCAGCGGTTCCTTCAGGCCGACGATGCTGGTGTCGCTGCCGGCGACCGAGGCGATCTTGGCCTGCGCGCCCGCGAGCGCGGCCTTGGCGCCGTCGACGGCCTTCTGCGCGGCAGCGCGGGAGGCATCGTCGGTCGCGGCGGCCAGGGTCGCCTCGGCCGCGGCGATCTTGGCCGGCGCGGCGTCGACGATCGGCTGGTTGGCGGCGCGCAGGGCGATCGGGTAGGTCATGTTCGGGCTGACCATCACCAGGCCGATGGCGGTGAGCGCGCCGACGGTCATGCCGAGCACCACGCCCTTGGTGTTGCAGCCCTTCCAGTACAGGGTCAGCAGCACGGCCGGCAGGTTGGACGAGGCCGCCACGGCGAAGGCCAGCGCCACCAGGTGCGCCACGTTCTGGCCCTTGGCGAGGATGCCGATGACGATCGCCACGATGCCGACGATGATCGAGGAGATGCGCGCGGCGCGGACTTCCTCTTCCTGCGTCGCATGCTCGCCCTTGACCACGCCCACCCAGATGTCATGGCTCATGGCCGAGGCGGAGGCCAACACCAGACCGGCGACCACCGCGACGATGGTGGCGAAGGCCACCGCGGCGACGAAGGCCAGGAACAGATTGCCGAGGATCGAGTTCTCGCCGCCGCCGATGTACTGCGCCAGCAGCGGGCCGGCCATGTTGCCGCCTGCGTCGATCGAACTGATCTTGGCCGCACCCACGTTCATCGCCGCGCCGAGGCCGAGGAACAGCGTCAGCACGTAGAAGCCGCCGATGATCGCCATCGCCCAGATCACCGAAGTGCGCGCATCCTTGGCGGTCGGCACGGTGAAGAAGCGCATCAGGATGTGCGGCATGCCGGCGGTGCCGAGCACCAGAGCCATGCCCAGCGAGATCTGGTCGATCGGGTTCTTCAGGTACAGGCCGGGTTCGAGGAAGCGCTGGCCGAGTTCGGTCGCGCTCATCGCGGTGGCCGGGTCGCCCAGCAGCTTGGCCACCTGCGCCTGGATCTTCGGATCGGACACGGCGGCTTCGAGGAAGCCCGGCAGACTGAAGCCGTAGGGCATCCAGGTGAAGAACACCAGGATCAGCGAGGCCGCCACCAGCAGTACCGCCTTGATGATCTGCACCCAGGTGGTGGCGACCATGCCGCCGAACACCACATAGGCCAGCATCAGCACGCCGACCGCGATCACCGACACTTCGTAGTCGATGCCGATCAGGGTCTTGACCAGCACGCCGCCGCCGACCATCTGCGCGGTGAGGTAGAAGATCGACACCACGATGGTGCTGATCGCGGCGACGGTCTTGGACTTCTTCGGGTCGTTGCGGAAAGCGAGGATGTCGCCGAGGGTGTACTTGCCGATGTTGCGGCAGGGCTCGGCAATCACCAGCAACACGGTGATGTAGGCCACCAGCCAGCCCACCGAGTACATGAAGCGGTCGTAGCCGTACAGCGAGATCAGGCCGGCGATGCCGAGGAAGGAGGCGGCCGACAGGTAGTCGCCGGCGATCGCCCAGCCGTTCTGGATACCGGAGACCGAGCGGCCCGCGGCGTAGAACTGCGACGCGCTCTTGACCCGGCGCGCGGCCAGGTAGGTCACGAACATGGTCAGCGCGATGATGCAGCCGAAGACCAGGAAGGTCAGCCACTTGTACTCGGGCGCCACGGCGCCTTGAGCCAGGGCCGGCAGCGGCAGCGAGAGCGCTGCGCCGGTGAGGAGTCGTTGGATGTTCATCAGTTGCCTCCGTTCTTCATCGCGTCGCGATTGATCTCGGCGGCCAGCGCATCGAATTCGGCGTTGGCGCGTCGGGCGTAGATCCAGGCCAGGCCCCAGGCCACGATGAATTCCGACCAGGCGAACACCAGGCCGAAATTGATCACACCCCAGACCTTGGTCTTGAACAGGTCCGTGAAGTACGCCGCGCCGATCGGCAGCAGGAAGTAATAGACAACCGAAAACGCCATCAGGCCCCACAGGAACCGGGTTTTCTTCCGGTGCAGTGCCTGGAACCGCGGGTCCGCGTTCACCGCGGCCCAATTCATCGTTGCAGCCATGTGGATCCCCTCCCTAGAACTCGGATCGGCCCCCGCACGGGTGTGCAGAAGCCGTGATGCCATCGTCGATTCGAGGGGCTCTGGCGACAATTAGCTATTGGTCGAGGGAAAGCTCTAAAAAAGGCGGGGGTGAAGAGCGGGGAAGGGGGCGCTGGGGGCAGCGGCGCGGGCGACCATCCCTGTCGCAAGAAGAGCGGGGCAGGGGGCAGGGGGCGGGGGACGTGACTTGCGGCAAGCCCATGACTTGTCCGGGGGCGAAACCGGGCGGACTCGCCCCCGCCCGCCCCCCGAAACCCCCCCCCCCCCGCCTTCTTGTCGACCGGCCCCCAGCCACTTGCCCCGGTTCAGGTCCCCTGCCCCCTGCCCCGCATTTCCACCCCGCTTCTCGCCCCCGCTTCGCCGTCCCGGATTCCCCCATGCTCCACGCCCTGACCCGAATGCTCGACCGCCGCCGGCTGCGCGATGTGCGCTTCGCGCCGCTGTTCGAGCGTTATCGCGGGGAAGAGGTGGTGTCGCTGGACCTGGAGACCACTTCGCTGGATCCGGTGACGGCGGAGGTGCTGTCGATTGCCGCGGTGCCGGTCGATGCGCATGGCGTGCGCCTGTCGCAGCGCTTCGTCCGCTTGCTGCGCAGCGCGCGCGACTTCGGGATCGAATCGATCCGGGTGCACCGGATCCTGCCCGGCGAATCGGCGGCCGGCGGAAGCCTGGACGAGGCGGTCGACGCGCTGCTGCTGTGGCTCGCCAACCGTCCGCTGCTCGGTTACAACCTGGCCTTCGACGCCGCGATCCTCGATCGCCTGGCGCGCGCGCGGCATGGATTCCGCCTGCCAAACCGGCGGATCGAACTGGCCGGGCGCTACATGCGCAGCCTGCCGGTGCGCGAAGGGAACGCCGAGCCGGACTTGCGCCTGGAGACGATCGCCGCCGCAGTCGGCGTGCCGCTGATGGGCCGCCACACCGCGCTCGGCGACGCGGTCAGCGTGGGGTTGGTGTATGCAGCGTTGCAGGCGCGGGCCTTCGGGCGGCGACCAGAGCAAGGAGCGGGGCAGGGGGCAGGGGGCAGTGGGCCAAGCCCCTCGCCCTGAACGGTCCTGGCGTCACCCTGGGGGCTTCCAGTCGTTTCAGGCGCCGAAAGTTCCGCCGAGCAGGTCCCCTGCCCCCCGCCCCCTGCCCCGCTTCTCCTCCAAGGCAGCGCCTCACCCACCCTCGCGATGCACGCACCCCACCACCTCACCGGCGCTGGCGATGGCCCAGGTGGCATCGTCGCGGCGCCCGCCGGCGAGGTGCAGTTGCGCGCGCCGGAGCGGGACCCGGGCGATGCGCCCCTGGCGCAGGAAATGGATGTTGCCCAGGCCGGACCACAATCGCCAGTCGAGTGCCTTGACCACCGCCTCGATGGCGCAGAAGCGTTCGCGCAGTTGCTGCGCCTGCTGCGCCGGGTCCAGCGCTTCCCACAGCGCAAGTTCGTGCGCGGGGTACAACCGCCGCGCGAGGCGGCGGACCGATGCGAAGGGACGCTCGCCGATCACGTCCACCCCGAGTTGCCCGACGGCGCCGGTGGCCAGCAGCGCGACCTCGTCGTCGTGCGCCAGGCTGAAGGCGTCGGCGAGATCCGGTGACTGCGGCTTGCCATTCGCGGAGCGGCTGATCCGCAACAAGGCTGGATCGATGTCCGCCAGCGATGCAAGTTGTGCGCGCACCCGGCCCCACACCCAGCGTGAGCGCGCGCCGGAATCTGCGGCGCGCAGTTCCGGCGGCAACGTCCACCACCACAAGTGGACCGTGGCAGGCGGAAGTGCTGCGGGACGGACGTCGGTCGGCATGGGCAAGGGGGCGGCATCGCGGTGACGGCCGCGCGGGTTCGGGCGCATGATCGCAGGCGTCCCGCTCGTGGAACACCCCATGAAGACTGCCGTGCTGGTGCTGCTCGCGCTGATTCTCGCCGTGGTGCTGCTGTTCGCCTGGCGCAGCTACGCTTCGCGCCAGTCGCCACCGACCCTGGACCTGGTCGAAGGCCGGCTGCGGCCCTGCGAGGCCCGGCCCAATTGCGTTGCCAGCGAGGGTTCCGACGGTGAGCACAGCATCTCCCCGTTTCCCTACCGCGGCGATCGCGCCGCCAGCGAGCGCGCCTTGAACGCGGCGCTGGCCACGCTGCCGCGCACCCAGATCCACCGGCGCCAGGGCGACTATTGGCACGCCACCCAGCAGAGCGGGCTGTTCCGCTTCATCGACGACATCGAGCTGCGCTTCGACGATGCCTCGGCGACCGTGCACCTGCGCTCCGGCTCGCGTGTCGGCTACTCGGACCTCGGGGTCAACCGCAAGCGCATGGAGTCGCTGCGCGCGGCTTACCTGGCCCAGCCCTGAGCTGCGATGGCGACCTCGCTGTGCAGCCGCCTGCAGCTGCCGCCCACTGCCGAGTGGCTGCCGCAGTTCTGCCAGCCTGCGACGGTGTATTCGGCGATGCTGCTGGCTGAGATCGTGGTCGTCATCGCCACGCTTTCGCCCGGTGTTGGCGAAGACAGCTGGCTGCGCGCGCTGACCATCGGCACGGTGCTGGCCCAGTGGATCGCACTGAGCTCGGTCACCGTGCTATGCCTGTTGCGTCCACGGCTGGTGGTGCTGTCGGGCGCTGGCGCGCTGGTCGCGGTGACCCTGGTGCTGGCATTGACCGCGTGGACGATGGCGTGGATCGGCTACACCGTCGACCGCGAGCTGGGCTGGGGGCTGACTGCGGAACTGCAGCAACGAGAGACGTTCGTCCACGGCATCGTCGCCATCGTGCTGTTGATGGCGGCTCTCGGATTGCGCTACGGCTATGTGCACGTGCAGTGGAAGCGTCAGGTGGAGGCGCAGGCGCGCGCCGAGGTCGAGGCGCTGACCGCGCGCATCCGTCCGCATTTCCTGTTCAACAGCATGAACACCGTGGCGGGGCTGATCCACGTGGATGCCGATCTCGCCGAGCGCGTGATCGAGGATCTGGCCGAATTGTTTCGCGCCGCGCTGGCCGCTGGCGAGCGCGCGCACCCGCTGGAGCGCGAACTGGAGCTGTGCCGGCGCTATCTGGACATCGAGCAGCTGCGCATCGGCGATCGCCTGCGGGTGGAATGGGACATCGACGCAGCGCCACTGCACCTGGCAGTGCCACCGCTGCTGCTGCAACCGCTGGTGGAGAATGCGGTCTATCACGGTGTGCAGCCGTTGCCCGAAGGTGGCGTGGTGCGGATCTCGGCCAGCGTGACCGGCAATGAACTTGCCATCGCCATCGACAACCCGATGCCGCTGGAGCGCGCACCGCGCGCCGGACACGGCGTGGCTCAGGGCAACGTGCGCCAGCGGCTGCGCCTGGCCTATGACGGACGCGCATCGCTGGAAGTGCGCGAGCGGCGTGGATACTATGGTGTCACGGTGCGTTTACCCCTGCCGGGTCACGCGAGAACCGATCATGAAAGTGCTGATCGTCGATGACGAACCCCTGGCACGCAGGCGACTGGCTTCGCTGTTGTCCGGCGTTGTGGGCGTCGAGGTGGTGGGCGAGGCTGCGGATGGCCAGCTGGCCTTGGCGGCCGTGGACCGCCACGACCCGGATCTTGTACTTCTCGACATCCGCATGCCCGGGATCGACGGCCTGGAAGTTGCGCGTCGGCTGACCTTGCGCAGCGATCCGCCGGCGGTGGTGTTCTGCACCGCCTACGATGACCATGCGCTGGCGGCATTCGATGCCGAAGCGGTCGATTACCTGTTGAAGCCGGTGCGCCGCGAGCGCCTGCTCGCCGCGCTGGAGCGCGTGCGCAGGTTCAACGGCGAGGCCGCCGCCGAGCCGCGCGGCGAGGGCGGCGAGGCGCGCAAGCAGCGCAGCCACATCTGCGCCCGCGTGCGCGGCGAGATGAAACTGGTGGCGATCAGCGCGATCAGCCACTTCCTCGCCGATGCCAAGTACGTCGAGGTGCATTACGACGGCGGCGAGGTGCTGATCGAGGACTCGCTGATCTCGCTGGAGGAGGAGTTCGGCGACCGCTTCGTGCGCGTGCACCGCAACTGCCTGGTCTCGCGCGAGCGCATCGAGGGCCTGGGCAAGAACGCCGCGGGCGAGACCGTGGTTCGCCTGCGCGGCGGCCATGAAACCCTTGAAGTCAGCCGGCGCAACCTGCCGCAGCTGCGCAAGCTGCTGCGCGAGCTGTAGCGGCGCGTCGACGGAAACGTTCAACGCAAAGACGCCAAGGACGCAAAGGGACGCAGAGAAAAGCCCCTGAAGCTTTCCTCCGCGTTCTCCGCGTCTGTGAGTTTAACTGGGTCGTTGGAGCGGCGTTCTCCGCGGGTCGCGGGTTGCTGGAGGACACCCGTCGGTGGCGCTGCGGTGGACTGCCGGGTGCCGTCGGGACAGGCGGCGCCGCGGGAGCGGCGCCCTCCACGAGCGCGGGCTGCGGGCTGTTGGAGGGCGCCGCTCTTCGCTGGCTTCCCGGTTGAAGCAGACGCTGAGACGGAGAGAAGAGCTTCACACGCTTTTCTCCGCGTCCTCTGCGTCTCCGCGTTGAATGGGGCCTGGTCACCCTGCGAGGCGGAAGCGCTCGGCGACGAGGTCCTTGAACTGGTTGACCACGCGCAGCGCGTCGCGCAGCAGTTCGCGGTCCAGCCGGCGCAGCGCGGCGACATCGATGTGGTTGTCGATCGCCTCGCCCTGCTTGAGCTTGCGCAGCTGGTCGGTCAGGCGCAGGCGCAGGAACACGCTGAGCGCCTGCTGCGCATCGCGCGCGTCGCGCTCGTGCAGCGCGCCCGCCTCGACCAGCAGGTCGGCACGGCGGAAGCTGTTGGTCTCCGTGATGCGATGTTTCAGCGCCAGCGCGCGCAGGCCCTGCACGATCGGGAAGATGCCGCCTTTCTTGATGTCCAGGCCGTGTTCGTCGGTGCGCACCTTGCCGAAAAAGGTCAGCGGCGTGTGGAAGGCCAGCGCCGGGGCTGCGAACTGGCGCATCAGGCCATCGTTGCCACCGAGCGCGGCGATCTGCCGCTGCAGCGGTTCGAACAGCGCGGCATTGCCGGCGATCGGGCGCGCATCGACCGCGATGGCGAGATCCAGCATCGCCGCCGGCTCGTAGTTGCCGCTCCATTGCAGCAGGCGCTCGCGCCACTCGGACTGGGTCAGGCGCCAGGCCGGGTTGTTGACCATCACCTTGCCGGGGCAGGGCGGGTATCCCAGCTGCGCCAGCGCCTCCGAGAACTGCGCGCAGACCTCGCCGGCCTGCGGCCAGTCGGGCCCGTCGGCGAGGATCAGCGCATTGTCCTGGTCGGTCTTCAGGATCTGCTCGCTGCGGCCCTCGCTGCCGAGCACCAGCAGGCACACGCGCTCGCGGATGTCCGGCGGCACCAGCGACTCGAAGAGCTTGCCCATCAGGCGCGAGTTGAGCGCGCTGACCAACTCCATCAGGTAGCTCATCTTGGCGCCCTGCGCGTGCAGGCTGGCGACCAGGTCAGTCAGCCCGCGCGCGGCGGCGGCGATCTCCTCGATGCTCTCGGCGCGTTCGAGGCGCAGGCCGATCAGGTGCGACTGGCTGGAGTAGTGGCTGAGCACCTCGGTCAGGCCCAGGGTGCCGAGGATCCGCGCGCCCTCGCGCACCACCACGCGCTCGACGCGATGTCGCGTCATCCGCACCAGCGCCTGGAACAGCACCGCATGCGCCTCCACCGCGATCAGCGGGCGCCTGGCGAGCGGCGCCACCGGTGCTTCCGGCGCGGTGCCGGACAGCGCCAGCGCGTAGAGAATGTCGGTGCGGGTGGCGATCGCCGGGTCGGCCGGGTCGCCCACCAGCAGGCAGGTCACATGGCGCGAACGCATCATGCGCACGCATTCGGCCAGGGTGGTGGCGCCATCGACGAACAGTGCCGGCGCGAGCTGCGCCTCGCCTGCACGCGTCAGCATCAGGCGGCCCATCTCGGCCGGCGCCTCGCTCTCGGCGAGCAGCTTGCGCTTGGCCGACAGCCCGGCGTGGAACCACGCGGCGAAGCGCGGGAACTCATTGACCAGCTGCTGGAAGCGCTCGGCCGGGATCACGTGGCAGAGCGTGTCTTCGAGCGCCCGGTAGCTGTAGCGCGCCTTGCCCATGATCACGGCGAAGGCACCGAGCACATCGCCCGGGCCGTAGTCGGCAAACTGCTGCTCGCCGCCCTCGCGCGCCTCGAAGGCCTGCACGTGGCCCTTGAGGATCACGTAGACACGAGTCGAAGGCTGGCCCGCTTCCAGCAGGCGTTCGCTCTTGCGCAGGTAGTGCAGGTCGACCGCGGCGCGCAGGGACGCGCGCACCGATTCGGGCAGCAGGTCGAACGGCGCCTGGCGGGTGTCGAGTTCGACCTGCACTGCGCTGTCTGTCATCGGGGGCGCCCGCTGGATGTCGGCACATATTGCGGCAAGCCAGTCGCATCGACATCGGCCGATGGTCGAAGGCCTTCACGCCGTCGTGACACAGCGCGCATGTTTCGTTTACATTTGCCCCGTCTGCGGGATTGGTCCGGCAGATTCCCTGCCTGACCCGGAGACGCCGCGATGCGCCTGTTGCCCCTGATGTTCGCCCTGTTCCTGCCGCTGTCGCTGCTGGCCCAGGAGGCCGCGCCGCCAGCGGATGCCGCCGCCGAGGCCCCCGCGGACCAGGGCGACAGCGTGCAGGCCTTCGTCGATTCGCTGAAGTTCCAGGACGGCCAGGTGACGCTGACGGCCGCGCGCGCCACCCTCAACCTGCCGCAGGGCCTGCGCTACCTCGACGGCGCCGACGCCGAGCGCGTGCTGACGGACCTGTGGGGCAACCCGCCGGGCAGCGAGGCGATCGGCATGCTGGTGCCGGCCGACATCAGCCTGGCCGACGGCGAGCGTTCCTGGGCCATCGTGCTGCAGTACGAGGAAGAGGGCTACGTCTCCGACGAGGACGCGCAGGAGATCGACTACACCGAGCTGCTCGGGGAGATGCAGTCCTCCGCGGCGGAAAGCAACGAGGCGCGCAAGGCGCAGGGCTACGGCGCGGTGGAGATCGTCGGCTGGGCCGAGCCGCCGCGCTACGACGCGGCCAGCCACAAGCTGCACTGGGCCAAGGAACTGGCCTTCGAAGGCCAGGGCGAGCACACCCTGAACTATGACGTCCGCGTGCTCGGCCGCCACGGTGTGCTGGTGATGCAGGCGGTCGCCGGCATGGGCCAGCTGGCGCAGATCAAGCCCGGCATGGGCGAGGCGCTGGCTGCGGTAGACTTCAACCAGGGCGCGCGCTACGCCGACTTCAACCCGGCCACTGACAAGGCGGCCGAATACGGCCTGGCGGCGCTGGTCGCCGGTGGCATCGCGGCAAAGACCGGGCTGTGGGCCAAGCTGCTGGCGCTCTTGATCGCCGGCAAGAAGCTGGTGATCGCCGCCGTGGTCCTGCTGTTCGCCGGTATCGGCAAGCTGTTCGGCAAGAAGAAGGAAGGCGCAGCCTGAGCGCCGGCCAAACGGATCGCGGCGCCCTCTTGTGCACTGCGGCGTGTTTGGCTATAAAGCACGGCTCTTTCGGCCCCAGCCGGGGCATAGCTCACAAGGACGAGGTGAACCATGGCGCGCGTATGTGCAGTAACCGGGAAGCGCCCCCTGGCTGGCAACAATGTGTCGCACGCGAACAACAAGACGCGTCGTCGCTACCTGCCGAATCTGAAGTGGCACCGTTTCTGGGTCGCTTCCGAGAAGCGCTTCGTGCGCCTGCGCCTGTCGATGGCGGCGCTGCGTACGATCGACAAGAACGGCATCGAGGCGGTCATCGCCGACATGCGCGCCCGCGGCGAAAAGGTCTGAGGGAGTAGATGAGCCATGCGTGACAAGATCAAGCTGGTGTCGACGGCCAACACGGGCCACTTCTACACCACCACCAAGAACAAGAAGACCACGCCCAACAAGCTGGAATTCAAGAAGTACGATCCGGTCGCCCGCAAGCACGTGGCGTACAAGGAATACAAGATCAAGTAAGTCGTCGCGCCCTGCAGAACGACAAGCACAGACCCGCCGCGAGGCGGGTTTTGTGTTTCCGGGGGTCGGGTCTTGCCGCGCCTTCGGACGGTGCGGCAAGTGGTGAACCGTGAAACGTGAAACGTCAATCGAAGCGCGCACTGATTGACGTTTTACGTTTTACGTTTGACCCATCGCCCCAGGGCCGGGCCGCCCAGCGCAGCCATTGACGTTTTACATTTCACGTTTGACCCATCGCCCCGAGGCCGGGCCGCCCCGCGCAGCCATCGACGCTCGCCGTCAATGGCTCCCCTTGTCCCGGTTCCAGCCGCGGTGCTTGATGTCGAGGTACAGGCTGTAGAGCGCGGTGAAGCTGGGGAACAGGTTCTGCAGCACGCCCACCGAGTCCTGCTTGGCGGAAAACAGGAAGTAGCTCAGCGTCATCAGGCTGCCGACCACGCTCATGTACCAGAACAGGCGCGGGATCACCGGTTTGCCGGCGCGCTTGCTGGCGATGAACTGGACCACCCAGCGGGCGCCGAACATCAGCGCGCCGGTGTAGCCGATGATCTTCCACCAGGTGACGTGCAGGCCGGTCCATTCCAGCCAGAGCAGTTCCTCGTTCACCGCCCTACTCCGCCAGTTCGTCGACGTCGGTCAGCTTGCTGCGCTGGATCAGCCAGGCCACGCCGCGCAAATCCTTCAGGCCCACCCAGGCGCGCTGCAGGTTGTTGTACTTGCTCTGCCCGGCGGTGCGCTCACGGTGGTTCACCGGCACGCTCAAGCTCTGCCAGCCAGCGCGCTTGACCAGTGCGGGCAGGTAGCGGTGCATGTGGTCGAAGTACGGCAGGTCCAGGTACACGGCGCGCTCGAACAACTTGATGCCGCAGCCGGTGTCCGGGGTTTCGTCCTGCAACAGGCGCGAGCGGATCGCGTTGGCGAGCTTGCTTGCCCAGCGCTTGCTGCCGCTGTCGCGCCGATGTACCCGCCAGCCGGCGTAGAGCCGCGTCCTCGGGTCGCCCGCATCGCGCGCGGCGAGCAGCTTCGGGATGTCGGCCGGGTCATTCTGGCCATCGCCGTCCAGGGTGGCGATCCAGCGCCCGCGCGCGGCCTTGATGCCGGTGCGCAGCGCCGTGCTCTGGCCACTCTGGGTCCGGTGGTGCAGCACGCGCAGCCGTGGGTGCGCCGCTTTCAGCGCACGCAACTGCGCCAGGGTGTCGTCGCGGCTGTGGTCGTCGACATAGACCATTTCCCAGGCCAGCGACAACGACCCCAGCGCAGCCTCGATCTCGCGCACCAGCGGCGCCACGTTGTCGCGCTCGTTGTGCACTGGCACCACCACGGACAGATCGATCGTGGGGTTCAGGTCCATCTGTATTCCCGGCACCATTCGACCAGCGGCGGCACACCGTCCTCGATCGACATCTGCGGCTGGTAGCCGAAGGCCGCGCGCGCGGCACCGATGTCGGCAAAGGTCTCGAGCATGTCGCCGCTCTGCATGCCTTTGTACTCGCGCTCGGCCTTGCGCCCGGCGGCGATCTCGATCAGCTCGATGAAGCGCAGCAAATCGACCGGCTCGCCGCGGCCGAGGTTGTAGACGCGGTAGGGCGCACCGCCATCGACCGCCACCGGCGGCAGGTCGAGCGCGCCGAGCACGCCGCGGACGATGTCGCTGACGTGGGTGAAGTCGCGCTTCATCTGGCCGTGGTTGAACACCTGAATCGGGCGGCCAGCGAGGATCGCACGGGTGAACAGCAGCGGCGCCATGTCCGGCCGGCCCCAGGGCCCGTAGACGGTGAAGAAGCGCAGTGCCGTGATGGGCATGCGGAACAGGTGCGCGTAGGAATGCGCCATCAGCTCGTTGGCGCCCTTGGTCGCCGCGTACAGCGACAGCGGGCGGTCGATGCGCGCGTCTTCGCGGAAGGGCTGGACTGGCGACTGGCCGTACAGGCTGGAGGTGCTGGCGCAGACCAGGTGCTCGACACCGCCGTGGCGGCAGGCTTCGAGGATTTCGGCGAAGCCCACCAAATTGCTGTGCACGTAGACCCGCGGCGCCTCGATCGAGTAGCGCACGCCGGCCTGCGCGGCCAGGTGCACCACGCGCCGCGGCGAGTGTTCGCGCCAGATGCGCGCGAGCACGTCGGGATCTGCGATGTCGCCCTCGACCAGCTCGAAATCGCGCCCGGCGCCGAGCGCACGCGCGCGGTCGCGCTTGAGCTGCGGCGAGTAATAGTCGTTGAGGTTGTCGAGTCCGAGGACGCGCTCGCCGCGGGCGACGAGCGCCTGGGCGACAAAGGCGCCGATGAAGCCGGCGGCGCCGGTGACCAGCACAGTCATGGGAGGATGCGCGGCGCGCGGCGGACGGGGGCGCGAAGCGTAACGGAAAGGCCGGGAGGCATCCACCGGGCGCGCCGGTCCCGGTCAGGCGCTGTTATCCTCTGCGGTTGCCTGATTGCGCCTGACGCCCCGTTCCGCGGCCGTGTGCACGCCGAAGGCGCCCTTTCCGAACATTCCTGGCCGCGCCAGCGGCCCCGCAAGGCATCCATGCAACGCATCCGTGAGCTGATCCAGAAAGGCCAGATCGACGAGGCCGAATACCGTCTGCGCGACCGCCTGAACGAGGCGCCGAATGATCCTGAAGCCCTCAACATGTACGGCGTGGTGCTCGCACGGAAAGGCGACGCGCTCGGTGCGCGCAGCCACTTCAAGCGCGCCATCGAGGCCGGCCCGGACGAACCCAGCTACCTGGTCAACTACGGATTGCTGCTGGCGCAGCAGGGCGATTCCCTGCGCGCGGCCGAGTTCCTTGAGCGCGCCGCCGCGCTCGATCCGAACTGGTCGCGCGGGCATGCGCAGCTGGGCGAACTGGCGCTCGCCTCGGGCCAGCTGGAATCCGCCGAGCAGCGCTTCCGCACCGCGCTGCGCGCCGACGAAAACGATGCCCAGGCCCAGGTCGGACTGGCCCAGATCCTGCTGCTGCGCGGCGACGCCGACCAGGCGCTGACCCTGGCCCAGAGCGCGATCGCGCAGACCCCGGAAGACCCGCGCGCGCAGGCAGTGCTCGGCGCCGTGCTGCTGGCCAAGGGCCACTACGCCTTTGCGCGCCAGGCGCTCGAGAATGCGCTCAAGCTGGATCCGGGGAGCATGCGCGTGCGCCGCATGACGGCGCGCGCGCAAGCGGCCGACAACGATGCCACGGCCGCACTCGCTACGCTGCAAAAGATCAAGGAATTCAACGAAGAAGACGTGCCGATGCTGGTCCAGGTCAGCGATCTCGGCATCCGTTCCGGCCATGCCGCGCGGGTCGCCGACCTGCTCGACCGGGTGCTCGGCCGGGTCGACAACGAACCGCGGCTGGTGCACGCCGCCGCCGAGGCGCGCGTGCGCGCCGGGCGCATCGACGATGCGATCTCGTTGTTGGGCGCGTACGCGAAGCCCGAATCGCACCCGTCGATCTGGGTCCACCAGCTCGGGTTGCTGGCGCGCCAGAATCGGGTCGATGAAGCCTTCCAGCTGGCGCAGGCCTGGGCCGAGGCGCAGCCGCACCAGGCCGAGGCGCACGCGGTTATGGCCACCGGCGCGGAACTGCGCGGCGAAGCTGCGCTGGCGCGGGCTGCGGCGGAAAAGGCGCTGACGCTGGACGCGCAGCATCCCAAGGCCTTGGCGATCGCCGCCGCCTACGAGCTCAAGACCGGCAAGCCGGGGTCGCATTGCTCCGCGCTGGCGGCGCTCGACCCGACGCCGCTCGCGCCGGCCTCGCGCGCGACGCGCGGCTTCCTGCTCGGCTACGCGGCCGACCGCGTAGGCGACTCCGACGTCGCAGTGGCGCATTGGCTGGAAGTGCATGCGTCGCTGCCAAAACAGAAGATGCCTGCGCTGTCCGATCCGCTCGGCGCGCCGCGCGAACTGCCGATGCCGCTGGCCAGCAGCGACGCGCGCCCGCTGGTGCTGGTGCCGTGCATCCCGGGCGGCGGCGCCGAAGCGCTGCTGCGCGCGCTGGCGCGCGGCGAAAGCGTTGCGGTGCTGACCGACCGCATGGGCCCGCAGGCGCGTCATGACGGGCTGTCCGCAGACCAGCGCCCGCAGATCGAGAATGGCCTTGCCGAAGCCACCCTGCAGGTGTTCCGCCGGCGCTACCAGCGAGCGCTGGAACGCCTCAGGCTGCCCGCCGGGCGGGTGGTGCTGGACGTGCTTCCCGCGCTCGAATGGGTGCAGTACGCCGCACTCTCCGGCGCGCTACCGCAGGCGCGCGTGCTCGCCTTCGTGCGCGATCCGCGCGACACCCTGCTGCACTGGCTGGCCTACGGCACCACCCCGGCGCGCGCCATCGGCAGACTGGAGCTGGCGGCCAACTACCTGCTGCGCCAGTATCAGCACCTGGACCGCATGCGTTCCTCTGCCGGCCTGCCGGTCAGCGTGATCCGCGCCGAGGAGTTTGACGCCGACCGCAACGCGCTGCGCGAACGCCTGGGCCAGGCGCTCGGCGTGCCCGCCGACTCCTTGGTACTGGACGCGCCGCAGCGCCAGGTGCTCGCCAACCTGCCCGAGCGCCTGGAAAGCGGCCGCTGGCGGCGCTACGCGGCACCGATGGGCAAGGCCTTCCGCCTGCTGGCGCCGGCGGCGAAGAGCTTCGGGTACGAGTGAGGCGGGGGCGAAGTGCGAAGGGCGGGGCGATGGGAAGGGGGCGAAGTACGAAAGGCGGGGCAGGGGTCAGGGGACAGGGGGACCTGCTCCGCGCCCTGAACATGCCGTGCAGCGGCCGACAGGCGCCCCTGCACCTCGACCCATGACACGAGGCCGGCGCGGAGTGCGAGAGGCGCGGGCGAAGTGCGAAGGGCGGGGCGATGGGAAGGGGGCGAAGTACGAAAGGCGGGGCAGGGGTCAGGGGGCAGGGGGACCTGCTCCGCGCCCTGAACATGCCGTGCAGCGGCCGACAGGCGCCCGTGCACCCCGACCCACGACACAGCCCATTCATGCGAGCAGGCGTGTCCCCCGCCCCCTGACCCCTGCCCCGCTTTTGTCCGCCCGATATTCCGCACGCGCCAGCGGCCGAAAAATCCCGACTAGCGGATATTAAAAACCGCTTGACTTTCGATTTTGCCTGTCGATAATGCGCAGCCATTGCACCGGGCAGCCCCGGTTGCGCTCACGCAAGGAACTCCGATGAATCAGTTCAACCGCCACGGACAGGATTCGATGCCCAGCATCGCCCTGCGTCCGTGCCTGACACTGGAAATCCGCATCCGCGCGTAGCCTCTCGATCAACCGGGGGCTGCGCATGCAGCCCCCGAGTCGCTTCAGACGAAGCCCTCGGTGGGTCTCCACCGGGGGCTTCGTGCATTCGCGGCATGCGATTTGCGTAAATCCGTCGCGCCGGATATCGGCGCAATCAATATCAGCCCGGGCGCGGGAAGGGATTATCACGCCCGGAATCAATATCGACCATCCGGATTATATGGATGGTCGGAAGGGTCCGCCCGTTCCGGGCGTGTCGACAACGATAGCGGGTTGGCCGGAAACGGCGCCCGCCTGGTCGGGCGGCCACTGGCTGGCCCGGTACCGACGGCACGCGCGGCAGGTGGAGCATGGGATTGTTCGCTCAGGGGTCGAGCGCCCGCGCAAGCGGGAGACGATGGTTCGAATCCATCACAGTCCGCCGTGGAACGTAGCTCAATTGGTAGAGCAACTGATTGGTAATCAGTGGGTAGCGGGTTCGAATCCCGCCGATCCGACCGCAAGGTCTCAGGCTGTACCCCGCCGGGAGGGCTTCCCGGCAAGCGTGGCCCCGCGAGGAGCCACCACCGGAGGCTCCAGCGCCTGCGGGATCGCCAGGGTGGCCGTGCCGGACAGGGCGGCCGCGCCGGGTGGACCGCCGGCGCAAGCGCAGGGCCGGCCCGCGTGGCCGGCAGCGCGTGACGGACGCCCACGGCCAGCGTGACGGTCCTCTCCCGCCGGATTGCCGGCGCCCCCGGACCGCGACGCCCGCCGCGGAACCGCCGCCACGCAGCCGGCTTCCCGCCGGCCCTGCGTGGGGCTGAAGGTGCCTATCTGCCGGATCGCGGCGCGTGCCGCGACCGGGTCAACGGCCATCGCCCGGGCCGCTGTCACGGGCGAACCAGGAACCAGGACGCGGCAGGACGCCGCAAGGAGTGTGTGCGATGTGGATCCAGCGAGTGGTGATTGGCGACAACCAGCGCGCCGTGGTGCTGCGCGACGGCCGTTTCGAGCGCGTGCTCGGCCCGGGCCGCTACTGGCTGACCGGGATCGGCGGCCGGCGCGAACTGCGCGTGGGCAACCTGGACCGTGCCGAGGTGCAGATGCCCGGCATCGAGGCACTGATGCGCACGCATGGCGCCGAGCTGGCCGGCGAGATCGCCGAGGTCGACCTGGGCAAGCGCGAGCTGGGCCTGGTCTACCAGCGCGGCAAGCTGGCGCGGGTGCTGGCGCCCGGCGCACGGCAGTTCTACTGGCGTGCGGCGGACCCGGTGACCGTCGAGCGCATCGACCTCGAGCGTGAGCTGGCGATCGATGCGGTCAAGCTGGCGGAGCTGCGCGCGCCGGCGGCGCCGGATCTGGTCCGTGAGATCCAGGCCGCGGCGCTGGTGGCCGAGGTCGGTGCCGAGCAGGTCGGCCTGTTGTGGGTGGACGGTGCGCTGCGCAACCCGCTGGCGCCGGGCGTCTACGGCTGGTGGCGCTATGGCCGCAACGTGCGCGTCGAGATCGTCGACACGCGGCTCGCGGAGATCGAAGTGGCGGGCCAGGAAATCCTGACCCGTGACAAGGTCAGCCTGCGCGTCAACCTGGTCGCGGTCTACCGCATCGCCGACGCGGTGCTGGCCAAGACCCGCGTGGCCGACGTGCGTGCCTACGCCTACCGCGAGCTGCAGTTCGGCTTGCGTCAGGCGATCGGTACCCGCCCGCTCGACGCCCTGCTGCAGGACAAGGGCGCGATCGACCAGAGCGTGGCCGAGTACGCCAAGGCGAAGCTGGCCGAGGTCGGCGTCAGCCTGAACACCGTGGGTGTGAAGGACCTGATCCTGCCGGGCGAGATGAAGGCGATCCTGAACCAGGTGGTCGAGGCGGAGAAGCAGGCGCAAGCCAACCTGATCCGCCGGCGCGAGGAGACTGCGGCCACTCGCAGCCTGCTCAACACCGCGAAGATCCTGGAGGAGAGCCCGGTGCTGATGCGCCTGAAGGAGCTGGAGGCGCTGGAGAAGATCACCGACAAGGTCGGCCAGCTGACCGTGATCGGTGGCCTCGAAGGCGTGATGAAGGGACTGTTGCCGGCGGCGCGGTGACAGTCGGATGAGGATGGCCCGCCTGCGAATGGGCGCAGGCGGGCTGCGACGGAGACAGACGACGCTCGGCGTGCATGATGACGAGCCGTTTTGTCCGCAAAGGACGCAAAGGAAAGCGAAAGCAACGGTCGGTCTGAAGCGTGCAATGACCTGCCAGGCTACGGTCATCTCTTGCGTCTGTTGCGTCCTTTGGGGACAAGAGTGCTGGGGCAGAACCGGCCGACAGTCCGATGCCGCGAACGAGCGCATCACCCCGCCGCGGATTCCTGTTCCACCCAGCGGTCCAGCAGCTCCTGGTCCTGCGGCGAGATCGAAATGAACTGGCAGCCGCTCCAGTGATTGTGCTCACCGGTCGCCGGTACGCTCCACAGACACTGGATGCCGACCTCGATGCGGTGCTCGCCGTGGCCCGGCAGAGGAAAGCGGACCTGCCAGACATGCTGCTCGGGCAGCGTGCGCTGGCCCACCAGCAGCATGCCGTCCCCGGAGAGGTCGCCGATGCGGCCCAGCGGCTGGCCGGTGATGCTGTCGACCACCTGCAGCGAATCCGCCACCTGTCGGCGGGCGGACCGTCGATGGTTCATGTTGCCTCCCGCGGGGTCAGGCCGACGCCACGCAGCATCGACACGATGCCCTTCCAGGCGCGGTCGATCAGGCCCTCCTTCGCCTCCTCGACCACCTTGGCGTTGCCGCGCACGAGATCGCGCGCGAGCTCTTCCAGGCTGCGCTCCTGGGCTTTCTGGCCGCGCACATTGACGAACAGGCAGCGCCCGGTGACGGTGCTGAACCAGCACAGCTTGCGGCGCGCGGTGTCCCCTTGCTGGTTCAGGGTGAACTCGAACCAGGTGCCGAACGGCAGGTGGCGGATGCGCTCGATCATCTCCAGTTCGCGCGGCCCCACGGGCAGCGGCGGCGCCGGGCGCGCCGCCGCGTCGCCGGCCGCATCGCCGGCGGGAGATGCTTCGCGGCGGTCACCACCCAGGCGCGGACGCTGTTCGACGAGTTCGCGCACGGTGGCCACCGCGGCCTCGGCCGCAGCTTCTTCCGGGTCGTCGACCAGCCGCGCGATATCGCGCCAGGCCCGCTCGATCGCGTTGTCGTGGTAGCCGATCGATGCCAACCCTTCCTCGAACTCCTCATGCAGTTTCTGCAGCTCGAAGCGACGCTCCGCCAGCGGCCGTCCGAAGCCGAACAGGTCGATCAGGCGCTCGATGAACTCCAGCCGGTCGCGCGTGCGCGGGTGCTCGTAGCCCAGGCGCAGGAAAGACAGTGCGAGCACGTCGACCCAGGCGCTTTCCAGCAGCGTGCGGACCGCCTCCGGGGGCGTTGCCGTGGCCAGGCGCTGCTGCACGTTCTCTGCCGCGGTAGCGCGCGCCATCTGCAGCCGCTCGCGCCCCTTGGCGGCTTCGACCTGGTGCCGCTCGGCCACCTCGGCCTTGCGCCGCAGGCCGCCGACATGTTTGTCCAGGTCCTCGTTGAGGCGTGCGAACACCGTCGCGTCGCCGTCGTAGTCGTGGGCAACGCGCTCGGTCAGCCAGCCCAGCTTCTCGAGCAGCGCGCGATCCTGGCTGTCGTCGTCGATCCAGGTCTCACTGGTTTGCAGCAGGGCTTCCAGCAAGCGCCGCGCTGGATGCGCGCGCTCGGAAAAGAACGCCTTGTCGCGCAACGCCACCTTCAGCAGCGGCACCTGCATCTGGGTGAGCAGGCCATGCGTCGGGCTGGTCGGACGCTGGTCGGCGCGCAGCGCGTCGAACAGATGACCGACCAGGTCGATCGCATCGGAGTCCTCCTGGCGCAGACGCGCCGGCGCGTTGTCGCCGCGTCCGCGCAAATGCGCGAGCAGGTCGCGCTTGACGTCGGCGACGCTGCGATGGACCAGGCGCCCGTCGCGCTGGGTGGCCGGCGCCGGGCGCGCGGCCAGCTGCGAAAGCACGGCATCCAGATCGGCGGTGCTTGGCGTGTGCGCGCCCTCGATGGCGAGATCCTGGGCCGGCCGCCGTGCGGCCATCAGTCGCCGCAGCGAGTCGAAGTCGACGCGCTCCAGCACCGGGTGCGCGGGCGCGATCTCTGGCGCGGACGGCTGCTCCTCGCCCGCTGCCGTTGCCGGAGCTTCCGGCGCAGCGGCGCCGACCAGACGGCGGAAGGCCTGCATCGCCGGGCCTTCGCCGCGCAGCGCCGGGCGTGCGGGTGCTGGCGCCAGGGCGGGCGCGGCCGCGACGGAGGCAGGTTGGGCGGTGGGGTGCGCCGGCTGGGCCGGCTGCGGCACGCTGGCCGGGGCGCCGCCGCTGGCGACAGGCCCTGCCGGAGCGATCGGCTGCGCCGGCGGCACCTCCACGGCTGCAGGTGCGGCTGCGGCCCCGGGCGAGGCCTCGGGCGCAGCCGTGCGCCGTGGGGTTCCACGCCGCGGCACCAGACGCAGATGCGGCAGCACGCCTGCGTTGGCGAGTTGCCGGTTGAGCGCTTCGTAGAGACCGACGCCCTGGGCGAACAGCTGCTTGTCGATACGGCGATACAGCGCGGTCCGATGTGCGGTCGAAATGTCGAAGCAGTGGCTGGCGACATGCAGTGCGCCGCACAGCGACTGCGGCCCGAGTGCGAGCGTCTCGCTCTCGGCGGGCGCGCCACCGGCAATCACCGCCTGGCGATAGGCCAGCGCGTGCAATTCCTCGGCCGCGCGCATTTCGGCGCGGGTGCCGATCTGGGTCAGGACCAGGATCTCCTCGAAGCGCACCGGATCGACCAGGCTCAGTTCCGACCGGCGTCCGTCGTTGCTCTCACCGGGATTGAGCTGGTCGAGCGCAACGCTCTTGTCGATCAGGTGCAGCAGCGAGCGCTGCATGCCGTCGCAGCTGCGCTCGATGAACTCCGCCTGCTTCTGGCGCACCTCTCGCAATGCGTCGAAGCAATGATTCTGCGCGTTGACATTGGGTGCCCGCTCGGCGTGACCAAACAGGTCAGATTGCAGCTCATCCAGGCCACGCTGCAGGGCCGCGCCGATCAGCGGCCAGGCCGCGCGCCAGGTGCCATCGAGCAGCTCCCGCACGCGCGGCGGCGCGGTCGACTGGCCGAGTTGGGCAAAGGACAGGGTTTCCTGTTCGGGACGGGGCACAGCATTCATCGGGGCGAGGAGCTCTGACCAAGCATAAAGCCGGAACACGATGCAAATTGTGTGCCGTATTTCTCAGTTCAGCAAATCCGCCAATGGTAGGGGCGCACCCAGATGGTAACCCTGGGCGAGGTCGAAGCCGGCCACGCGTACCGCGTCGAGGGTTGCCTCATCGGCGACCTGCTCGGCCACCGTGCGCTTGCCGAGCAGGTGGGCGATGGCATTCATCGATCGCACCAGGCGCAGGCCGGTGCGATCCCCGGCGGGGCCGCGCAGCAGCGCCGCCGGCACCTTGACCACATCGAAGGGCAGGTGCTCCAGCCCGCCGCGCCACGACCAGTTGGCGTCAAAGCCCTCCAGCGCCAGCGCCAGGCCGGCCGCCGCCAGCCGACGCATCCCGGGCAGCGCTTCGTCGAGCTGCTGCCGCAACGCCAGGGCCGACACCTCGACGCACAGCCGCTCCAGCGGAACCGGCTGCTGCCGCAGGGTCTGGACGATCTCGTCTACGAACTCCGGATCGACCAGGTTGCGTACCGATATGTTGAAGGCGATGCGCGCACGGTTGCCCGGTGCCAGTCGCCGCAGCGCCGGGATCAGCTCCTGCAGGATGTGGCGGTCCATCGCCGCGATCTGTCCGTAACGCTCGACCGCGACCGCAAACTCGCCGGGCGCCACCACCCCGTCGGCGGTGCGCATGCGCAGCAGGACCTCGATGTAGTCCGCCTCGCCGGCGCTGAGCGCACAAGCGCGCTGGCCGTAGAGGACCAGTCCGCCGGTGGGCAGGGCCTCGTCGATGCGGCGGACCCAGAGCGCCGCATCGCGCATGCGCGAGAGCACCGTGGTGTCGGCCTGGTGCTGCTGCCATTGGCCGCGACCGAGGGTCTGCGCCGCGGCGCAGGCCTGTTGCGCATCGCCAAGCAGGCGCTCGACCGACGCGGTCGCGACGTCGGCCCCCGCGAGGCCCATGTTCAGCGCCACGGGCAGCGGCCCATCGTCCAGTTCGAAGGGCAGTGCAAGCGCCTTCTCGAAACAAGCATGCGCGCGTCGCTCCGCCTGCGCCGGCGGCAGGCCCTGGAGCACCAGCACGAAGGCATCCGCAGCCGCCCGCGCAGCATAGCCACAGCCCTCGGCATGCTGGAGCAGCAGCGCCGAGAAGTCGCCGAGCAGTTCCGCCTCGACGCCGCTGCCGGGGGCCGGAAGGCCATCGACCTGGATCCACGCGAGCAGCAATGGCGTGCGCTGCGGCGCCACCAGCCAGGCAAGCAGGCGGCGCTGCAGCTCGCGGCGATCGACCAGCCCGGTGACTGGATCGAGGGTGGCCTGAGCGGCGAGGGCGGCGTGGCGCTCGGCGAGCACCCGCATCCAGGCGCGTGCGCAGGCATCGCTGTCCGCATCTGGCACGGCGCGCAAGCTGCCCTCGACCAGCGCCGCGCCAAAGGCAATCGCGTCCAGCTCGTCGATCTTCTGTCCGAGGCGATTGACGAACACGCAACGGCTGCCATCCGCCGCCCGCCAGGCCAGTTTCACCACGCGCGGCTCCTCCGCGGCAGCTTGCTGCAGCAACCAGTCGCCCACCCGCACCGCAGCTGCAAGTTCCGCGGCGCGCGGGTCCGACGCCGTCGCCGCGGCCTCTTGCGGGCCGCGCGCCATGGTGTCGTCGAATGCCACCCATGGCACCGGTGCGCCAGTCAGCGCGCTGTCGATGCGGGTCAGGCAACGCGCCAGGATCGGCTCGTCGGGCGGACCGGCGCAGGCCTCGCGCAGCCAACCGAGATGGCGCTCGGGGTCGCTGGCCGGGTGCCCGGCGGCGGCTTGGCGCAGCGCGTCGTGGAGCAGCTTCACGCGTCCGATCGCCACCCGCCACTCCGGGCCCTCCGGTCCGGCGCGCAGCAGGATCGGCAGCAAGGTCGTGGCCAGGCGCCGTTCGAGCACCAGCGCCAGTACCTGGGGCAACTGCTGCCCGGCAAACAGCCGCGCGAACGCCTGCTGCACCTGGTCACGCGCATCCGCCATCCGCTGCTGCCCGGCGCAAGCGTCCAGCACGCGCTTCTCGGCGGCCAGGCTGGCGGCACGCGCACGCTGCAGCAGGGGATCGATCCGTTCGCAGGCGGCGTCCAGCTCGGGCGCGCTCCAGGCGGCCGCGTGGGCCAGGGATTCGATCTCGGCATCGAGCGCGCTGCGGATGCGCTGGGTCGCCGGGTCGCCGCGGCTGGCACACAACTCGCTGGCGAATTCGACCAGCGCGAGCAAGCGCCGGAACGGCACCACGCAGGCATCGAAGGCCTCGCCCTGCAGCTCCATCGCCAGCAGCGGCTTGAGCAGCAGGCGGCAGCGCTCGCGAAAGCCGGCCGGCACCAGTGGATCGTCCTCGATGGCGCCATGCAGGCGCACGCAGAGGTCGATCGCCTCGTGCTGGCGCCATTCCAGCGCGGCGCGCCGATTGCCCGACAGCTGGCGCGCGCGCTGCTCCAGGCGCGTGCGGAAATCGGCGGCGCCGCCCGGGGCCGCGAGGACCTCGCCGGCTGCGCGCAACAGCATGCTGTCGGCAATCGCGCCGCCGCCGGCGAGCAGTTTCGGATCCACGCCGGCGACCGGGGTCGCGCCGAGGCCGCGCAAGGCCGCCCACGCCTGGGTCGGGTCGATCTGGCTGGGCACACACGGCGCGACCGCCACGACCGCGCCGGCGGCGGGCGCCGCTGCCTCGGCCGGCGAGCGGTCGTCGCGAATCCCGGCGCGCTGCATCGATTGCGCCAGGCGGTCGTAGCAACGCGACAACTCGAAGCCGCCAGCGCTGCCCGCCAGTTGCAACATGCGGTCCTGCAACGCGGGGTCCAGCTCCGCAGCGTTCAGCGACTGCGCCAGCGCATCGATCACCGCCACCACCGAGAGCGCGTCCGCCGCCGGCCCGGGGCGACCGTCCAGCAGCGAGCGCAACCACTGGCGCAACGGTTTCCAGGTCGGCTCGCAGCGGCGCTCGAGCGCGCGCGCAGCGACTCGCCCGGCGAGCCAGGCGCGCATCTCGCCATCGTTGGCCAGTGGCTGCGCTGGCGTCTCGCGGCCGGTCGCCGGCTGGCGCCATGGAAGCGTCAGCCGGCGGCGAAAGTCCTGCTCGACCGCCTCGCGGCATGCGCGCAGCTGCCGCGCAGATTCGGCGGCGCCGGCGGCGGAACTCAGCGCCGGTGCGTCGGCGCGTTCGAGTGCGTCCGCGGTGGCATCCACCAGCGCGCGGCAGGCGGTCACGAAATCGCTGCGGATCGCATCGACCACCAGCACCACCGCGCGCTCGGCCGGATCCGGGCCGGCGCCGTCGGCCAGGGTCTTGCGCGGGACCAACGCCAGCACCTGTTCGATCAGCGCAGGCGGCTGCCCGGCCTCGAACTGCACGCGCACGCCCACCCGGTCGCAGTGACGCACGCGCGCCGGCACCTGCAGCTGCATGCGTCCGGCGGGGTCGCTCCAGACCAGCCAGACCGCCTCGTTGTCGGCGTAATGGCTGGCCGAGCCCGGCAGCCGGCGCAGATAGACGCCGAGCGAACTGCCGCTGTCCAGCTCGAAGCCCACATCGGCGCCGTAGCGACCGTGCACCGTCAGCCTGGGCGCGGGCCCGGTCGGCGCCGGGTTTGCCACCTCCGTCATGCAACCGGCTCCACCGCAGGCGCCGCGCGCAAACGCCGCAGACGCATCCAGCCAGTCCCCGCAGTCAACGCCCTCCACGCCAGTTTCAGCCAGCCGACCAGCGCCCACGCCAGCCACAGCGCGAATGCCAGCATCAGCGCCTTGTACGCCCACAGCGGCAGGCTGAGGGCATGCGCCTGTGGCAGCGCGCCGCTGGTGCGGTCGGCGAGCCAGGCGAAGTCGCCATAGCCGTAGCCAGCGCCGCCGGCGATGTGCATCTCGGGCGACCCGAGCAAGCCGGCCGGAATCGCCAGCACCAGGGCAACGAAGCTGGCCAGGGTCAGCGCGGCGAGCGCCAGCTGGATCAGGTCGAAGCGCCATTTGCCGAGCCTGCCCGGCAGGTAGCGCTGGCGCGCATCCAGCGCGAGGAAACCGAGCGCGACGAGGATCAGCGGCCCATAGCTCAGGGTGGAGAAACCGAGCACCAGCAGCATCCAGGCGCGTGGCGGCAGCAGGGCACGGCCGCTGCGCCCCAGGCCCCAGCCGATCGCCAGCAAGACCAGCAGGCCGGACCAGTAAAGCACCGCCGGCCCGACCACCGGGCCCCACAGGCGCAGCACCCGCGGTCCTGCGGCAGCGCCAGCGAGGGTGACGTTGGCGGCATCCAGCCCGAGGGCGAGCGCCGGCGTCGCCACGTGCAGGCCCACCCCGGCATCGTCGCGCCAGCTGAGCTGCACCTGCTGGGTACCCGGCTTGACCGGCAGGGTCAGCACGCCCTGCTCCGGCTTCAGGTTCAGCGCGCGCCCGTCGATCGCCAGCGACAGCAACTCGGCGTCGGCCGGCAGCTTGAGCGCCTGGCTGCCGCCCTGGGTGGCGCGCAGGGCCAGTTCCAGCGTATGCGTGCGGCTGCGCGCACCGATTTCGCTGGCGAGCTGCACGCTGTCGGCGACCACCGTGGCACCCGGCACCGCGGCTGGCCGGCCGATGCTCAGGGTCAGGGTCTCGCCTGGCAGCGGGCGGAACTCATGGACCCAGACATCGTCCTCGTCGATGCCGTCCTGCGGCTCGCTGAGCGGCACGCCGGCGGTCTTCAGCGACAGGCTGGGACCGACGATCACGCGCCAGACCTCGGCGCGGTCGGCCAGGTCGGGTGCGGTGAGGGTCAGCGTCTCGCCGCGCGTCAGCCGCGAATGGATCCAGGCCGCGCCGTGCCCGGTTGCAGGGTGATCTCGGCCACGCCGTTCTCCACCCGCAGCGCGGGATCCTGCGGCTGCTCGCCCGCCAGCAACGGCACGCGCACGCTGAAGCCGCCGTCGGCCGGGGCGATCCGCGCGACTCGGTGACCACCCAGTCCAGGTCCAGCGACAGGGTGCGGGTCACGCGCACGAAAGGCTTGACCGGCACCCGCGCCGGCGCGTCGGCATCCGCCGCCGCGCTCGGCGCTTCGCGCACCAGTTCCAGGCGCTCGGCGAGCAGGCGGCCGTCGCGCAGCCCGGCGGTGGTCCAGCCCGGGGCCGAGACCGTCAGGCGTGTCGGGCGCATGCGGAAGTCCAGCGCGACGCGGTCGCCGCGCACCCGCGCCTCCAGCGACAGGCGGTGCACGCCGCGCTCGCTGGCCACCCACGGCGGGGCTGTCGCCATTGCCGCGGAGCGCGGCTGCGGCGCCGTCGATGCGCACCTGCACCTCGGCGAGGCTGCTGTCGTCCAGCGGCATTGGCAGCAACACGCGTTCGGCGGCGTGCACTTCCAGCGCCAGACTCAGGCGCTCACCGTCGATGCGCAATTCGGCCACCCCCAGGCCAGCGCACGCGGCGCGCAGGGCGGATCCTCGGTCAGGTGCGCGCGCAGGCTGCCAGCAGCGCCGGGATCCGGCGTGTCGGCGGCGCCGGCCGGACCCGTGCAGGCCAGCAGCACCAGCAGCGCGAGCGCCCCGGCCGGCCGCGCGGGGCCGCGGCGCACCTGCTGCACCAGCAGCCAGGCGATCAGCGCCAGCGCGGCCACCAGCAGCAGGCGCCAGAGCGCCGTCGCCAGCGGCGGCGAGAGCCACAGGTCGAGCTGCTGCTCGCGGTCCACCGGGCCGTCGAAGCCCAGCTCCACCTGGGTCCAGCGCCAGCTCGGGCGGCCGACGCCCGCCTGCACGATGGCGTCCTTGGCGTAGCGCTCCATCAGGTCGGCGCGCTTGATCCGGCTGCCGGTGACCTCCACCATTTCCATCGACTGGACCTGGTTGCGCGCCATGTCGGCCTTGCTCGGTGGCGGTGGCGGGGGTGGCGGTGCCATCGGCGCGGGCGGCGGGGGCGAACGTCCCCGGGGGCGGCGCGGGCGCCTGGATCGCGATGCCCTCGGGTGCATCGGTGATGACCTTGTCCATCTCCTGCGCCATGTAGGCGTTGCCGAGATCGGCTTCCAGGACGTTGCCCCAGCTGCTGGGCAATGCGCCCTCCGCCAGTTGCGGGTGCAGCGCGAAGCGCGCCTGGGCGATCGCAAACGGCAACGCGGCCCAGGCAAAGGCGAGCGCCGCGACCAGGCTGGCCAGCGCCAGCGCGCGCCGCAGCCGGCCGGCGCCGAGCGAGCGCCAGCCGAGCACCAGCAGCAGCAGCGCGATCAGGCTGTAGCGCGGGGCGTCGGACTCGTGCACGCCGAGCACCGCCAGCAGCGCCACCGCGCCAGCCAGCGGCAGTCCGCCGAGGCGCCAGCCGATCACCACC
Organism: Rhodanobacteraceae bacterium; assembly: GCA_016713135.1. Taxonomy (NCBI): domain Bacteria; kingdom Pseudomonadati; phylum Pseudomonadota; class Gammaproteobacteria; order Lysobacterales; family Rhodanobacteraceae; species Rhodanobacteraceae bacterium. Next base: position 216,367 of record JADJPR010000001.1, on the reverse strand, counting down.
GCAAAGGCGGCGATGAATACCTCGAAGATGTCCCAGCGTTCGATCCACGCCTGCGCCGCGCGATCGACGCCGCCGGCGTACAGCAAGCGATAGCCGGGTGGCAGGTGCAGCGTGGCCGACAGCGAATCCAGGCGCTCGTCCCAGCCGTGCGCCGGCAGCGTCGAGGTCCACGGCAGGCGCGCGGTGGCTTCCACAGCGAGTGCCGGGTAGCGCACCTCGATTCCGCGCCCGCCGTCCGCGCCGCTGGTCACCAGCAGCGGCTCGCCGCGCTCGCTGGCCGACAACAGCGTGTATGGCGGGTCCAGGTCCAGGCGGAAACCCTGGCGCATGCGCCCGCTGATGCGGTCCTGCACGGTGTAGCCGCTGCCATCGAAGTCCAGCCACAGCTCGCGGCGCAGGTTCAGGCGGTTGGCATCGTCGCCGAGGCCGCGGCTGCGCTCGGCCAAGGTCAGCGCGCCGCCGGAGGCCATCGCGAACGCCGGGTACTCGCGCCATTCGCCGGGTACATCGGCCTGCGCCGGATCGATCGGCGCCTCGCCAGCGACATCCACCACCCGCAGCGGGTGATCGGCGGCGAAGCTCCAGATTTCCTGTTGCGGCCAGTCGCTCGCCGGGAATTCGAAGGACAGCCGGTCCGCCCGGGTCGTGGCGCGGGCGTGCAACTGCAGCTCGAAGCTGCCCGCCGTCACCTGTAGCCGCAGCATGCGGCCGGGCTCGATCACCGCCGGCAGGTCGCCCTCCACGTGGGTCAGTTCATAACCGTCCGGCCAGGCCGGACCGAGGCGGATCTCGCGCGCCTTGCCCGCCACGTCCAGCGCGAGCCGGGTCTCCAGCAGCTGCGGCAGCTGGTCCTGCCACAGCCGGTGCACCGTCAGCTCCAGCGCATCGCTCTCGGTGGTGGTCTCGGCGCGCTGCAGCCAGAGCTCGCTGCCATCGCGGTTGAGCGGGAACACCGGCTTGCCGTCCACGCTCAGGCTGAGCACCCGCAGCGATTCCGGCACCACCAGGGACTCCGGCTGCGCCGCCAGGTCCAGCGCATAGCGCAGCTTGCGTTCGCCCGGTTGCAGCCACACCTGCGGCTGGCCATCGCGCTGCTCGATCACCGCCTCCCGGCCGTCCACGTCCAGCCCCTCGGGCACGGCCTCCTGCGCGTGCACCAGCGGCACGTGGCCCTCGGCGTAGACCCGGTAGTCCACCGCGATCTCGGCGCGACCCGCCGGCGATGCGGATGCTCACCGGCCCGGCCAGCGCGCAGGCATGCGCGCCGCGCTCGCCCGGCGAGGCGGTCGCGAAGAACGGACACTCGCGCCACTCCTCGCCGTGCAGCACCCAGGCCTCCCAGCCCTTCAGCGCTTCCGGCACCACCGGCGCGGCGGCGCGGGCGACGGTGCCGGCCAGCAGCAGGAACAGCAGCGACAGCAGGCGCGCGAACATCGGCAGACTCCCCGGCGAGGTCCATCGACTATAGGACGATTCGCCGTCGCTGCCGGTGGCGGGAGCTGAACTGCCGCTGGGCTGAGCGACGCCCTGGACCAGGCGCGGTCATGCATGGCAGGCCGGAGAAAGGACGGCGCCGCCGTAGCGACGCCGTCCAGAAGACGGGGCGCCCATCCCGTGGGCGCCGCTGTCTGGCCGGTCAGGTGCCGATGATCCCGCCGTCCTCCTTGCGGATCACCACGGTGGCCGAGCGCGGGCGGGTGCCGAAGGGCCAGGACGAGATCGCGGTGGGGTTGGCCGGGTCGTTGCGCTCGCTCGCCGGCTCGCCCGGATGCTGCACGTTGACGAACAGGGTGCGCAGGTCCGGGGTGCTGATGACGCCGGTGATCTCGCAGCCGCGCGGGCCGGTCAGGAAGCGCTTGAACTCGCCATCCACCGGATCCCAGGCCAGCATCTGGTTGTTGCCGATGTTGCGGTAGTCGCCGCGCTCGGCCGCCGGGCGCGAGACGATCGAGGTCGAGATGTCGGTCTGCACCCACAGGATGCCGCGATCGTCGAACCACAGGCCATCCGGGCTGCCGAAGGCGTCTCCGGAGAGATTGCCCTGGCGCGCCGGGTTCTCCAGCGTGGGATCGCCGCACTGCGCGAACAGCTCCCAGCGGAAGCGCCGCGCACCGGCATCCTGGCGGTCCTCCACCCAGCGGATGATGTGGCCGAACACATTCTGCGCGCGCGGATTCGCGGCGTCGGTCGCCGGCTGGCCGCTGCTACCGCGGCGGTCGTTGTTGGTCAGGGTGCAGTAGACGTCGCGGGTCAGCGGGTTGACCGCGATCCACTCCGGGCGGTCCATCCGCGTGGCGCCGACGCGATCGGCCGCCTGGCGCGTCTTGACCAGCACCTCGCCCTGGTCGGCGAAGCCGTTCTCGGGGGTCAGGCCGTTCTCGCCCCAGACCAGCGGCAGCCACTCGCCGACCTGGTTGTCGTTGAAGCGCGCCACGTAGAGCACACCGTCGTCGAGCAGGTTCTGCTCGCTGCCGCGGACGCCGGGCTGATAGGGTCGGCGCGACACATACTTGTAGATGTACTCGAAGCGCTCGTCGTCGCCCATGTAGACCACCACGCGGTTGTCGGCGGCCAGCGTGACCCAGGCGCCCTCGTGTTTGAGGCGCCCGAGCGCGGTGCGCTTCACCGGCACCGACCGCGGGTCGAAGGGGTCGATCTCGACCACCCAGCCGAAGCGGTTGGGCTCGTTCGGGTGGCGTGCGGCGTCGAAGCGCTCGTCGTGTTCGTGCCAGCGGTAGCCGGCGCCAGGGCCGACGCCGTAGCGGCGCTGCTCGGCGCTGACGCTGCCGGCGTTGACGAAGTAGCCGTTGAAGTTTTCCTCGCAGGCCAGGTAGGTGCCCCAGGGCGTGTAGCCGTGGGCGCAGTTGTTGAACGTGCCGAGGATGCGCGCGCCGTCCGGATCTGCCGCCGTGCGCAGCAAGCGGTGGCCGGCCGCTGGGCCGGATACCGCCATCGGCGTGTAGGCAGTGATGCGGCGGGCATAGCGCGAGGCCCGCAGCACGCGCCAGGCGCTGCCGTCGAACGACACCTCGATCACCGACACGCCGTGCGCCGCCTGCGACTTGCGCACCTTCTCCGCGGTCCAGGTGCGCATGCCGTCCGGATGCAGCAGGCCATCGTCGGTGTACTCGTGGTTGGACACCAGCAGGCCGCGGCGCGAGGAGGGCGTGGTCCCGCCCGAAAGGCTGAAGCGCGGCTCGTCAAAGGGGAAGAAGTGCATGCCGTCGTTGTGCATGCCCCATTGCAGCGCCTGCTCGTCGGCGGTGTTGCCGGCGTCGTAGCGGAATTCCGGTGCTGCCGTGGTGATCGGATCACCCCAGGCGATCAGCACCTCGGCGCGGTAGCCGCGCGGCACGACCAGGGCGTCGGCTTCGCTGACAGGCACCGGTTCGAAGCCAACGCGAGGCGTCCGGGTGTAGGCCGGCGAGATGGTCTGCGCCAGCGAACGCGACGACAGCAGCGGGACGCCCGCGAGGGCGACGCCTGCAGCCAGGCTGCCGCGCAGGAACTCGCGACGGCGGGCGCGGGCCAGCACCTCGTCGAAGCTCGGGTTGTCGCCAGGATTGGAGATGCCGTCGTCGTGGAATGTGGACATGGTCGGACCCTCGTCGGAAATCGGAACGCCAGCGCGGCGCAGCGGGAAGCCGCACGCTAGTTCCATTGCGTGACAGTCCTGTGCGATCGCCATTGCGCGCTGGTGACGCCCTCATGAAGTCGCCGCAGGAAGCCCGCGAAGCCGCAACGCCGTCGCCATCTGGCGGTCACCGGCGCTGGTCAGACTGCCCGCAACTTTCGTTGGAGTTGCCTGTATGGCTCGCAAGATCAAGCACTTGTCCTCACTCGCCTGCCTGTTCCTCGGCAGCACGTTGAACCTGCACGCGGAGACCCTGAGCCTGCGCCTGCACGGCTCGAACACCCTCGGCGCGAAGCTCGCGCCGGCGCTGCTGGAGGCCTATGCGCGGCAGCAGGGCTATGCCGAGGTGCAGCGCAGCGAAACCGCGCCGATGGAGTTCCAGGTCAGCGCGACGCGTCCGGATGGCAGCCGTTTCGAGGGTACGGTCCGGGCGCACGGCACCGGCACCGGGCATGCCGCCCTGGTCTCGGGCGAGGCCGATGTCTGGATGGCCTCGCGCGCCGCCACCCCGGCCGACGTGCAGGTAGCGCGCAGCATCGGCGCCCTGCACTCCCCGGCGCAGGAGCATGTGGTCGCGCTCGACGGCCTTGCGATCATCGTGCACCCGGACAATCCACTTCGCGAACTGCGCATCGACCAGGTGCGCGATGCCTTCGCCGGCCGCTTGAGCGACTGGGCGCAGCTCGGTGGCAAGCCGGGTCCGATCCACCTGTATGGTCGCGACGACCGGTCGGGCACCTTCGACACCTTCAAGGCGATGGTGCTCGATGGCAGCACGCCGCTGGCCGCACAGACCCGCCGCTACGAATCGTCGAGCGAGCTGGAGCGCGGCGTCGCCGCGGACCGCGGTGCCTTGGGCTTCGTCGGTTTCTCCTACGTGGCGGCGACCCGCGCGCTGGCGGTGCATGCCGCCGGAACGCTGCCGCTCAAACCAGATGCGCTGAGCATCTCCACCGAGGACTACGCGCTGGCGCGCCGGCTGTACTTCTACACCGCGCGCGACGCCCGCCCCGGAGTGCGCGAGTTCGTCGAGTTCGTCCAGGGCACGGCAGGCCAGGCGGTGGTGGCCGATGCCGGCTTCGTCGCGCAGCAGATTTTCGCCGCCAACGCCGAACCGCTGCCAGGCAACCCGGATGGCTACTACGAGGTGGTCGGCGAGGCCGCGCGGGTCTCGCTGAACTTCCGCTTCAGTCCGGCCAGCTCGACCCTCGACAGCCGCGCGCTGCGCGATATCGAGCGTTTGCGCGAATTCATGCAGCGGCCGGAGAACCAGCACAAGGAGATCCGCCTGGCGGCGTTCTCGCCCGGCACCGCGCGCTCGCCGATGATGACCCTGCTGACGCTCAACGACCGCGTCGACCACATCTCGCAACTGCTCGCCGTGCGCGGCGTGCCGATCGGCGCCAGTCGCGGCTTCATCCACGGCGCCCTGCTGGCGCCCAGCGGTCGCAGCGACAGCCGGGTGCGCAACGAGCGTGTCGAAGTCTGGCTGGTCGACCCGCCCGCCCAGTACAGCGGCGATGGCGCGATGTAGCGCGCGTAGCCCGGAGTGCGCGCGCAGCGCGTTCTCCGGGTACTTGCGGCAAGCACCCGGGGAGCCGCTGCGCGACACCCCGGCTACGCGAACCTCAGGCCCCGATCCAGCTGAACCAGCGCCAGGCGCCGGCGTAGGCGCGCTGGCTGACGCTCTGCAACGGTGCCGCATCCACCGCCAGCCGCTGCGGCAGCGTCGAGTCGAAGCGCACATGGTTCAGCGCCATCCAGCGGGCAAAGGCCGGGATCGGCGTCGACAGGAAATCGACCACCCCCAACAACCCGCCGGGCGCCAGCTCGGCACGCGCGGCGGCGATGCAGCGGTCCTGCGCCTCGCCGGTCATGCTCAGCATGTAGGAGGCGACCACCAGGTCGAAGGGGCCGTCCAGGCGCACCTGGCCAAGCGCGCCGTGCACCAGCTCCGCGCGCTCTCCCAGGCGGCGCCGGGCCAGGTCCAGCATCGGCGCGGCCAGGTCCACGCCCACCAGCCGCGAGCGTGGGAATTCGCGCGCCAGCAGCGCCAGGTTGCTGCCGGTGCCGCAGCCGATCTCCAGGATCGACGGCGAGCGCAGACCGCGTTCGCGGGCGCAGCGCGCAAGGTCCGCCACCAGGCGCCGTCGGCCGAACAGAAAGGCCGGTCGGGTCAGGTCGTAGATCGGTGCGTGCAGCCGGTAGTAGCCGCCGAGGTCGCCACCGATCGGCGCGCTCACGCGGCCACCTCGGCCAGCAGCATCGAGCCATAGGTGCCGACGCGGTCGCGCTGGTGCCAGCGCTCGCTGTCCACCTGCGGATGCAAGGACTGGCGTGCAAAGGCCGGCAGGAAGTCGACCGCCAGCGCCGCCGAGCGCAGGAGCACGCGCGCGCCCGGCGCGCTCCGGGCCAGGATCATGCGCCACTCCTGCTCCAGCGCCGCCTGGTCGTGCGCCCACAGCCAGTCCTGGTGGTCCAGCAGCACGAAATGGGTCAATCGATCCTCGTGCGCGGCGAGGAAATCGGCGAATCCGCGGGTGTGCAGGCGCACCCGCCAGGCGCGCTCGCGCAGGGTGGCGAGGTGCTCCTGGCGCAGATAATTCGGGCAGCACTGGCGGGTGTAGCTGCCGTGCAAGTAAAGGCGCCAGAAATAGTTCTCGCTGGCCGGGACCTCGGTCATCAGCCAGCGCAGCTTGTCCTGCACGAAGGCGCTGACGCCGCCGGGATACTGCTGCGCGATCAGGTCGCGCTGCGCGCGCGGAACCCCGAGCAGGCTCAGCGTGGCCGGCTGGCGCACCACCAGGCGCAGCAGCGGCCCGAACAGGCGCGGCTCGATCCGCGCCCAGCGTTCGCGCTGGATCGCGAGATCGGGCGACTCGAACAGTTCCAGCAGTTCGCGGCGCAGGCGCGGCCGCAGCGCCTTGAGCCAGGCGCGCACCCACCAGGCGACGTCGCCCGCGGCACCGCGGAAATAGAAGGAACCGCGCCCGCGGCCGTCGAACCAGTGCTGGTGGCGGTCCCAGAAAGCCGCCGATTCAGGCGCCAGGCGCCGACGCAGGGCATGTCGGTAGATTTCGGCGAAATCGCTGTGCGCACCTTCGCCGAACAGGGCGAACAGATCGCCATGGTCCAGTGCCACGAGCGCCGCGAGCTTGAGGTCGAGCAGCGCGTTCTGGCGCGGATTGAGGTCCACGCAATGGATCTCGGCGGGATCGTCCAGCAGGTAGTCGAGCGCATTGCAGCCGGCGCTGGTGATCATCGCGATGCGCGCGCCGCGGCCCACGCCGAGCAGCGCGCGATCCGCGCGCGGATCTTCCCAGCAGGTGTTGTAGATCAGGCGCGAGCCATGCACATGGCGGAACCAGGCGTCGTAGGCGCGTTGCTTCAGGCTGGACATGGCGGGCCTCAGGGCAGCAGTCGGAACGAGGTTTCGGCGAAGCCCCAGCCCAGGCCGATCGCGGCCAGCACATCGCTGGGGTAGTGCAGGCCGAGCACCACCCGCGACAGCGCGATTGCCGCGCACAGCGGCCACAGCAGCAGCCCCGATTCCGGGTAGTGCTGCACCAGCACCAGGGTGAAGCCCACCGCATGCAGGGTGTGCCCGGAGGGGAAGCTGAACTCGTCGAGCGGTGCCACCGCGGTGGCCAGGGTGCGCTCGCGCGTAAGCGGCCGCGGGCGCCGGCTGAGCCGCTTGAGCCCCTTGTAGGCGAGCAGGCTGGCGATGCCGAGCAGCGCCATCTGCAGCACCACGCGCTGATCTGCTTCGCCACCGAACAGCAGCAGCGCGAGCATCAGCAGGTACCAGATCAGCCCGTCGCCCAGGCGCGAGACCGCGGCGAATCCGGCCAGCACCCACGGTGTGTCCGACAGCCGGCGCAGGCGCCGGGTCAGCGCCAGGTCGGTCGCGCTGACCTGGTCAGAGAAGCGGCGGATCGAAAGCAGCATGGCGGTTCTCCGTTGAACGGACAGCGGCATGGGGGCGCAGCGCGCCGAGCAGTTGCGCAAAATCCTCGGCGACCCGCTGCGGGCTGAGCTGCTCGACCGATGCGCGGCCGGCGCGGCCCAGGCGCACGCCGCGCAGCCAGTCGCGCGCGGCCTGTTCCACCCGGCGGATGAAGGCGCCGGACTGGTCGAAGGGCGCCAGCGCGCCGCTGACCCCATCGACGATGTGCTCGCGCGCCGCCGCGTAGTCGAACGCGCACACGGTCAGCCCGCTGGCGAGCGCCTCCAGGGTGACGTTGCCGAAGGTCTCGCTGACCGAGGGGAACAGGAACATGTCGGCGCTGGCGTAGTGGCGCGCCAGCTCGGCGCCGCGCAGCACGCCGGCGAACAGATGCTTGGGATGCTCGCGCTCCAGTTGCGCGCGCGCCGGCCCGTCGCCCACCCACAGCATGCGCGCCGCCGGGTTCAGCGCGCGGATGCGCTCGAAGCCGGCGACCACCAAGTCCAGGTTCTTCTCCGGCGCCAGCCGGCCCACGTGCAGCACCAGCGGCGTGCACTCGGACACGCCGAGGCGGCGGCGCAGCTCCGGGTCGCGGTGCTGCGGATGGAAGCGCTGGGTATCGACCGCGCGGCGCAGCAGTTGCACCCGCGCGAAGCCACGCGCCAGCAGCCAGTCGCGCAGTTCGGTGGTCGGCACCAGGGTGGTGTCGGCGCGGTTGTGGAAACGGCGCATCCAGGCGAAGGCCGCGCGCTCCAGGAAAGGCGCGCCGTAGTGGCGGAAGTAGTCGTCGAAGCGGGTGTGGAAGCCGCTCGCAACCGGCACGCAGCAGGCTTTCGCCGCGCGCACCGCCGACCAGCCGAGCGGCCCCTCGGTAGCCACGTACACCGCGTCCACTCGCTCGGTACGCAGCATCCGGCGCAACAAGCGCCCCGCCGGCAGGCCGAAGCGCAGCCCCGGGTAGCGCGGGATCGGCAAGCTGCGCACGTGCACCTCATCCGGCGCCGGCGCGTGGTCGCAGGCTTGGCGCGGGCGCACCAGCGAGACCCGGTGCCCGGCGGCGAGCAATTGCTGCCGCAGGCACTGCACGGTCAGGGCCACGCCGTTGACCTCGGGTGGGTAGGTCTCCGTCACCATCAACACATGCATGCGCGCGGCACCTTAGTGGTTCGGCGCAGCCTGCGCGCGCTGCGCTACGGTGCGGTAACGGGGCGATGACAATGCAATGAATGGCGACCAAGCCGCCGTCAGGCCTCCGCCGGCGCGGAACTCCATGGCATCCCCGGCGGCCACTGGAGCCGCGCCATGCCGAATCCGAGCAAGACCCCGGACAGCCCGCGCTCCACAGGACCCATTTTTCCTTCGACCTGGCTTCCTGCCTGGTCTTCGAGGCGAGCCATCAGTTCGTGGTGCTCGGCCAGCATCGAGAGCAAAGCGTCAGGGGCTTCTGCTGTGGCTTTGCTTCTGGCTGTGGCTTTGCTTCTGGCTGTGGCTTCCTTCCCTAACCCGCCCGCAAGCCGACAGGCCCGCCTCCCCCTCGAAATCCAGGCAGGAAGCCGGGTCGAAGGAACCCGGGGCCCCTCGGGAGCGCCGAGGAGCGGAGCTGGATCAAGGGGAAAGCGAGCATGTCCGAGCACATGGATGTGCGAGTTGCGCAGCGGCCTTGATCCGGCGAGCACCGCAGGGGACCCCGTGTGCACGACGCACACGGGGCGCGGACGCGGGGTGGCCTTTCTCTTGGTTACTTCTCTTTGGCCACTCAAAGAGAAGTGACTCGGCCGCCAGGCCGAAACGCTCTCGCTCTTGAAGTGAAGAGCGAAGAGTGAAAAGCGAAGAGCGAAAAGCGAAAAGCGAAAAGCGAAAAGCGAAAGGCGAAAAGCGAAAGGCGAAAAGCGACAGCAAAGATCGCGGGCAAAGCCCGCTCCCACAAATGCCAAAGCCAAGACGGCAAGCGACAGGGACAGCGAAAGCCAAAGATCGCGGGCGCGGCCGGTTCCCGCGGAAAACAAGACGGCAACCGCGAGACCACGGGCGAAGTCCGGTCACCCCAGGTCCAGCTCCCGCTGCAGGAACGCCTTCGCCGTCCGCGTGTCGCGCACGATCGTCGGCACCGACACCTGCAGCAGCGCCGCAAGCTCCTCCACTTCCATGCCCACGAAGAAGCGCATCTCGATCACCGTCGCGAGACGCGGATCGAGCGCCGCCAACCGAGCGAGGGCCGCGTCGATGGCAACCAGGCGCTCGGCCTGCTCGGCAACCGGCAGCGCGCCCGCGTCCAGGTCGTCGAGCGACACATGCTCGGCACCCGCGCCGCGGCAGTCGGCCAGGCGTGCGCGGGCGTAGTCGATCACCACCTGGCGCATTGCGCGCGCTGCGGTGGCGAAGAAGTGCTGGCGGTTCTGGTAGTCGGCCTCGCCGCCGGCGAACAGCTTGAGGTAGGCCTCGTTGACCAGCGCACGGGTGTTGAGCGTGCCGCCGTGCCGATGGCGCGCCAGCTCGGCGTGTGCCAGTCGCGCGAGGTCCGCGTAGACCTGCTCGAGCACGTGTGCACGCGCCGCCGGGTCGTCCGCGGCCTGCGCCATCTGCTGGGTCAGGTCGGATCCGCTCATACCACCAACCGCAGGCGTTCGGGCGCCAGACTGATCTCGCAGCGCTGGCCAGCCAGGAACTCGAGCCGGTCGCTCTCGATGCCATCGGCGAAGATCACGCCGCCGTCGTCCATCTCCGACTCCAGCTCCAGTACGCGCTCGGCGTCCACATAACCGAAGTTGACCGAAGTGCCGGTGGCGACGCTCGGAAACGGCTCGCGCACGAACCAGGCCAGACGCTGGTCGACCGCACTCGGCAATTGCTCGGGAAGTTGCCGCTGGCTGGCGATCGAGCGCGCCCAGCCGGTGGCGCCGGTGCCGGTGGCGGCGATCACGCCGGACGAGGAATGGCGCTCGCGCAGGGCGCCGAAGCGGATCCGGTAGCGCGCCGACTGGTGGCTCTGGTGGCCGATGAAGACCTCATTCAACGAGCGCAGCTCCTGCCCATCCTCGCGCAGCGCCCTCGCCATGCAGCGCTCCTCGATGCGAAAGCCGGCGTCCTCGCGCACGGCACCGGGCCGGCAGGCGAAATTCAGCAGCGGCAGCGCGAACAGCGTCGGGTGGCGGCAGAGCACGCCGTCGTATTCGGCCGGGTTGGGATTGAAGCCGACCACGGTCTGGCCACGCAGGTACTTGGCGACATTCGGCACCAGCCCGTCCTGGCCGACGATCACCACCACATCGTCAGGCGCGAACAGGAAGCGGTCGAGGTCGTCGCGGTCCACCCGCACGCTGCGCTGCCAGGACGGAATCGCGCCCTGCACCGCGCGCAGCGCCTGCTGCAGTTTGTCGTGCACGCCTTGCGCCCAACCGAGGTTCTGGCCCCGCGTGCGCAAGTAGAACTCGGCCTGCCCGCGCGTGCCGAAGCGCTCCAGCAGCGCCTCCAGCGGCGTGCGCCGGGTGACCAGCACGATGCGTGGGAGGGCGGGGGTCATGGGTGGGGAGAGGCGGGGTGGATGAAGCGGGGCAGGGGGCAGGGGACCCGATTGGCGGCGGTTGTCGGGCACCCTCGCGGGTTGCAGGCCAATCGGATGCGGCGCGGTTCGACCGGAGCACAAGGCAGGTCCTCTGCCCCCTCCCCCGCTTCACCCACCCCGCTTCCCTGCCTCACGGTGCCGCCTGGTCCCTGAGCAACTGGGTGAAGCTCTGGCCGAGCAGATCGGGAGTGATGTTGAGGTGGCCGATGCTCTGCAGCTTGGTCGCCAGCTGGCCCAAGGCCATCGCGGTGGCGGCGGCGGGCGGGGTGTCGCGCCAGATTCCGTGTTGCTCGCGCATCGCGGCGGCGGCCTGCGCGGCGAGCAGTTGCTGCGCCTCGGCCTGCGCCTGCGCGTTGATTTTCGTCTGCTGCGCGGCGGCCTCGGTCTGCAGGCGCTGGCGTTCGATGGCGGCCTCGACCTGGGTGCGTTGGCTGGCGGCTTCCTGCTGCGCCTGCAGCAAGGCGTTTTCGCCGCGCTTGCGGATCAGTTCCTGCTGGCGCCGCTCCAGTTCCAGCTCGGTGGCGAGTTCGTTTTCCTTGATCGCGCGCTCTTTTTCGACCGCCTGCGCGCGGCGCTGGAACTGCGCTTCGTCGGCGCGCGCCTGGACCGCCTCGCGCATCGGCGTGCCGAGCGCCTTCTCCAGTTCCGCACTGGGCACGATCTGGTCGATCACCAGATTGACCAGTTGCAGACCCATCGCGAGGATCTCCGGGTCGCTGCCGAGCGCCTGCACCAGCGCGGCGCGCACTTGCTCGGATCCCTGCCGCAGCACCGCCTCCAGCGGCTGCGCCGAGATCAGCTTGCGCACCACCGGCAGCGCGCGCTGCGCGAGCACGCTGGCGAGGCGGTCCAGCGGCTGTTCCAGCCACACGCCCTTGTCGATCGACAACGAGAAATTGAAACGGCCGGCCGCCTTTTCCGGATCAGCGATGCGGTAGGTGATGGTCGACTGCACCTTGATCGGCTGGAAATCCGCCGAGTGCTCGTTGAGCACGAAAGTGCTCTGGCAGTCCTCGATCGGCAGCATCGCGATCGCCGCCGACAGCGGCGAGAACCAGTAGGCGATGCCGGCGCCCTTGGTGACCAGGCGCCCGCCACGGTAGTGCAGGATCAGCTGGTTGGGCTCGGCGCGCAGGCGGCGCAACGGCAGCAAGGGCAGGCGCGTGATCGTCGGCATGGCGGGCAGCTCGGGAACCTAAGCGTGGAGCTGATGTTAACGCAGGGCCCCGGGATCGCGGGCCGCAAACCGCTCGCCTCAACCCACCGCGCGCGTGAGGCGGTCGACCAGCAAGTCTTCGATCCAGCTCTTCAGCCGCCAGTCCTCGATGAAGCCGCAATGGCCGCCGTGGTCGGTCAGGATCATCTCGGCGCAGGATGGCAGCGCCAGCCCGTGGTAGTCGCCGACCGGGATCACCGGATCGTCGTTGGAGGTGACGATGGTCGCAGGTACCGACAGCCCGCCGAGGCGGTCGCCGGCGATCGAGTAGCCGTTGAAGTAGTCCTCCAGCGATGGGTAGTCGGTGTAGCCGGCCACCATCCGCGCGGTCAGGTCGCGCAGGGTCGGCCGCTTCGGCCATTCGGCGAAGTCGTAGCGCTGCGGGAACAGCGCCTGCTTGCGCCGCAGCGACTCGGTCCATTTGGCGATGAAATAGCGCTCGTACATCCACGGCGCGATCTCGATCTGGCGCAGGCTGGCGGCTGGATCGAGCGGTGGGCAGACGGCAAAGGCGTGCGCCACCTCGATGCCGGCCGCCGGCGCGCGCAGCGCCACGCGCAGGGCGAAATTGCCGCCAAGCGAGAATCCGGCCACCACCAGGCGCCGCGGGGTGTAACGCTGCTGCACCGCGCGCACGGCACCGACCACCTCGTCGATGCGGCAGGAGTGGAACAGCCCTTCGTTGAGGTGGTGGGTGTCGCCGTGGTCGCGGAAATGCAGGCGGAAGACGTCGAAACCGGCCGCCAGCAGGCGCCCGGCGCTGACCAGCAGGTAGCTCGATTGCACGCAGCCTTCCCAGCCATGCAGCAGCACCGCCAGGCCGCGCGCCTGCGGCAGCGCGCTCTGCACCGAGTGGAAGCCTTGCAGGCGCACGCCATCGCCGCAATCGAGGATCGCCTCGCTGCTGGCAGCGTGCAGGTCCGGGAAGCGCATCCGCGCGGCGGCGCGGCGCAGGCCGCTGGACGCCAGCAAGGACTGCACATGCGCGTTGGCCAGCGGCCCGCGGCGGCGGAACACGCCGTGTCCCGGCAATGGCAGGGCCTCGCGTGGGTTCATTCGGCGTGACCCAAGGCCTGCACGATGCGGGCGCGTGCGCCCTCGGCGAGGCGGCGGCGGCCATCGCCCGCATGCTGCAAGGGTTCGAGGAAATGCACCTCGGCAGTCATCGACGGCTCGCCCAGCAGGCGCACGAAGTTGACGAAGAAACTCTCGCCGTCGGTGAACGGGACGGTGGGATTGGGCTGGCCGTTCAGCAGGTAGCGCAACGCCACTGGCTGCACCGGCACGCCGGCCTCCACCGCGGTCTGGAAGATGCGCGCGTGGAACACCCGCACCCGGCTGCCGTCGGTGGTGCCGCCTTCGGGGAACACGCCCACCTGGGCCCCCTGCTGCAGGCGTTCGACCATCATCTGGGCCACACTGGCGAGCGACTCGGTGCTGCCGCGGCGGTGGTAGATGGTGCCGGCGCGGCGCGCCAGCCAGCCGACCAGCGGCCAGCGGCTGATCTCGGCCTTGGCCACGAACTCGACCGCGCGCGCGCTGTGGATCAACTCGATGTCCAGCCACGACAGGTGGTTGGCGACCACCAGCGCGGCGCCGCTGTGCGGCTGGCCGTGGCGCACCAGGCGGAAACCGAAGATCCGCATCAGGCCCGCCGACCACCAGCGGATCGCGCGGTGGCGCAGGTGCTCGTCGCCCCAGCGCACGCGCTCGCCGAGCGGGGTGACCAGCACCAGGGTCAGCGGCAGGTGGATCACGATGTGCCACAGCAGCAGCGGCACGCGGACACCGTAACGCAGCCAGCGCCCGCGCGCCGCGCGGGCGTCGGGCAGGTCTTCCTTGTTGAGGCTGGTGACGCTCTCGCTCATCGACGGCTCCGGCAGGCTGGGACCACGGCGGACGCGGTTGGTTCGCGTTCCGTTCCGGGCCGAGCGTTGCCGATGGTAACAGCCTGCCGCTGAAGTGCCAGCTCAGGCTGTGGAGTCGACCGCGCGAGCCCGGCCGGGCGCTGCAGCGATCAACCAGGTAGTAACCGGTTGCACGGGTACGCAGGCCGTAGTGCCGCGCAGCGGCTGGGCGGCGCCCGGCTTTCTTCCTCGCGCGTCGGACGCCACGGTGGCTGAGTCATTCGAAGCCGTTGGCGAAGATGTTGTTGCCGGCTGCGATCGGCGCGAAGCAGCCGTTGGTCACGTTGTTGGCTACCCGCGGGCTCAGGAAGGTGCGATGTGCAGTCGCGAAGACCTCGCTGGAATCGCAGTTCTGCAAGCCGTTCAGGTGGCAATAGCTCATCAGCGTGCCGGTGACGTTGGCCACGCCGTTGACAGTCTGCGGCGCCGGACAGGCTTCGGTGCCGCCGAAGCAGCCGAATCCGGCCTCGCTGTTGTAGCACTGGTCGATGGTGTTGGTGTTGACGGTCCCGGCCCCGGTGGTGGCGCTGGAGCAGTGGGTGTGCTCGGCGCCGAGGTTGTGCCCGATCTCGTGCGCGACCACCAACACGTCGTCGGCCGCGGTCGCCTGGGGGAACTTGAACACCTGCGACACACTGTAGTGGCCGCCGTTCGCGTTGGTGCTGGTGCAGTAGTTGTTGCCGCCGAGCACCCATGCAATGCCGGCGGAGCTGAACTGACTGGATGCCTTGCCCGAGATGAACATCGCGAATGCACGCTGCACGGCGCCCTGGTTGTTCTGCCAGAAAGTGCCGAATTCGGTGAGCTGCGCCGAGGTGCTGGTCGCCGAGTAGGGGTCCGGATTGCTCGAGGGGCGCAGGATCGTGGTGCCCTGCAACAGCCGGAGGTCGAGGTCCCGCTCGTAGACCACATTCATGCCGACGAACAGCTGCGCCAGGTAATTGGTCGCGCTGGTGGTGTTGTCGCTGAACTTCTGCTGCAGCAGTTCGTTGTCGGTGTCCACCGCGACGGTCGCGCTGCGGGTGGCCACCTGCGGCGTGCGCCCGGGCGCAAGCACCGCCATCCCCGCGTACCGCGGCTGGCTCTGCAGCTGCCAGGACATGGTGTGGTTGTCGCAGGCAAAGCGGCCCGGGTTTCCCCTGGCGTCAGTCTGGGGCTCGCGCAAGTCCAGCACCAGCCCGCTGCCGTCGCTGCGTCCTTCGATGCCCATCGAACGGCCGTCGTCGGCCAACAACAGGCCTGCGGCGCGCTTGCCATCGGCCGAGATCGACAGCCCGATCCGCGGCGCACCCGGCACCGATGGGTCGGCGACGAAATGCAGCCAGTCGCTGCGCGGCAGCTGGCGCAGGCCATCCGCAGTGGCCTCGTAGATCCTGGCGTCTGCCGCGTAGATGTCGATGCGCTGCATGCGCACCGCGCCACTGCGCGCGGCGCCGAGCGGCAGGCTGGCGAAGGTGCTGGCAGCGCCGACCGGCAAGCCGCGCGCCGCGGCCCATTCATCTTCGCCGACGCGGGCATCCGCCACCGCCGCACCCGGCATGCCGAGCAGCCATCCCGCACACAGAATCACCGAAGCGCGCATTGCCGGTCCCCTGCCGTGACGCCGGCAGGGTATCCCTGGCACCGGTTCGCGGCAAGCCGCTGCGGGCGCGTTCAGGGCGCCAGCCGCGCCCCGCTGAGCATTTCGGCGACGATCCAGCCATACAGCCGGCGCCAGCCCTGGCGCGCCTCGGGCGACAGGCCGCCAGCGGTGCGCGCGTCGACCGTCCTGAGCAGCGCCTCGCCGACCGGCGCGTAGTGCTGCGGCTCCGTGCCATAGGCGAGATGGCGTGCGCCGAGTTGGCGCAGCGACCCCACCAGCGAGGCGGGATCCTCGATGAACCCGACAACGATCGCCAGGGTCTGCGCGAACTTCTCGCGCTGCGACTGCAGGTCCTCGGGAAACAGTCCACGGATGGCGGGCGCCAGCTCGAACAGCGCATCGTAGAAGTCGCTGGCGAAGGCGCGCGGATCCGCCGCCGCCGCCGCGAAGCTGTCGCGCAGGGGCTCGGCGTCCGCACGCAGGCGCGCGATCAGCCCGGAATCGGGGGACTGCAGCATGCTCGGATCCTCGATCATCGCTCGATTACACCAGAATCCGGCAAACGTACTGTGATCGATGAACCGGACAGCTCGCGAGACTTGTCCGCGGCTTGGATTCTTGGTCACACTCTGCCCTCTCACCGATTGCCCGCGCCCATCGCATGAACCGCCCCCAGGTCACCCATCTGCTCGATGCCGCCGGCAGCGGCGACGCGCAGGCGCAGCGCGAGCTTTACGACCTGGCCTACGCCGAGCTCAAGCGCATCGCGCGCGCGGCGCTGCGCCGCAGCGGCGGCGCGCTGACGGTCAACCCGACCACGCTGGTGCACGAGGCGTACATGAAGATCGCGCGCGGCGCGGTCGAATCGCTCAACGACAGCCAGCATTTCTACAGCCTGTTCGCCCGCGCGATGCGCCAGGTGCTGCTCGACATCAGCCGCCAGGGCGGCACCGTCAAGCACGGCGCCGGCCAGGTGCGCGCCGAGCTGACCGAGCGCATCGCCGACGAATCGCGCCCGCTCGACGAGCTGATCCAGATCGACGGCGCGCTGCGGCAGCTGGAAGCGGCGGACCCGGAACTGGCCGAGATCGTCGAATGGCATTTCTTCGCCGGGCTCTCCTTCGTCGACATCGCCGCCGCGCGCGGGGTGACCGAGCGCACCGTCAGGCGCCACTGGGAGATGGCGCGCGCCTTCCTGCTGGATGCGCTGCCGGGGCTGGCCAGCGGAGCCGGCGCCGGGGACTGAAGCCATGGCCGCCGCTGCCCTCGCCCCCGAGCGCTGGAAGCAGTTGCGGCCGCTGCTGGACCGCGCGCTCGACCTCGACGACGCCGCGCGCGCAGCCTTCCTGCGCGAGCTGTCCTCCGAGTCCGAGGAGCTGCGCCGGGACCTGGAACGACTGATCGCGCGGCATCTGGACAGCGCCGGATTGTCGCGTCCGGCGGCCGAGATGGCTCAGGTCGAAGTCACCCAACCGGATGCCTCGCCCGGCGGGCGCGCGGATCCGTGGATCGGCCGCCGCATCGGCCCCTACCAGCTGACGCGCATGCTCGGTGCCGGCGGCATGGGCGCGGTCTACGAGGGCCAGCGGGTGGATGGCGGCTTCCGCCAGACGGTGGCGCTGAAGCTGGTCGGCGGCATCCACCCCGGCCTCACCGCGCGTTTCGCCCGCGAGCGCCAGATCCTCGCCGAGTTGCGCCATCGGCACATCGCGCAGTTGCTGGATGGCGGCGAGACCCCCGAGGGGATGCCCTATTTCGCGCTGGAGTTCATCGACGGCCGCCCGATCACCGAATACGCCGACGCCACCGGCGCCGACAGCGAGGCCCGGCTGCGCCTGCTGATCGAGGTCGCCGAGGCGCTGGCCTACGCGCACCGGCGCAACGTGATCCATCGCGACATCAAGCCGAACAACATCCTGGTCAGCGCCGACGGCCACGTGAAGCTGCTCGATTTCGGCATCGCCAAGCTGCTCAAGGGCGAGTCGGGGCCGACGCTGACGCAGCAGCGCATGGGCCCGATGACGCCCGAGTACGCGGCGCCCGAGCAGTTCCGCGGCGGCGAGTTGTCCGCCGCCACCGACATCTACCAGTTCGGCGTGCTGCTGTTCCGCCTGCTCGCCGGGCGCCTGCCCTACCGCGCCAATGCGGACGACGCCCTGGCCTGGGCGCGCGCAGTGTCCGAGCAGGAACCGCAGACCCTGAGCGCCGCGCTGCGCGATGCGCAGAGGGAGAAACGCGTCGGCGCGGGCGCGTCGGGCGAGATCACGCTCAGGCGCTACGCTGCCCGCCGCGCCGGCGAGCTCGACACCATCGTACGCCGCTGCCTGGCGAAGTCGCCGGCGGCGCGCTACCCGAGCATGGACGCGATGATCGCCGATCTGCAGGCCTGGCTGGCGCCTGCCACGCAGCGGCCACTCGGCTGGAAGCGTCCGGCGGCGCTGGCGCTGCTGGCGATCGCCACCGGCGCCTCGCTGCCCTCGCTGCTGCCGCTGGTCAGCCGCGAGGACCCGCGGGTGGGTGCGGACGCCGCCGCGGACCTGGCGGATTGGGGCCAGGAACCAGCGCTGGTGGCGATGGGACTGCTTCCCGAGAACCTACATACCGAACACGCCGCAACCATCCCGATGATCCGCCGGGCGATCCTGGCCGAAGCGCGCGGCGATGCGCCGGCAGCACTGGCGTTGCTGGCCAGCGCGCATCGCGCCGACCGGCGCACGCCGGTGCCGGCGCTGCTCAGCGCCTACTGGACCTCGGCGCTGGCCGGGGGCGCAGAACACGCCCACTGGCGGGCCGAGATGCGCGCGCGGATCGCTGGCCTGGCCGATCCGTACATCGACCTGCTGGCGGATTTCGTCGAGCGCGATGCCGATGACGAGATCGAACCCAGCCTTCGCTACTCCGGCGCGATTCTCGAGATGCGCCCGGAAGCCTGGTTCCTGCATCTTGCGCGCGCCCACCAGCTCAGCCGGCGAGGCCTGCGCGAGGCGGCGGTGCGCGAGCTGCAGGCGATCCAGGTGGAGCGGCTGGGCCACCGCAAGCTGGTCGACGCGATCGCCGACCGCGCCTCGATGGGCGACCTGCCCGGCGCCTGGGCCCAGTTCCAGCACTTGGAACGCGCACCGGAAGATCCCGAGCGCGCCAGTTTGCGCGCCCGCCTGACCTACACCGCGGGCGATCTGCCCGGCGCGCGCGATGCCTACCTCGAAGCAGTCGGGCTGGCGCGCGGCGCGGCACGCTTCGACATCGAGTCGCGTGGCTTGCTGTGGGCCGGGGTGTTCAGCGGTGCCTTGGGCGACTACGCCCAGGCCGAGAGCCTGCTGCAGCAGGCGCGCGCACGGTTGACCGAGCGCTCGCAGTTCGCCTATGCCGCGGATGCCGCGCTGGCGCTGGCGCAGAGCCGCGCCCGCCCGGGCCCCCCCGCGCGGCGCCCCGGCCGGGCAGCGCCCCCGCGCTGCTCGCCAAGCTGCAGAATCCACTCGCGGCGCTGCCGGCGGAGCTGTACGCGGCGCGCCTGGTGGGCGTGCCGCTGGCGCTGCCGGAGGGCCTGGACGACCCCGACGATGCCTGCCTGATCCCGCTGATCCAGGCGCGCCAGGCGCTGCAGGCCGGCGATCGCGCAGCCGCGCGCGCGGCGCTGGAACGCGCACGCAGTGCCGGCATCGAGGACAACGTGTTCGTCGAAGAGGCCGCCCTGCTCGCACGCGAACTCGACGCCCCCGGCTTCGCGCTCAAACCCATCGACCCGCCCTTCGGCCCGTACAGCCGCTACGCCGCGCGCTGGGCACTCGGCGCGGGCGCGAGCATCGCGCCGGCGCGGGTGGAGCTGCCGCGCTGAGGGCGCGGCCGCGGAATCAGCGCAAGTTCCGCCCCACCGGGCACTGACCGCGCGCGCCGCAGCCGGCGCAGGCGCCGGTAGGTTTGGCGGCGGCGCGGGCCAGGCTGGGCGAGACGCGCGCCAGGCGGGTGCCGGCGCAGCGCCGGGCGAAGGCGGCCACACCGCGCTGGCGCAGGCTGGCCGGCGTCAGGTGCCAGGCGCTGTAGCCGACGGCCAGCGCGACGATCAGCAGCACCAGGAGCTGCTCGCCCATCAGCCGGCTCCCAGCGCCACCGCGAGCTGGTAGGTGACCAGCGACGCGAGATAGGCCAGGCCAAACAGGTAGCCCGCCATCAGCAGCGGATAGCGCCAGCCCTGGGTCTCGCGCTTGACCACCGCCAGGGTGGCCAGGCACTGCGGCGCGAACACATACCAGGCGAGCAGCGACAGCGCGGTGGCCAGCGACCACTGCGCGCCGATCAGGGTGCCGAGCTGGTTGGCGACTTCCTCCTCGCCACCCTGCAGCGCGTACACCGTGCCGAGCGCGCCGACCGCGACCTCGCGCGCGGCCATGCCGGGGATCAGCGCGATGCAGATCTCCCAGCCGAAGCCGATCGGCGCGAACAGCGGCTGGATCGCGTGGCCGAGCATGCCGGCGTAGCTGTAATCGATGGCCGGGCCGGTGGCGCCCTCGGGCGGCGCCGGGAAGGTCGCCAGCGCCCACAGCACGATGGTCAGCGCGAGGATGATGCCGCCGACGCGGCGCAGGAAGATCTTGACCCGCTCCAGCAACCCGAGCGCGAGGTTGCGCAGGTTGGGGATGCGCCAGGTGGGCAGTTCCATCATCAGCGGGTGGTGCATGCCGCGGCCGACGGTGTGCTTGAGCACCCAGGCGACCACCACCGCGCCGACGATGCCGGCGAGGTACAGGCCGAACAGCACCAACCCCTGCAGGTTGAACACGCCAGCGACCGCGCGGTCGGGAATGAAGGCGCCGATCAGCAGCGCGTAGACCGGCAGGCGCGCCGAGCAGGTCATCAGCGGCGCGATCAGGATGGTCGACAAACGATCGCGCCAGTTGCTGATCACGCGCGTGGCCATGATCCCGGGGATCGCGCAGGCGAAGCTCGACAGCAGCGGGATGAACGAGCGCCCGGACAGGCCGACCTTGCCCATGAAGCGGTCGAGCAGGAAGGCTGCGCGCGGCAGATAGCCGGAATCCTCCAGCGCGAGGATGAACGCAAACAGGATCACGATCTGCGGCAGGAACACCAGCACGCCGCCCACGCCGGCGATCACGCCGTCGACCAGCAGGCTCTTCAGCAGGCCGTCGCTCATCGCGCCGCCGACCGCCTCGCCCAGCCAGCCCACGCCGGCCTCGATCCAGCCCATCGGCGCCTCGGCCCAGGCGAACACCGCCTGGAACATCAGGAACAGCACCACCGCGAGGATCGCCAGCCCCGCCAGCGGGTGCATCACCACGCGGTCGATGTGCTCGTCCCAGCGGCGGTCCACCGCCGGCTCGGTGACGCACTGACTCAGGATCTCGCGCACCTGGCGGTGGGTCTCGGTGATCTCGGCCAGGGTCGGCGGATGCCACGATGCGACCGGCGCGCGCACGGCGGCAGGCATCGCGTCGAGCGCTGCAAGCAAGGGATCGGCGCCGCCGCGGTGCACGCCGATGGTGGGCACCACCGGCACACCGAGCAGTTGCGACAGCTTCGGGATGTCGATCTGGATGCCCCGGCGCTGCGCCAGATCGCTCATGTTGAGCGCCAGCAGCATCGGCAGGCCAAGCCGCCTGACCTCCAGCACCAGCCGCAGGTTCAGCCGCAAATTGGTCGCGTCGGTGACGCACACCAGCACCTCGGGCACCTGCTCGCCGTCGAGTTGGCCGAGCACCACGTCGCGCGTGACCGCCTCGTCTGCGCTGTCCGCATTCAGCGAGTAGGCGCCGGGCAGGTCGAGCACCCGGTAGCGCGTGCCGGCGGGCGAGGTCGCGACGCCTTCCTTGCGCTCGACGGTCACGCCGGCGTAGTTGGCGACCTTCTGCCGGCTGCCGGTCAGCAGGTTGAACAGCGCGGTCTTGCCGCAGTTGGGATTGCCCAGCAGGGCCACCCGGCGCGCGTCGGCGCCGTCCATTGCCAGTTGCGCCGCGCTCATCGCTGATGGTCCAGGCGCAGCACCAGGATATGCTCGGCCTCATGCCGGCGCAGCGCGAACAGCGTGCCGCCCACGCGCACCGCGATCGGCTCGCGGCCGCCGGGCCCAAGCGCCATCACCCGCACCCGCTCGCCCGGCACAAAGCCGATTTCCAGCAAGCGCAGCACCAGGTTGATGTCGTGCCCATGCGCACGGCCCGCCGGCAAGCGCACCTCCAGCACCCGCGCGGACTCGCCCCTGTTCAGGGTCGCCAGGCTGACGCCCGCCGGCGCCGCCGCGGCAGGCTCGGCGCTGGTCGGCGCGGAATCGGTTTCAGCGGACCACATGTCGGATGAGTGCAATGGATTGAGGTTCACGAGCTTAACGATAACCGCAGTCGCCGTAAATGCGAATGACTATCAAATGCCAGGTAGAGACGGCGTGTGTTGATGTGGATCAAGATGCAGATGCGGGGGAGGTGAAGCGGGGCGGGGGTCAGGGGGAATGCCCGGCGCTTCGCTCGTGGCTTGAAGTGGTCCGGGCCATTGGGCGTGCACCACCTCAAGATCGTCGCGAAGCCAGGTGCAGGGGGAATGCCCGGCGCTTCGCTCGTGGCTTGAAGTGGTACGGGCCATTGGGCGTACACCACCTCAAGATCGTCGCGAAGCCAAGTGCAGGGCCCCTGACCCCTGACCCGCCTCACCTCCCCCCGCTTCACCTCCCCCCGCTTCACCTTCCCCCGCTTCACCTCCCCCCGCTCCACCCGCCCCCCTGCTATCCTGCCGGCCCCCTTTTCCACCCCCTTCGCCGTGAAAGAACACCTCCACGAACTGGTGATGCAGGCGCTGCTGGACGTCCGTCGCAAGCAGCAGGTCGAACTGCCGGAGGCGCCGGATTTCGCCATCGAGCGCACGCGGCAGAAGGAGCACGGCGATTTCGCGACGAATGCGGCGCTGGTGCTGTGCAAGCAGCTGGGCATGAAGCCGCGCGACCTGGCGCAGGCGATCGTCGACCACCTGCCGCCGTCGCGCCATGTGGAAGCGGTCTCGATCGCCGGCCCCGGCTTCATCAACTTCACGCTGAGCAAGAGCTGCCTGCTGGGCACCCTCAGGCGCGTGCTCGAGCGCGGCGCCGAGTACGGCAGCGCCGAGGTGGACGAGAACGAGCACATCACGGTCGAATTCGTCTCGGCCAATCCGACCGGCCCGCTGCACGTCGGCCATGGCCGCGGCGCGGCCTTCGGCGCCAGCCTGACCAACATCCTCGAAGCCTCCGGCCTGAAGGTACAGCGCGAGTTCTACGTCAACGACTATGGCCGCCAGATGGACATCCTGGCCGCCAGTGTGTGGCTGCGCTACCTGGAGCTGACCGGCAACCCGGTGCGCTTCCCGGACAACGGCTACAAGGGCGATTACGTCGTCGATGTCGCCCGCGCGCTCAAGCACGCGCACGGCGACCGTTTCCGCCAGAGCCCGTTCGAGGTGACCAACGGGCTGCCGCCGGACGAGAGCCAGGGCGGCGACAAGGAAGCGCATGTCGACGGCCTGATCGCGCGCGCGCGACAGTTGCTCGGCGGCGATTTCGACGTGATCTACAAGCTCGCGCTGGACACCCTGCTCGGCACCATCCGCGACGAGCTGCTCGCCTTCAACGTGCGCTACGACAACTTCTTCTCCGAGCGCTCGCTGGCTGAATCCGGCGCGGTCGAGCGCGCGATCGCGCGCCTGACGCGCCTGGGCCACATGTACGAGAAGGACGGCGCCAAGTGGTTCCGCGCCACCACCTTCGGCGACGAGAAGGACCGCGTGGTCATCCGCGAAAACGGGGCCACCACCTACTTCGCCTCCGACATCGCCTACCTGCTGAACAAGTTCGAGCGCGGCTTCACCCGCGCGGTCTATGTGCTGGGCGCCGACCACCACGGCTACATCGCGCGCCTCAAGGCCGCGGCCAGCGGCCTCGGGCTGAACCCGGCGAATGTCGAGATCGTGCTGGTGCAGTTCGCCAAGCTGTTCAAGGACGGCAAGGAAGTGCCGATGGGCAAGCGCGAGGGCAACTTCGTCACGCTCAGGGACCTGCGCACCGAGGTGGGCACCGACGCCGCGCGTTTCTTCTACGTGATGCGCAGCCACGACCAGCACCTGGACTTCGACCTGGAACTCGCCAAGTCGCAGAGCAAGGACAACCCGGTCTATTACGTGCAGTACGCGCACGCCCGCATCGCCAGCGTGTTCCACAAGCTGGCCGAGCAGCGCCAGACGCACAACCGTTCGGCCGGCGACGCCGCGCGTAGCCAGCTCAGCAACGAGCACGAGCTGGAGCTGATGAACCTGATGCTGCGCTACCCGGAGACGGTCGAACGCGCCGCCGAACTGCGCGCGCCGCACCTGGTCGCCAACTACCTGCGCGAACTCGCCGCGGCGCTGCACGGTTATTACGACGGCTCCGGGGTCAAGGTGCTGGTCGACGAGGACGATCTGCGCAACGCGCGCCTGAACCTGCTGCTGGCGGTCAAGCAGGTGCTCGCCAACGGCCTTAAACTGCTCGGCGTGTCCGCGCCGGAGAAAATGTAGTGGCCAAGGGCAAGCAGGCAGTCCGCGGCGGCAGCAGCACACCGCTGCCCTTCTGGGTATGGCTGATCACCGGCTTCGCGCTCGGCGTGGGCCTGTCGATGTTCTTCATCCTCAAGGACGGCATGCCCGCCGCGGGCCCGCGCCCGAATCCCGATGCGCAGCCCGCCGGCGAGGGCAACAAGCCACTGGTCGAGCTGGCCGCCGGCGACACCCGCGCGCCCGCGGGCGAGCAGCGCAAGCCGCGCTACGACTTCTATTCGGTGCTGCCGGAGATCGAGGTGGTGATCCCCGACGCCGAGCTGAAGGCACAGTCCGAGAAGCCCCCGGTGACGCCGCCGGCCGGCAGCCCCGCGGTGCGCATGTTCCTGCAGGTGGGTAGCTTCGGCGAATCCGGCGACGCCGAATCGCTCAAGGCCCGCCTCGCACTGATGGGCGTGCAGGCCCAGGTCACCCCGGTCAAGATCAACGACCGCACCTGGCACCGCGTGCGCGTAGGCCCCTACGCCGATGCCCGCGCCCTGGAAACCGCCAAGCGCGAGCTGGCCGCGGCCAACGTCGGGGCGATCGCGCTGCGCGAGACGGGTGGCTGAGGGGCCGGTTGTGGGTTGTGGGTTGTGGGTTGTGGGCAATGCTCGCATCCCGGTCGCCCTGGCGGTGCGCGCGCGCATCGCGTTCCCGGGGGGCGCCGACCAAGCGAGCCCTGGCTGCGCGGGTCACGGCGGCACGGCTACGCCGGTCACATGTTTGCGGAGCATTCGGGCTCACCGGCTGTTGCTGCCCACAACCCAGAACCCACAACCCACAACCGGCGGCGACTTCGCGCTATCCCCTCGGCGGCAACAAAAACTGCATCGGCACATGCAACCTCGCGCCCCAGGCCTGTTCGCTGTGGTCGGTGCCGGGGAAGCTCAGCGAGAGCATGCGCGTGGCGTCGTAGCCGCGCGCGCGCAGGCGGCGGTCGACTTCCTGCTGCAGCTTGGCGTAGTGCTGGTCCAGGCTCTCGCTGCCGTGGTCGAAATAGATCCGATTCGGTCCGGGCGGCGGGAAGTGTGCGTCGACGTAGCCGAAGAAGACTTCTCCCACGCCGAAAATCTCCGGGCGCACAGTGCCCGGCCAATGGGTCGAAAGGCAGGCGGCGGCGCCGAAGACTTCTGGGTACTCGCTCAGCGCGTACATCGAGATCAGCCCGCCCATGCTCGAACCCATGATCACGGTGGATTCGCGCGAGCCGTCCACCGCGTAGCTGCGGTCGATCCGCGGCTTCAGTTCCTCGACCAGGAACTTGAGGTAATTGTCCGAATCCACCGGGCGCGAGAAGAAGGGCTCCTCGCCGCGCTTGAGCGCGAACAGCGCCCGTTGGTTCTCCGGCGACAGCGCCTCGAAGGCGCGTTGCGGGAAGTACTCGGAAATGCGCGCGGCGGGGTCGTTCCACACACCGACGATGATGAAGGGCCGCGTGCGACCCGTGCGGATGACCTCCGCGGCGACCTCGTCGGCGCGCCATTCCTGGTGGTTCCAGGTCTCGAAGGGGTCGAACAGCATCTGCCCGTCGTGCATGTAGATCACGGCATAGGGCGCCTGCTGCGGGTAGCCGGGTGGCAGCCAGACATCGACATTGCGCGCCGGCAGGAAGGCCGACAGCATCGCTTCGATGCGCTCGATGCGGCCAACCGATACCTGCGGCAATCCCGCCGCGCTGGCGCTGGCGCTGGCGGCGAAGCAGGCAAGGGCGGCGGCGAGGGTCAGTCTCATGGGTAGGTCCGGCAGCGACGGAAGCGGTACGCGCAAGCATACTTCGGGCATGTTCAATCCGAATCCGCATATCCGCAGCCTGCCCATCGGGGGCGACCAGCACTGCTGGATCATCGATGACGCACTGGCCGACCCGCGCGCCTGGGTGGCGCGCGCAGCAAGCGTGCGCGAGGCCTTCACGCTGGAGGATCACAACGCCTATCCAGGCATCGAACTGGCGCTGCCGGACGCGATCACCGAGGGCCTGGCGGAGTACTTCGCGCAGCATCTGCGCGGCCGTCTCGGCGCGCGCCGGATCCAGCGTGCGCATAGCCGCCTGTCGATCGTCACCCGCCAGCCGCAGGAGCTGCAGCCGCGCCAGTGGATCTGCCACCGCGACCGCATGGGCCTGGGTCCCGGGCACGTGGTCGGCGCCTCGGTGCTGTACCTGTTCGACGACCCGCGCCTGGGCGGCACCAGCTTCTGGCGACCACGGCGCCCGGCGCGCGAGATCGATTTGCTGGTGCACGAATCGGGTGAGCTGGCGCCTGCCGAGTTCAGCCGCAAGTACGCCATCGCGCCGGGCTACATCCGCGAATCGAACGCCTGGTTCGAGCACATGTTGACCGTGCCACCGGCCTTCAACCGCCTGATCTGCTACGACGGCACCCTGTTCCACTGCAGCGACATCCCCGCGCCCGAGCTGCTCAGCGACGACCCCGCCCGCGGCCGCCTGACCCTCAACGGCTTCTTCCACTGCACCCGGCGCGCCACGTAGCCCATTCAACGCGGAGACGCAGAGGACGCAAAGGAACGCAGAGAACAACATCGACCGGCCTTTCTCCGCGTCTTTGCGTCGGCACGCCGAACCGCGTTCAACGCGGAGACTCAGAGAACGCGGAAAGCGTTCTCTGCCCTTCTCGTCTTTCTCGTGCGTTCCTCGTTGGCGCCCTGCATGCGACGGTTCTCCGGGGCGAACCGGTTGGGCGGCGCGGCGCCTGCATTCGATTGCATCGCGACGGTGCGCGCGCATGGGCTGGACTAGCATCGGGCGACCGTCTGCCGGGAGGCTGCCGATGCACATCCGCACACTCGCTCTGTGCACCATCCTGGCCGCCGTGCTTGGCGCCTGCCAGACAGCCGCAGTGCGGCCGCAGGCCGCTCCAACACCAACACCAGCACCAACACCAGCACCTACACCCGCCTACACCGGCAAGCCGGTGATCTACCAGGCCTTCACCCGGCTGTACGGCAACCAGAACGGCCGGAACAAGCCGTGGGGCACGCTGGCCGAGAACGGTTCCGGCAAGTTCGGCGACTTCAGCGACAGCGCGCTCGCCAGCCTGAAGGACTTCGGCGTCACCCACATCTGGTACACCGGCGTGCCGCGGCATGCCTCGATCAGCGACCATGCGCGCTACGGCGTGCCGGCGGACGATCCGGACGTGGTCAAGGGCCGCGCCGGATCGCCGTATGCGGTGACCGACTACTACGACGTCGATCCGGACCTGGCCACGGATCCAGGCCAGCGCCTTGCCGAGTTCAAGGCGCTCGTCGCGCGCAGCCATGCGCAGGGGCTGCGGGTGATCGTCGACATCGTGCCCAACCATGTGGCGCGCGGCTACCGCTCGCTCCACAAGCCGGAAGGCGTGCGCGATTTCGGCGAGGGCGACGACACCACGGTCGAGTACGCCCGCGACAACAGTTTCTACTACATCCCCGGCCAGGCCTTCCGCGTGCCCGAGTGGCCGGAAGGCTATCGCCCGCTCGGTGGCGAGCCGCACCCGCTGGCGGATGGCCAGTTCGCCGAAAACCCGGCCAAGTGGACCGGCAATGGCTCGCGCGCGGCGCAACCGAAGTTCGACGACTGGTACGAAACGGTCAAGATCAACTTCGGCGTGCGTCCGGATGGCAGCCACGATTTCGACGCGCTGCCGCCGGAACTTGCCAGCCAGGATGCCGCCGCGCACGCGGCTTTCTGGGCCGGGCGCGACGTGCCGGCCAGCTGGGAGAAGTTCCACCGCATCGTCCACTGGTGGCTGGATCTCGGCGTCGACGGCTTCCGCTTCGATATCGCCGAACTGGTGCCGGTGGAGTTCTGGAGCTACCTGAACTCATCGATC
Source organism: Rhodanobacteraceae bacterium (assembly GCA_016713135.1). Classification (NCBI taxonomy): domain Bacteria; kingdom Pseudomonadati; phylum Pseudomonadota; class Gammaproteobacteria; order Lysobacterales; family Rhodanobacteraceae; species Rhodanobacteraceae bacterium. Next base: position 188,137 of record JADJPR010000001.1, on the reverse strand, counting down.
AAGCAGCGGCGCCCGGACGCGCTGCTGGTGGCCGAGATCTACCAGCGCCCGCTGTTCCGCGACTACATCCGCCTCGGGCTGATGGACGCGATCTACGACAAGGTCGATTTCTACGACCAGATGAAACTGGTCATGCGCGGCGAATCGCCCACCACGCCGCTGGCCGAGATCCAGCAGCGCCATGCGGACATCGACCGCCATTTGCTGCGCTTCCTCGAGAACCACGACGAGCAGCGCATCGCCAACCCCGCCTTCGCCGGCGAGGCGGCGATCGGCCTGCCGGCGATGCTGGTTTCGGCGACCATCGGCACCGGCCCGGCGCTGTGGTACTTCGGCCAGGAAGTCGGCGAGCCGGCCACCGCCGACGCCGGCTTCGGCAAGGCCACCCGCACGACGATCTTCGACTACTTCGGCGTGCCGGCGCACCAGCGCTGGATGAACGGCGGCGCCTTCGACGGCGGCGCGTCGACGCCCGAAGAGCGCGCACTGCGCCAGTTCCACGCGGCGCTGGCCAGGGCGGTGTCGAGCGCCCCCGCGCTGCTGGGTGCCTGCGGCGATTTGCACGCCGCGAACCTCGGCCACACCCCCGGCTACGGCGAGCAGCAGTTCGCCTTCGCGCGCTGGAACCCGCAGCAGCGGCTGATCGTCGTCGCCAATTTCAGCAAGACCGAGAGCGCCAGCTTCGACCTCGCGATCCCGCTGGAGATCAGCGCCAACTGGCACCTGGATGCCGGCGGCTACACCTTGGTCGACCTGCTCGGCAGCGGCGTGTCCGCGCCGCTCAATGTGATGCCCGACGGCGCGCTGGCGCCGCTCAACCTGCCGCCGCGCGCGGCCTATCTGTTCGAGGTGCGGTGATGGAGATGGAGCGGGGCACGGGGCACGAGGCACGGGGCACGGGAGCTGCGGCGCGATTCGAGATCAGGCGCGCATCCCTGCACTTGTTGCCGGGTATCGCGAATAGGCCACGGTCACCGGCTCTCCCCGTGCCCCGTGCCCCGTGCCGCGTGCCCCGCTTCATCGCCGCCCTCGCCCTCCTCCTCTTCACCGCCGCGGCCGCGGCCGCCGACTACCGCAGCCACACGCTGACGCCCGACGGCCTGGTCATCACCAGCGACGAGGCGACGCTGACGCTGCGCTTCCACCAGCCGGGGGCGATCGAGGCCTTCTACGAGAAGCCGGGGGTGAAGCAGCTGCCGAGCTTCAGCATCGCTGATCCGGCGGCGCCAGCAGTGACCGCGGAGCTGGCCGAGGCGCCGGGCGAGCTGGTCTACCGCACGCCGCAGTTGACCGCGCGGGTGCAGAAATCGCCGCTGCGGGTGAGCTACTGGCGCGGCGATGAGTTGCTGCTGGCGGAGGAGCACGGCGGCTACGCGCACCAGACCGTGCGCGGTTTCCGCTTTGCCTTGAGCGAGGGCGAGAAGCTCATCGGCGGCGGCCAGCGGGTGCTCGGCATGGACCGCCGCGGGCACCGGCTGCCGCTCTACAACAAGCCGCACTACGGCTACACCACGCAGTCCGAGCAGATGTATTTCTCGATGCCGGCGGTGCTCTCCAGCCGCAAGTATCTGCTGCTGTTCGACAACTCGGCGAGCGGCTGGATGGATCTCGGCAAGACCGAGCCCGGCATCCTCGAATTCCAGGCGGTCGGCGGCCGAACCGGCTACCTGGTGTTCGCCGCGCCGAGCTATCCGGAGATCCTGGAGCAGTACGTGCGCGTCACCGGGACCCAGCCGCTGCCGCCGCGCTGGGCGCTCGGCAACTATGCCTCGCGCTTCGGCTACCGCTCGGAGGCCGAGGTGCGCTCGACGGTGCAGAAGTTCATCGACCTTCGCATCCCGCTGGACGCGGTGGTGATCGACCTCTACTGGTTCGGCAAGGACATCCAGGGGCACCTCGGCAAGCTCGACTGGGACCGCGCGAGCTTCCCGACGCCGGTCGAGATGATGGCGGACCTGAAGGCCCAGGGCGTCAACACCATCCTGGTCACCGAGCCCTTCATCCTGACCACCTCGACGCGTTGGCAGGAAGCGGTGGCGGCCGGCGTGCTGGCCAAGGACCTCGCCGGGCGGCCAAAGACTTTCGACTTCTACTTCGGCAACACCGGGCTGATCGATGTGTTCAAGCCGGAGGCCGCGAGCTGGTTCTGGGGCATCTACGCCGGGCTGATGCAGCAGGGCGTGGCTGGCTGGTGGGGCGATCTCGGCGAGCCCGAGGTGCACCCGGACGACACCGTGCACGTCAACGGCATCGCCGGCGAGGTGCACAACGCCTACGGCCATACCTGGGCGAAACTGCTCTACGAGAACCACCTCCGGACCTATCCCGAACGCCGCCCCTTCATCATGATGCGCGCCGGCGCGCCGGGCTCGCAGCGCTACGGGATGATCCCGTGGACCGGCGATGTCGACCGCAGCTGGGGTGGCCTCAAGCCGCAGGTGGAACTGGCGCTGCAGATGGGCCTGCTCGGCATGGGCTGGACCCATTCGGACCTCGGTGGCTTCGCCGGCGGCAGGCGTTTCGACCGCGAGTTGTACCTGCGCTGGTTGCAGTACGGCGTATTCCAGCCGGTGTTCCGCCCGCATGCGCAGGACCACATCCCGTCCGAGCCGGTGTTCCACGACCAGAAGACCATCGAGCTGGCGCGCCAGGCGATCCTGCTGCGCTACCGCCTGCTGCCCTACCTCTACACCCTGGCCTGGGAGAACAGCACGCGCGGGCTGCCGCTGATGCGCCCGCTGTTCTTCGCCGACGAATCCGACCCCAGCCTGATCGACCGCAGCGACGCCTATTTCTGGGGCGACGCCTTCCTGGTCCGGCCGATCACCGACAAGCGCACCCGCCGCATCGACCTCGCGCTGCCGGCCGGCGTGTGGTTCGATTTCCACGACGGCAGCCGCTTCGAAGGCGGCCAGACGCTGCGCCTGAAGACCCGCGCCGACGGCATCCCGGTGCTGGTCCGCGCCGGCGCCTTCGTGCCGATGGTCGCGGCGGTGCAGAACACCACGCAGTATTCCACCGCGAAGCTGGAACTGCACCACTGGACCGACCAGTCCGTGGCGCAATCGAGCGGCCGGATGTACGACGACGACGGCGCCACCCGCACCGCCCTCGCCAGCGGCGCGCACGAGCTGCTGTCGTTTGCGTCCACCCGCAGCGATGGCGGGCTGACCATCGACCTCAAGCGCGAGGGCGGCGAATACACCGGCAAGCCGGCCACGCGCGAGATCACCCTGGTGCTGCACGGCTGGGACCGGGCGCCCGCCGCGCTCACCATCGACGGCCAGGCCGTCGCTCCCGAATACGATGCCCGCGCGCACCAGCTGCGCGCCACTTTCCAGTGGTCCGGGCCCACCGCCCGGTTGCAGCTGAAGTAGCGGAGCTTGCTCCGCTGGCCGGCGGCGGGATCGTTGCCGAGCAAGCTCGGCACTACGGCCTGCCCGGACTCCTTCAACGCGGAGACGCGGAGGACGCAGAGAAAGCTTCAAGGCGCTCTTCTCCGCGTTCCTCTGCGCCCTCCGCGTCTCCGCGTTGAATGGGTGTTTCGAGCGTAGCCCGGCGGTACGCGCGCAGCGCGTTCCCGGGTGCTTGCGACAAGTGCCCGCTGAGCCGCTGCGCGGCACAACGGGCTACGTCAACTCGGGTTTGGACACAAAGACGCGGAGAACAGCTTCAAGGCGCTTCTCTCCGCGCTCCTCTGCGCCCTCCGCGTCTCCGCGTTGAACGGCTCCCGGTCGCCGTCTCAGACCTTCGCCGCGGCGCAGGTCTTCGCGATGTATTCCGCGTGCGTCGGCATCACCGCGGCCGAGTTTTCGAGCACGCGGCGGGTGCCTTCAACCATTTCCTTCAGCTCGTCGTCGCCGAGCAAATCCACCATCGGATGCCAGCGCCTGGGGATGATGTTCTGGCCGAGCATGACCTGCATCCAGCTGATCTCGCTGAAGAGTTCCTCGTCTTCGCGGCGGATCGCGGCGCTTTCGCGGAACAAATCGATCTTGTGCTGCAGGCTGTCCGGGATCGGCATGTGGCGGACGTGCTGCCACAGCGGACCGGTGCGCTCGGTGGCGCGGTAGTGCAGCATGATGAAATCGCGGCTGCGCTCGAATTCGAACTGGGTCTGGCGGTTGTACTGCGCGATCGCGACAGGGTCGAAGCCCTTGTCCGGGAACAGCGAGACCAGGCTGGCCAACGAGGACTGGATGAAATGGATGCTGGTCGATTCCAGCGGTTCCAGGAAGCCGCTGGCCAGGCCGATCGCGACCACGTTGCGGTTCCAGAACTTGCGGCGCATGCCGGTGACGAAGCGCAGCGGGCGCGGGTCGGCCAGCGGCTTGCCGTCGAGGTTGGCGAGCAGGGTGGCCGCCGCCTCGTCGTCGCTGATGAAGTCGCTGCAATACACGTGGCCGTTGCCCACCCGGTGCTGCAGCGGGATGCGCCACTGCCAGCCGGCCGCGCGCGCGGTAGAGCGGGTGTAGGGATGCAGGTCCGGCGAGGATTCGCAAGGCACCGCGAGCGCGCGGTTGACCGGCAGCCAGTGGCTCCAGTCGTCGTAGCCGGTCTTCAGCGCCTGCTCGATCAGCAGGCCGCGGAAGCCGGAGCAGTCGATGAACAGATCGCCATCGACGACCTCTCCCGACTGCAGCCGCACCGATTCGACGAAACCGCTCTCCGGGTGCAGCTGCACATCGACGATCTTGCCCTCGATACGCTGCACGCCGGCCGGCTCGGCCCGGCGCCGCAGGTAGCGCGCGTACAGGCCGGCGTCGAAATGGAAGGCGTAGGCGATCGACCCCAGCGGTGAGTTGGGCCGGTCGAGCGGGCGCATGAAGCGGTTCTGCGCCGAGGCAATCGTGTTGAAGGTGTAGTCGCCGAGCTCCGCGCCGTAGCCCATCGCGCGCAGCTTCAGCCAGTACTGGTAGAACTGCACCAGCCCGAGGTTGCGCCCGCCGACCACGCCGAAGGCATGCATGTAGCGGTGCCCGGGCCGCAGCCAGTCGACGAACTGGATGCCGAGCTTGAAGCTGCCCTGGGTCTCGCGGATGAACTCGTTCTCGTCCAGCCCCAGCGTCCCGTTGAAATTGCGGATCTGCGGGATCGTCGCCTCGCCCACCCCCACCGTGCCGATCTCGTCCGACTCGATCAGGCGGATGGTCAACGCCCGGCCGAACAGCTTGCTCAAGAGCGCGGCCGTCATCCAGCCGGCGGTGCCGCCACCGACGATGGTCACCTTCTGGACTGGGTTCATGCGGGTCTCCGGGGTACTTGGCCAGACGCCGGTTGTGGGTTGTGGGTTCTGGGTTGTGGGCCGCAGAGATCGCGCGCCGCGACACTGACGGGGCGGACTCTGTCCGCGATCTTACCCACAGCCGCCGGAAAAGATCTCGGGCAGGCCCGTCGCAGGGCCACCTGCCCGCCGCCCACCCCCCCAACCAAAGAAAAACCCCCACCAGTCTCGCAACTGGCGGGGGCGGAAGAGTGCAACAGGACTACTTCATCAGAACTTGTACGTGGCGCCCAGCAGGTAGGTGCGGCCGTACTCGTTGTAGGAACGCGGACGGTCGATGCGGCCGGCGTCGCGGTAGAACTCCTGGTAGGCCTCGTTGGTCACGTTGTTGACCTGGAGGATCACCGACAGCCCGTCCCATTCGCCGCCGAAGGCGTAGCCGACCTGGAAGTCGACCAGCTTCTCGCCCTCGATGTAGCGGGTCTCGCGGTCCGCACCGAAGCCCTGGATCTCGCCGATGAAGGCCGAGCGGCTGCGCTGGCTGATGCGGGTGGAGAAACCGCCGCGCTCGTAGTAGGCAGTCACGTTGGAGACGTAGCGCGACAGGCCGGGCAGCGGCTGGCTGGTTCCCGGACCCAGCGGGCGCACTGCGCTGCGGGTATCCGAGTAGCTGCCGAGGACGCCAAAGCCATCGAGCATCGGGGCGAACTCGCCAAAGGGCACCGAGAAGGCGAATTCCCAACCGTTGATCGAACCGCCCTCGCCATTGGTCGGACGCGTGAAGCGGCCGATGGTCGAGGTGGGCACGTTGGCGGTGAACCCGGACAGGTCGAACACGCTGAAATCGAACTCGACGGTCTGGTCGTAGATGTACGACTTCAGGTCCTTGTGGAAGGCCGCCGCGCTGATGTAGCCCTTGTTGCCGAACAGGTAGTACTCCCAGGAGAGGTCGTAGCTGGTCGCACGCCACGGCTCCAGCTCCGGGTTGCCGCCGCCGCCGGACCATTCCTGGCGCGTGGTGTCGATGCCGAAGCCGTTGTTCGCGCGCATCTGGTCCATGCGCGGACGCGATACCTGCTTGGCGGCGCCGAAGCGCAGGGTGTGCTCGTCGGTCAGCGAGAAGATCAGGTTCAGGCTGGGCAACACATCGCCGTAGTCGGTGCCGCCCTTGAACGGCTGGGCGCCGCTGGCATTGCCGCCGGGCACGGCGAAACCTTCGGATTCCTGGTCGGCCGACACATAGGACACGCCCAGGTTACCGCGCATCGGCACCTCACCCAGCATGCCGTCGATGTTCAGCTTGGCGAAGCTGGTGATGACCGTCTCTTCGACTTCCCAGTCCTTGTTGAGGATGTCCTGGTTGATGTTGGTGCGCGTGTTGTACAGCGTGCGGAAGGCCTCGCCGACGTTGTAGCTGATCACGCCGGGGACGCCGGCGAAGCCGGTATTGACCGATCCGACCAGCAGGTCGCTCGGGATCGTCGTCGGCGCGCGGCCGTTGCGCAGGTCGAGGAAGGCCTCGGCCACCGCGCGGCTCTTGGTGCGCCTGCTCCAGTTGGAACCGAAGTCGATGCCGCTGAAGGTGGCGCTGTCGAAGGCGCGCGACAGGGTGAAGCGCGCGCTGGTCAGCTTGTCCTCGAACTCGGGGTACTTGATGTAGCCGTCCTGGCCCCAGCCGCCCGGATCGCGCAGCTGGATGGTGGTCGGATCGGTGTAGTCGAGGCCGAAATCGAAGGTCGGGAAGCCGTCGCGGTTGACGAACACGTTGACGTTGTCGCGCCCGGCGGCACCGGCATAGGTTTCCAGGATCGACTCGTCGCGGTTCGCCTTGGACATGCTGAAGTCGGCCAGGCCGGTCCAGTAGTCGCTGAAGGTGAACTCGTTCTTGAAGCCGATCGCGAAGATATCGTCCTCGCGCTTGTTCTCGTCGTTGCGCAGCACCGGGCGGATGCTGTTGAAGGTGCCGGAGGCGAGCAGGCCGTTGTCGACGATCGGATTGGTCAACGTCGAGCCGGTCCACGCCGGGAACAGGCCCACTTCCAGGCCGCGCGTGGTTTCGACGCGCTCGAACTGCGAGTAATAGATGTCCAGCGCGCCGGAATAGGTGTCGCTCGGCGCCCACTCGATGACCGCCATCAGGCCGTCGCGGACATTGCTGGTGGAGGTGCCATAGATCTGCGAGCCGGTCAGGAACTCGGCGTCCTGGCCGCCGATGGTCTGGCGCTCATAGCCCCAGGCATTCCAGCGCTCGGTCTGGCCCGGCGAGTCCAGGCGCGCAAAACCCAGCGCGACGCCGATGGTGTTGTCGGCGAACTGGTCGATGTAGGAGGCGCTGATGCGGTAGCCGGTGTCGTCGTAGCCCGGGTTCACCTCGCCAGTGGAGTTCTTCTCGTAGCGCGCATTCAGCGACACCACGCGCTTGCCCAGGCTCAGCGGACGCACGGTCTGCAGGTCGACGGTACCGGAGATGCCCTGGGCCACCAGGTTGGCATCCGGCGTCTTGTAGACCACCACCGAGCTCAGCAGCTCGGACGGGTACTGGTCGAACTCGACGCCGCGGTTGTCGCCCGAGGAGACCTGCTCGCGACCATTCAGCAGGGTGGTGGAGAAATCGCCCGCGAGGCCGCGGATGCTGATCGTGGTGGCGCGGCCAGCGACGCGCTGGGCGGCCAGGCCCGGCAGGCGCGCGATCGACTCGGCGATCGAGCTGTCCGGCAGCTTGCCGATGTCTTCGGCGGAGACCGCCTCGATGATCGAGGTCGATTCCTGCTTCAGGTTGATCGCGCTCTCGATACCGCGCCGGATGCCGGTGACTTCCACCACGTCCAGCGATTTTGCCTTCTCCGCCGCCTCCGCCTTGCGCTTCGCCTCGCGCTCCTTGGCGGTCATCGACTGGTCTTGGCTGTCGGCCGCCGCGGCCGTCTGTGCATGCACGCCGCTGACCATCATCAACGAGGCCGACGCGAGTGCCATGAACAGCATGTTGCGCTTGAGTTTCATCTCCCCCTCCACTGCTGGGTGCTGATAGACGCCGGCGAAGCACAGCTGTCGGCGCGATTGCGGAAACATTTACCGCGCCTGAACTCCTCCTCCGGCGCGGTCGGAAAATGGTAGCGGCTGACGCGGTTCGTTAAGCTCCCGTTGTATACGTATTCATGGGCTTTGCATCCCGACGGCGCTACCGATCGTCGCGTCCATGCGGCAAAAAGCAGGGGTTTTCCGGCTTTCGGGGCTCCCATGTCGATCAGGCTCGCCACCCTCCCGCTGCTCTGCCTCGTGCTCGCCGGATGTGCCGCGCCACCCGCGGCGCGCGAGGGCACAGTGGCCGGGGCGCGACACCTCCCGTCGCCCGACTGGCGCGACCAGGTGATCTATTTCGCGATGATCGACCGCTTCGACGACGGCAATCCGCGCAACAACGACCAGGGCCAGGGCGAGTACGACCCGTCGCGCAACTCGCACTACAGCGGCGGCGACCTGGCCGGCATCACCCGCCGCCTCGATTACATCCAGGGCCTCGGCGCCACCACCCTGTGGATCACCCCGCCGGTAACCAACCAGTGGTGGAACCCCGAACGCAGCTACACCGGCTACCACGGCTACTGGGCGAGCCGACTTCAAGTCCGTCGACCCGCACTACGGCACGCTGGCCGACTACCAGCACCTGTCCCAGGCCCTGCACGCCCGCGGCATGTACCTGGTGCAGGACATCGTGGTGAACCATGTCGGCAACTGGTTCGGCTACGACGCCAGCTGGCAAGCGGGCGATCCGGTGCGGGGGTATGTGGGGTATGGGGATGGTTTTGCGTTGGAGGGCACGAGGGCACGAAGGCACGAGGGCACGCAAGCGCGGGCGACGAGCGAATGCGGGGCGCAGGAATCTGCGGCCACCAGTCCGGATTTGGCGGGGACCGCTTCTCACGTGCCCTCGTGCCCTCGTGCCCTCGTGCCCTCGTGCCCTCGACAAACGACGCCCGCCCCGCTCCACCTTTCCACCAGAACGACCCACGCGACCCCGCCCAGCGCGCCGCGGCGATCTACCACTGGACGCCGGACATCCGCGACTACCAGGACCCGGTGCAGGAAGCCGACTGGCAGATGGGCGGGCTGGATGACCTCAACACCGAGAACCCGGTGGTGCGCCGCGCGCTGCGCGATGCCTACGGACACTGGATCCGCGAGGTCGGGGTGGATGGTTTCCGCATCGACACCATCTTCTATGTGCCGCCGGCCTTCTTCGACGATTTCCTGCACGCCGAGGATCCGGCGGCGCCGGGGATCGATGCGGTGGCGCGGGCGACCGGGCGCGAGCGCTTCCTGAGTTTTGGCGAGGGTTTCGCGGTGGATCCGGCCTACCGCGACGACGCCGCACACAAGATCGACCGCTATTTGCGCCGCGAGGACGGCGGCGAGCGCGTGCCGGGGATGATCAACTTCCCGCTGTATGGCTCGCTCGGGGAGGTGTTCGCGCGCGGCCGCCCGACCGCCGAGCTGGCGCACCGGATCGAATCGATGATGCGCATCCACCCGCGCCCGCACCTCAACCCGAGTTTCCTCGACAACCACGATGTCGACCGCTTCCTCGCCGGCGGCAGCGAGGCGGGGCTGAAGCAGGCGCTGCTGGCGATGCTGACCTTGCCCGGCATCCCGGTGATCTACTACGGCACCGAACAGGGCTTCCGCGAACAGCGCGCGGCGATGTTCGCCAGCGGCTACGGTTCCGGCGGCCGCGATCAATTCGACACCCAGGCGCCGCTCTACCGCTTCCTCAAGGACGCCATCGCGCTGCGCCGCGCACACCCGGTGCTGTCGCGCGGCACCCCGGAGCTGCTCGCCAGCAGCCGCGCCAGCGCCGGTGCGCTGGCCTGGCGCATGCGCGACGGTGACGAGCAGCTGATCGTGGTGTTCAACACCGCCGAGGAGGCGATCCTGGTCGACCACCTCGCGACCGGGCTGGCACCGGGCACCTCGCTTGCGACGCTGTTCGCACAGGACGAGTCGCGTAGCCCGGTGTGCGCGCGCACCGCGTTCACCGGGTACTTGCCGCAAGCAACCGGTGAGCGGCTGCGCCGCACACCGGGCTACGCGCGCGAAACTTCGCCCGATCATGGGATGGACCCCCGCCCGCAAGCTGGGGCCACTGGCGTCAACTGCTCTCTACCGGCCCCAACAGTCTCCGCCGACGGCACCCTGAGCCTGGTCTTGCCGCCGCGCAGCGCCTACGTCTGGCAGCCGCAACCGGCCGCGCCAACGGGCTCCGCCACGGCAGCGGGGCAGATCACGATCGACCCACCTGCCGCCCGAAGTTTCGCCGGCGACTTCGAGCTCAGCGGTCGCGCCGACCATGCGGACGCGTTACAGCTGGTGATCGATGGCCAGCTGGGCAGCGCGCAGACGGTGGCCGTCGCTCCCGACGGCCGCTGGCGCACGACCGTCGACACCGGCTCGATGCTGGATCCGGCGCTCGAGCACCGTCTGGTGCTGCGCGATCCGGACAGCGACGCAGTTTCCGATGCCTTCCTCTTCCAGGTGCAGCGGCCGTGGCGCACGCTGGTCGACATCGCCGATCCCAAGGGCGATGACCACGGGCCGGACGGCCGCTACCGGTACCCGACCGATCCCGCCTGGCGCGAGGCGCGCCCGGCCGACATCGAGCATGTCCGCGTGGAAGCCAACGGCGGCGCCCTGCGGCTCACGCTGACGCTGCACCAGGTGATCGCCAGCTGGAATCCGCCGAACGGCTTCGACCACGTGGCGCTCACCGCCTACGTCCAGCTGCCGGGACGCGAGGGTGGTGCCAGCGTGATGCCGCTGCAACAGGGCGAGCTGCCGGACGGCATGCGCTGGCACTACCGCGTGCGCGCCGGCGGCTGGGCGATCGCCGGCCACCGCAGCGACGGCGCCAGCGCGACCAACGAAGGCACCCCGGTGACGCCCACCCCCGGCGTGGCCGTCGACCGCGCCGCGCGCACACTCACCCTGACCCTCCCCGCCGCCATCCTCGGCAATCCCGCCAGCCACGCCGGCACCCGGATCTACTTGAGCACCTGGGACTACGACGGCGGCTACCGCGCACTGACGCCGGAGCCGGGCGCGTTCCAGTTTGGCGGCGGGCCGGGGGCGTTGGTGATGGATTCGGTGGTGGTGGAGGTGCGGTGAGGCCGGTTGTGGGTTCTGGGTTCTGGGTTCTGGGTTCTGGGTTCTGGGTTCTGGGTTGTGGGTTGTGGGTTGTGGGTTGTGGGTTGTGGGTTGTGGGCAGCGAAGCTCGCGCGCAGAGGCTCCTGTGGGAGCCGACTCTGTCGGCGATCCCTTGATCGCGGACGCGGGAAAAGCCAGCGGCTGCACCCACTGGCTCATGGATCGCCGGCTGTTGCTGCTCACAACCCACAACCCAGAACCCACAACCCGCCGCCATGGGCCGCTGAATACGAATGCACCCACTGTCCCCGGCGGGCGTGCGAACCTACGATGCATGCCGCGCAGGGGCGAGGGGCTGTTGCGCATCGGTTTTGGCACTGGCGGCCGCAAGGTCGCCCTGGGAGGGGTGATGCGTAGCAAGCCTGAGCTGTCGTTCTGGCAGATCTGGAATATGTCTTTCGGGTTTCTCGGTATCCAGTTCGGCTTCGCGCTGCAGGGTGGCTTCATGTCGCGCATCTTCCAGACCCTGGGAGCGGACAAGGATGCGCTGCCGCTGTTGTGGATCGCCGCACCCCTGACCGGACTGCTGGTGCAGCCGATCATTGGCTATCTGTCCGACCGCACCTGGCACCCGATCCTGGGCCGCCGGCGGCCTTACTTCCTGGTTGGCGCGATCCTGAGTTCCTGCGCCCTGATCGCGATGCCGCATTCGTCGGTGCTGTGGATGGCCGTCGGCCTGTTGTGGGTGCTGGACGCGTCGATCAACATCTCGATGGAGCCGTTTCGCGCGCTGGTTGCCGACAAGCTCTCGGAACGGCAACGTTCCTATGGCTTCGTGATGCAGACGCTGATCATCGGCATCGGCACCTGGGTGGCCAGCAACTTGCCGTGGATGGTGACCCAGCTCGGAGCATCGAACGAAGCTGGCCCGGGCGTGGTGCCTCCGTCGGTGAAGATCGCGTTCGCGATCGGTGCCTTCGTTTTCCTCGCAAGCATCCTGGTCACGGTGTTCACGACCAAGGAATACCCGCCGGAAGATCCGGAACTGCTTGCCGAGGAGCAGGGACGAGGCAATCTGTTCGCAGAGATCCTCCACCTGATCGTCCACATGCCACGTCAGATGCTCAACATCGGCATCGTGCAGTTCTTCAGCTGGCTCGCCTTTTTCAGCATGTGGAGCATGGCCACCCCAGCGCTCACCGAACATGTCTTCAAGTCGCCCGCGCCTGACGCGAGTGCCTTCGACATGGCAATTCCGGCTCAGGCAGAAGCATTCTCCGCGGCGAACGCGGCCTTCCAGAACGCGGCCGACCTGGTCGGCTCGTACATGGGTTATTACGGACTCTCGTCGATGGCCGTCGCGCTGTTGCTGAGCTTCTACGCAGCGCGCTTCGTGCTCAATCGGCGGCTGGTGCACTTCCTGTCCCTGGTCCTCGGCGGGATCGGATTCCTGTCAATGGCGATGATCAGCGAACCGGTTTACCTGATCGGCTCGTTTGCACTGGTCGGCGTGGCCTGGGCAAGCATCCTCTCGATGCCTTACGCCCTGCTCGCAAGTTCGGTAGATCCGCGCAAGATGGGCGTCTACATGGGCATCTTCAACATGTTCATCGTGATCCCGCAGATCGTCGCCGCCACGCTGCTGGGATTGACACTGCGCATGCTGTTCGACAATCAGCCGATCTACGCGCTGATCATCAGCGGCGCCAGCCTGATCATCGGCGCGCTGTGCCTGATCCGCGTCCAGGAGCCCAAGTCAGCCCATCTGGGACCGATGGCGACAGCGCACTAAGGAGTCCGCCGCATGCGTGCAGTGCTTGTTGCCCTTTCCCTCGCATCACTCGCCAGTTGCGCCACCGCGCCGCCGCCCGCGCCCGTCGCGCCCGCGGAGCTCTACGGCACCACCGAACCCTTCGCCGCGGAGAACGTCTATTTCGTGTTGACGGACCGCTTCGTCAACGGCGATCCGGACAACGACCACCGCGAGCAGGGCGGCAAGCTGTACACCTTCGACCGTCCGACACCGAATGCGCCGGCGGGCACGAGCGACAACATCGGCTACATGGGCGGCGACTTCAAAGGCCTGCTCGACAACGCCGGCTACATCGCCGACATGGGCTTCACCGCGGTGTGGCTGACGCCGATCGTCGACAACCCGGACGAGGCCTTCACCGGCGGCGACCCGGCGGTCTGGGGCAGCAGCATGACCGACGGCGGCAAGACCGGTTACCACGGCTACTGGGGGGTCAATTTCTACCAGTTGGACGAGCACCTGCCGAGCCCGGGGCTGGGCTTCAAGGAGCTGACCGCGGGCCTGCGCGCCAAGGGCCTGAAGACGGTGCTGGACGTGGTCGCCAACCATGGATCGCCGTCGTGGACGATGCCGGTGGACCAGCCCAAGTACGGCGAGCTGTATGACGCCAAGGGCAACAAGGTCGCCGACCACCAGAACCTGCCGCCGGAGCAGCTGCAACCGGAGAGCAACCCGCTGCACCGGCTGTACCGCAACGAGAAGGACCTGGTGCAGTTGTCCAACCTGGACGACCGCCGTCCGGAGCTGATGGATTATCTGATCGGCGCGTACACCCAGTGGCTGGATCAGGGCGCGGACGCGCTGCGCATCGACACCATCGGCCACATGCCGCTGCCCTTCTGGAAGGGCTTCACCGACCGCATTCGCGCGCATCGTCCGGGCATCTTCATGTTCGGCGAGCGTTACGCCTTCGAGCCGCAGAAGATCGCCGAGCACACCTGGCCGGAGAACGGCGCGATGAGCGTGCTCGACTTCCCGCTGAAGGGCGCGATGGGCGAGGTGTTCGAGAAGCAGGACAGCGACTACGCGACCATCGAGAAGGCGCTGTTCCTCGAGGACGGCCCGTACGCCAACCCGTATGAGCTGACCACGTTCTACGACAACCACGACATGCCGCGGCTGAAGGCCACCCACGCCGGTTTCATCGACGCCAACAACCTGCTGTTCACCGTGCGCGGCATCCCGGTGCTGTACTACGGCTCGGAGATGGGCTTCATGCGCGGCACCGCCGAGCACAAGGGCAACCGCAACTACTTCGGGCTCGAAGGCATCGCCGCGGCGCGCCAGCACCCGATCCATCCGCGGCTGAAGAAGATCGCCACGCTGCGCCGCGACACCCCGGCGCTGCAGCGCGGACTGCAGATCAACATCGAGTTCGCCGGCCACCGCGCCGCCTTCTACCGCGTGCTGCAGCAGGGCGAGCTGCGCCAGACCGCGCTGGTGCTGCTGAACAAGGGCGACGCGCCGGCGAGCTTTGAGATCAGCGAGGCGATGCAGCCCGGGCAATGGCGCAATGCCTTCGACCAGGGCGTCATCGAGGTCCCGGCCGGCGGGAAGCTAGCCGCCACGGTGGCGCCGCACGATGTCGCGGTCTACCTCTTTGATGGCGCGCTCAGCGACTCGATGCTGCTCAAGCGGGTGCAGCAGGCGATGGAGCGCAGGCTGGGCAAGCGGCCCTGACCCCGTAGCCCGTGTGTACGCGCGCAGCGCGTTCACCGGGTCCTTGCCGCAAGCACCCGGTGAGCCGCTGGCGCGGCACACCGGGCTACGCCTGAGAGATCGGTTGCCTCACGCCGCTTCAGGTAGAACAATGCGCGCCTTGCTGCAGAAGGGTGCGCATGAAGGGCAAGCCGACTTCCTTTGACATCGCCTACCACGCCGGGGTCTCGCAGGCCACCGTGTCGCGCGCGCTGCGCGGCAGCCCGCTGGTCAGCGCGGAGACGCGCAAGAAGATCCAGGCGATCGCCAAGCAGTTGAATTACAAGGTCGACAAGAACGCGTCGAACCTGCGGCGGCAGCATTCGGTGACCCTCGCGCTGCTGCTGTTCGAGGACCCGACCTCGGACGATTCGCTGATCAACCCCTTCTTCGTGACCATGCTGGCGTCGATCACGCGCGCCTGCGCGCGCCAGGGCTACGACCTGCTGGTGTCCTTCCAGCAGCTCTCCGACGACTGGCACGCCGATTACCAGGACAGCCACAAGGCCGACGGCCTGATCCTGCTCGGCTATGGCGACTACCAGCAGGCGCACCCGCGGCTGATGAGCCTGGTGGAACAGGGCACGCACTTCGTCCGCTGGGGCGCGGTGGTCGAGGGACAGCCCGGCATCTCGATCGGCTGCGACAACCACCAGGGCGGGCGCGCGATCACCGAGCACCTGCTGCGCCTGGGCCGGCGCGACATCGCCTTCATCGGCGACATCTCACCCGCCTGCCCGGAGTTCTCGGACCGCTACCGCGGCTATTGCACCGCGCTGCGCGAGGCGGGCGTGGAGATCAACCCCGAGTTGCAGGTGGATGCCGCCGATTCGACCGAGCTGGTGGGCCAGCGCGCGATGCGCCAGCTGCTGGCGCGCGGACCGCGCATCGACGCGGTGTTCGCCGCCAGCGATCTGATGGCGATCGGCGCGATGCACGCGCTCGACGAAGCCGGCCTCAAGGTGCCGCGCGATGTCGCCGTGGTCGGCTTCGACGACATCCCGATGGCGCAGTTCGCCAAGCCGCCGCTGACCACCGTGGCGCAGGACACCAAGCGCGCCGGCGAGCTGCTGGTCGAAGCGCTGCTGTGCCAGATCCGCCACCAGCCGATCAGCAGCATGATGCTGCCCGCGCGCGCGGTCGTGCGACGGTCCTGCGGCTCTTAGAAGCGGTGTTGGTGTTGGTTGTTGGTGTTGGTAACAGCCCGCACGCCGCGGCGGAGCGCTCTTTCCAACGCCAACAACCCACACCAACACCAGTCTTTCACGATGCGGCGCGCGCCAGCGCCTCGATCTCGTCCCAGCGGCCGGCGTCGATCGCCGCCTTCGGCAGCATCCACGAACCGCCGACGGTGATCACATTGGGCAGCGCCTTGTAGGCCGGCGCCTTGGCGGCGTCGATGCCGCCGGTGGGGCAGAAGCGTGCCTGCGGGAACGGACCGGCGAAGGACTTCAGCGCGGCGACGCCGCCGGAGGATTCGGCGGGGAAGAACTTGAAGCTTGGTCAGGCCCTGTTCCAGACCGAGCATCAGCTCGCTGGCGGTGGCGATCGCAGGCAGCCACGGGATCGACGCATTGCGTACGGCCGCATACAGCGTGGGCGTCGCGCCGGGGGAGATCGCGAATTGCGCGCCAGCCGCGGCCACCGCGGCGAGGTCCGCCGGCGTCAGCACCGTCCCGGCGCCGACAATCGCCTCCGGCACCTCGGTCGCGATCGCACGCATCGCATCCAGCGCGCAGGCGGTGCGCAGCGTGATCTCCAGCACCGGCAGGCCACCGGCGACCAGCGCGCGCGCCAGCGGCACGGCGTCGGCCAGGCGCTCGATGGCGATGACGGGGACGACTGGGGCCTGGTGGAGGATGGCATCGAGCGGGGTGGTTTGCGACATGACAGAGATCTCCCGAGTGCGGTCAAACGTGAAACGTGAAACGTCAATCGGAGCCGTCCCGTTTTACGTTTCACGTTTGACGTTTCACGGATTCGCGCAACGCCATCGCCGCCCCGAGCAATCCCGGCTGCGGATGGGTCACCACCTGCACACTGACGCCGTCAAGATAGGCGGCGAAGCGGCCTTTGGCGAGGAAGCGTTCGCGGAAGGCGCTGGACTTCAGGAACGGGATGAAGCGCGGCACGATGCCGCCGGCGATCATCACCGTGCGCGCGCCGTGGATCAGCGCGGCGTCGCCGGCGACCGAACCGAGCACCGCGCAGAAGCGCGCCAGGGTGCGCCGGGCGTTGAGGTCGTGGCCGTCGAGCGCGGCGGCGACGATCTGCGCCGGGTCGCGCAGGCGCTGCTGCCAGTCGGGGTGCACCGACAGATCCTCGCCCGCAGCCAATGCGGCATCGATCTGCGCAATGCCGGCGCCGCACAGCAGGCGCTCGTTCGAGCAGCGCCCGTGGCGCGCCGCCATCCAGCGCGCGATGTGCAGCTCTTCGTCATTCTGTGGCGCGAAGCTGACATGCCCGCCCTCGGTCTCGACCACCCGCCAGCCGCTCGCCGCATCGCCCACCAGCAGCGCCACGCCAAGGCCGGTGCCGGGCCCGAGCAGCGTGATCGGCCCGCGCGGCGGCAGCGCGTCGCTGCCATGCAGCAGCACCCGGTCGCCAGCGGCAAGCGCCGGCACCGCGTGCGCCACCGCGCCAAAGTCGTTCAGCACGCGCAGTTGCTCCAGCCCCAGCGCACGCTTCAGTTCCGCCTGCGAGAAAGCCCAGGCGCGATTGGTCAGCCGCACCTCGTCGCCCGTCACCGGGCACGCCACCGCCATCGACGCCCGCAGCGGCCGCGCACCGACACTCGCGAGGTAAGCCTCCGCCGCATGCTGCAGCGAGGCGTAGTCCGCCGTCGGCAGCGTGCGCTGCTGCTGCAGCTCGATGCCGGGCGCATCCACATCCGCCAGCGCGAAGCGCGCATTGGTGCCGCCGATGTCGGCGAGGAGGACGGTCATGGGGCGGGCGCGCTCCGGTGCGGGTGAGAGCAGTTGGGAAAAAGCGGGGCAAGGGGCAGGGGGCAGGGGGACTGCATTGGGGCAATTTCGAGCCGCCCTGCGGAGCATGTTTTTCGGGCGTTACGACCATCGACCAGGCGTGCGAATGCGGCGCGCCACATCCCCTGCCCCCTGCCCCCTGCCCCGCTTCCCTGCTCCATCACAAGCCCCCCAACAGCGCCGACCCGCCCTGCTCCGCCGTGCTCGCGACTGCGCGCATGTGGGCGAAGAGTTCGCGGCCGAGGCCGTGCTGGTTGCCGCTGAGGTCGATGGCGGCAGGCACGCGCGCGGCCCATTCGGCGGCGTCGACGAGTGCTTCCATCCTGCCGGCATCGGCGTCGATCGCGATCACGTCGCCCTCGCGCACCTTGGCGATGGCGCCGCCGCAGAGCGCTTCGGGCGAGACGTGGATCGCGGCGAGCACCTTGCCGGAGGCGCCGGACATGCGCCCGTCGGTCAGCAGCGCGACCTTCTGCCCGCGGTCCTGCAGCAGGGCCAGCGTCGGGGTCAGTTTGTGCAGCTCGGGCATGCCGTTGGCGCGCGGGCCCTGGCCGCGGATCACGGCGACGAAATCGCCGCTGAGCGCGCCGGCCTTGAAGGCGGCCAGCAGCGCGTCCTGCGAGTCGAACACCTTGGCTGGCGCCTCGATGCGCCGGTGCTCCGGCTTGACCGCGGAGACCTTGACCACCGCGCGACCGAGATTTCCCTGCAAGCGATGCAACCCGCCGCTGGCGTCGAAGGGTTCGGCCACGCCGCGCAGCACGCCGGTGTCCAGGCTCGCTGCCGGCGGCGCGCGCCACTTGAGCGCCAGGCCGTCCAGGAACGGTTCCTGCGCCTGCGCGCGCAAGCTGCCGCCGTGCACGCAGCGGATGTCCTCGTGCAGCAGGCCGGCGTCGAGCAGTTCGCGGATCACGTAGCCAAGGCCGCCGGCGGCGTGGAAGTGGTTCACGTCGGCGCTGCCGTTCGGGTAGATCCGGGTCAGCAGCGGGGTGGCGCGCGAGAGTTCGTCGAGATCGTCCCAGTCGATCAGGATGCCGGCGGCGCGTGCGATGGCGACCAGGTGGATCGCGTGGTTGGTCGAGCCGCCGGTGGCCGCGAGGCCGACCATCGCGTTGACGATCGCCTTCTCGTCGATGACCCGACCGATCGGCGTGTATTCGCTGCCCTGCGCGGTGATCGCGCAGGCGCGCTCGGCCGCGGCGACCGTCAGCGCGTCGCGCAGCGGCGTGCCGGGATTGACGAAGGCGCTGCCCGGCAGGTGCAGGCCCATCATCTCCAGCAGCATCTGGTTGGAATTGGCGGTGCCGTAGAAGGTGCAGGTGCCCGGGCCGTGGTAGCTCGCGGACTCCGCTTCCAGCAGTTCGTC
This sequence comes from Rhodanobacteraceae bacterium, assembly GCA_016713135.1. Classification (NCBI taxonomy): domain Bacteria; kingdom Pseudomonadati; phylum Pseudomonadota; class Gammaproteobacteria; order Lysobacterales; family Rhodanobacteraceae; species Rhodanobacteraceae bacterium. The sequence goes on along the minus strand of JADJPR010000001.1, from coordinate 168,914 downwards.
GCGGCTCGCCTTGCCTTCGGCGTAGGCCTGGCGCACGCGCGCCTTCTCGGCATTCGGCAGGCCCGAGGTCATCGGCCCGGCGGGCACCAGGATCACCGGCAGGTGACCGTAGGACAACGCGCCGATCAACAGCCCCGGCACGATCTTGTCGCACACGCCGAGCAGCACCGCGGCATCGAACATCTCGTGCGACAGCGCGACCGCCGTGCTCATCGCGATCACATCGCGCGATAACAGCGACAGCTCCATGCCGACGCGCCCCTGGGTCACGCCATCGCACATCGCCGGCACGCCGCCGGCGAACTGCGCCGCGCCGCCGGCATTGCGTGCCGCCATGCGGATCAACGCAGGGTAGTGCTCCATCGGCTGGTGCGCGCTGAGCATGTCGTTGTAGGCGCTGACGATGGCCAGGTTCGGCCCGCGCCCGCCGCGCAGCAAGGGCTTGTCGGCGCCGGCGGCGGCGAAGCCGTGGGCGAGGTTGCCGCAGCCCAGGCGCGTGCGCGCCGGCGCGTCCAGCCGCGCGGCGTCGATGCGTTCGAGGTAGTCGCCGCGCAGCGCGGCGCTGCGGCGGACGATGCGATCGGTGACGCGGGTGAGGGTGGGGTGGTGCGACATGGGTCAGGCCTTCGCGGAAGAAAAGCGGGGCAAGGGGCAGGGGGCGGGGGAAGAGGTCTTGCGGCCTGCATCGACGGCAGGGTGGTGCGAGGAGCCCGTTCCCCTGCCCCCTGCCCCCTGCCCCGCCTTCCGCTTCTCCATCACGCGCTCCAATGCACTTCAAACTGCGGATGCGCCGAGCGCAGCAGCGCCGCCACCGGCAGCGCGCGCCAGTCGCCTTCCGCCTGCGCGCGTTCGAGCACCGCGCGCTTGTCCTCGCCGGTGATCACCAGCAGCAGCAGGCGCGAGCGCAGCAACCGCGGCAGCGACAGGCTGACGCGCGGGTGCGGGCCGGCGGCGGGCATCGGATCAGGCAGGATCGCGACAGCGTCCGCTGCTGGCGCGGCGGCGTGTCCGAGCGCCAGGTCGAGCGTCGGAGCGCCCGGAAAGATCGATGCGAAGTGTCCGTCGGCGCCCATCCCCAGCATCGCCACGTCGAAGGGCTCGGCATGCGTGGCCAGCGCGGCATTGGCGAAGGCGGCATCGGCGTCGCCGGCTGGCGCTTCCGGCACCAGCGGCAGCCAGCGGATACCGTCCGCGCCGGCGAACGCGGATTGCATCTGCGCCAGGTTGCAGTCGGCGTGTGCGCGCGCCACCCAGCGCTCGTCGCTCGGCATCACCGTGACCCGCGACCAGTCGCGCGGCTGCGCGGCGAGCTGGCGGAACACCGGCGGCGAAGTCCGCCCGCCGGCCAGCGCGAGCAAGGCCGCACCGCGCGCTGCGAGCGCTTCGTCGGTGGCCACGGCGATGCGTGCGGCGACCGCAGAGGCGAGGGCGGTGGGGTTGGGGTGAATGGTGAGTTTCATGCTTGGAGCAGAGAGAGGGAAAGTGGGAAAAGGCGGGCCGAGGGGGGGCGGGGCCCTAGGCAGCTTCGATCCGAGTCGCGGGGTGTGGATTCCGCGCGTCACGACCATCGACCAGGCACGAGAGAGCGGCAGACCACGTCCCCCGCCCCTTTCCCCTCGCCCCGCCTTTCGCATCTCCGCTTCACTCGCGCCAGCTATGCCCATGGCGCTCGATCAGCGCCACTGCGCTGGCCGGGCCCCAGGTGCCGGCGGGGTAGTTCTTGGGCGTCATGCCGGCCTGCTTCCAGGCGTTGAAGATGCCGTCGACCCACTGCCACGCGGCCTCGGTCTCGTCGCGGCGCACGAACAGGGTGCCGTTGCCCTCGATCGCGTCGAGATAGAGGCGCTCGTAGGCGGTGCGCTTGCGCACTTCTTCGAAGGCGTCGTGCAGATCGAGGTCGAGCGCCACCTGCGAGAACTTGAGGCCGCTGCGGTCGAGTCCGGGGGTCTTGGTCATCAGCGTCAGCGAGATGCGTTCCTCCGGTTGCAGCTGGATCAGCAGCGCGTTCGGCGCGATGCGCGCCTCGTCGCCGAAGATCGAGTGCGGCACCGCGCGGAATTCGAGGTAGATCTCGGTGCAGCGGCTGGGCAGGCGCTTGCCGGTGCGCAGGTAGAAGGGCACGCCGGACCAGCGCCAGTTGTCGACATGCGCGCGCAGCGCGACGAAGGTCTCGGTGCCGCTGGTGCGGCCGAGTTCGTCGCGGTAGCCGGGGACCGCGACGCCTTCGATCGCTCCGGCGGTGTACTGGCCGGCCACGCTGTGGGTGGTGGCGTCGTTCGCATCGATCGGTCGCAACGAACGCAGCACCTTGAGCTTCTCGTTGCGCACCGCGCTCGGGTCGAACTGGCTCGGCGGCTCCATCGCGGTCAGGCACAGCAGCTGCAGCAGGTGGTTCTGCAGCATGTCGCGCATCGCGCCGGAATGGTCGTAGTAATCGCCGCGGCCTTCCACGCCGACGGTTTCGCCCACGGTGATCTGCACCTGGGCGATGTGCCGCGCATTCCACAGCGGCTCGAACAGCGCATTGCCGAAGCGCAGCGCCAGCAGGTTCTGCACGCCTTCCTTGCCGAGGTAGTGGTCGACGCGGAAGATGCGTTCCTCGGCGAAGATCCGGCCGACGCCGTCGTTGATCTCGACCGAGCTGGCAAGGTCATGGCCGATCGGCTTCTCGATCATCACTCGCGTGCCCGGGCCGGCCAGGCCCGCCTGGCCGAGCGCGGTGCAGATCGGCGCGTAGAAGCGCGGCGCGGTGGAGAGGTGGAACACCACGTCGCCGTCGCGCATGGCGCAGATGGTCTCGCACAGCGTCGCCAGCGAGGCCGGATCATCGACGCCGGCCGGCTGGTAGCGCACCCGCGCGAGCAAGGCGTCCACCTGCGCCGGATCGCGCTCGGCAGCGGCCACCCGGCGTTCGATCGATTCGCGCACGGTATGCGCGAAAGCCTCGTCCGACAACACGCTGCGCCCGGTGCACAGGATGCGCAGCTTCGGCGGCAACAGGCCGTCGCGATGCAATCCATACAGCGAGGGCAGCAGCATGCGCTGCGCCAGATCGCCCGTCGCACCGAATATCACCAACAGGGTTGCCGCGTGCGCGCTCATCGTGTCCATCCGCATTCGATGGCACGGAGTATTGCGCGAGCGAAGCGGCTCGCGGGCTGAAATCGATTGCAGGGGGGTGGAGCGGTGTTGGTGTGGGTTGTTGGTGTTGGCGGGAGCAAGAGCCATACGCTCGCCCCACGCCGCTCTTTCCAACACCAACACCAACAACCAACACCCGCCCCTACCTACCCCAACTCCCGGTCATGCCAGCGCGCGAGCAGGATCTGCGCGAGGAAAGCGCCGATCAGCGCCAGGAACATGTCCCACTGGGTGTCCCAGACATCGCCCTGGGTGGCGAGGAAGGCATCCGCCGCGCCGCCCCAGATCAGCGCGGCCCACCATTCGATCAGCTCGAAGAAGGCACTGAAGGACAGTGCGGCGGCGAGCACCAGGTAGAACAGCCAGCCGCCGCGCTGCAGCGGCGTCAGGCGCAGCAGCAGCTCGCGCGCCAGGATCGCCGGCACGAAGCCCTGGGTGAAATGGCCAAGGCGGTCGTAGTGGTTGCGCGAGAGATCCAGCCAGTCCTGCACCCAGAACCCGAGCGGCACCTGCGCGTAGGTGTAGTGCCCGCCAACGATCAGCAGCAGGCAGTGCAGCGCGATCAGCACATACAGCAGGCGCGTCAACGGAAAGCGCCGCCAGGTGAGCATCAGTAGCGGCAGGCCGATCACCACCCAGATCACCTCCATGATCCACGTGAGCCGGTCGGTGGGCCCGATCCCGGACCACACCAGCGCGGCGAGCACGGAGGCGGCGAGGGCGGTTCCTTGCGCCCTGGTGAGCGTTGTCGTCGGCGCCATGCTCTGGACCCCCTTTGATGCTGGTGTTGGTGTGGGTTGTTGGTGTTGGTGTTGATTGCTGGTATTGGTGTGGGGTGTTGGTGTTGGCAAGAGCAAGGCCCGCAAGTTCAGGCCAAACTGCCAAGTCCAGCACCTGCAACCTACACCAACCGCTTCCTCACTTCCCTGGATCCAGGCCGGAGTAGTGCGAGCTTGCGGCTTCAAACCAACACCAACAACCCACACCAACACCGACTTCTCACCTCTCCATCCCCCCGCTGGCCGGCTTCGACATGATCCGGTCGATCCACGCGATCGCCAGGGCGGAGACGACGAAGGCGAGGTGGATCACGGTCTGCCAGATCACCGCGTCGCGGGTGACGTTGGCGCCGGGCTGGCCGAGGGCGCCGGCTTCGATGAAGGTCTTCAGCAGGTGGATCGAGCTGATGCCGATGATCGCGGTGGCGAGCTTGACCTTGAGCACCGCGGCGTTGACGTGCGACAGCCACTCGGGCTGGTCCGGATGGCCCTCCAGGCGCAGGCGCGACACGAAGGTCTCGTAACCGCCGACGATCACCATCACCAGCAGGTTGGAGATCATCACCACGTCGATCAGCCCCAGCACCGTCAGCATGATCACGGTTTCCGCCGAATGCAGGGCATCGGCCGGCAACCCATGGCCGAAGCCGAAGGTGGCGCCGAGCAGATGCCACAGCTCGCGCAGGAAGTGCACCACATAGATGCCCTGGGCGACGATCAGGCCGAGGTACAGCGGCAGCTGCAGCCAGCGCGAGGAAAAGATCAGCGCGGACATCGCGCCGAGGCGGGGCTTCTGCGGTTCGGACATGGCTGCGTTCGCAAGTTGGTTGGCGCGGATACTACGGCGTGCGCATCGAAGGTCGATCAGGGTGACTTCCCACAGGGGTCGCCACCCTGCCCTGCCTGTACGATGGCGTTCCGTGCAACCGACAAAGGAGCCGCGCAATGGGTGTCTTCGAGATGGTGGTCGCTATCGTGCTGATCATCGACCGTCTGCCGGACTCGTCTCGCGCTGGCTCAAGTTCAACGAGCGCCGACAGGCGCAGCCGCCGGCAGACGATTTGCTGCGCCGCGAAGTCGCGTCCCTGCGCGAGCGCGTCGCCACGCTGGAGCAGATCGTCACCGACCCGGCCTTCGAGCTGAAGCGCCAGTTCGCCGCGCTGGAGACGCGCAAGGCGGCCTGAGCCCCTACCCGGTCTCCTCGGCAAGCCGTCGCAGGCGCGCTGCGGTGTCCGCGTCGGCCGGGTAGAAGCTCTCCAGCGCGAGTTCCGCCAGGGTGATGTCGACCGGGGTGCCGAACACCGTGATGGTGCTGAACAGCGCCAGCTCGCCGAGCGGGCTGCGCAAGCGGAACAGCGTGAGCACATCGGGTGCCGGCGAGGTGTAACCGCCCGGCTGGTCCTCGCCGGGCAGTACCGGCATGGCCGCCAGCTCCTGCAGCAGTTCTGCGAGCGTCGCATCCCCGCTGGCGGCGACCTGCGCGCGCAGCCGCGCGAGCAGATGGCGGCGCCATTCCCCGAGGTTGACGATCAGCGGCGCCAGGCCTTGCGGGTGCAGGGTGACGCGCAGCACGTTGCAGGGCGCGGCGCGCAATGGCGCCGCCACGCCCGCGAGGAACAGCCCGGCCATGCGGTTGCCGCGCACCAGGTTCCAGTGGCGGTCCACGACCAGCGCGGGATAGGGCTCGTGCGCCTGCAGCAGGCGTTCGAGCGCCTGCAGCGCCGGCGCCAGCGGCGTGGCGGTGAGCGCGCGCTCGTCGTAGTGCGGGGCGAATCCCGCCGCGAGCAGCAGGCGGTTGCGTTCGCGCAACGGCAGCTGCAGCAGCTCCGCCAGGTGCAGCAGCAGGCCGCGGCTGGGCCGCGAGCGGCCGGTCTCGATGAAGCTCAGGTGGCGCGTCGAGATCTCGGCGTCAAGCGCCAGGTCGAGCTGGCTCAGCCGGCGACGCTGGCGCCAGTCGCGCAGAAGGGTGCCCGGCGGTGGGGTGGTGTCCATGCGCCCATGCTACGGAAGCACGTGCGCCGCGGGCATTACCTCGGAGGTAATCGACGCACCTCGGCGGCTGCCCTGGAATGGCGTCACCATCGTTTGAGGAGAATCGCCATGACCCCCGCTCCCCTGCTCCGTTTCGCACTGCGCCTGGATGGCGTGGCCAGCGTCGCTGTCGGTCTGCTGGTCTGCCTGGGCCTGGGCGCCGCGGCCGGTGCTCTGGGAGCGCCACGCACGGCGCTGCTGGGCACCGGATTGTTTTGCATTGGCTATGGGGCGCTGGTGTTCTGGCTCGGCTCGCGGCCCTACCTGCGCCGCATGGCGATCTTCGCGATCGCACTGGGCAATGGCCTGTGGGCGGCCGGCAGCGTCGTGCTCGGCTACTCCAGCTGGCTCGCACCGACCTCGCTGGGCCTGGCCTTGCTGCTCGCCCAGGCGGCCGCGGTCGCGCTGTTCGCCGGGCTGCAGTACCTCGGGCTGCGCCAATCGCTGCCGGCGGCATGAGCGGGCGCATCCTCGCCATCGCGCTGGCGCTTTCCGCGCTGATCCACCTGCTGCCGCTACCGGGCCTGCTCGGCGGTGCGGAATTGCAATCGCTCTACGGGCTGGCGCCGCTGAATGCCACCGGCGAGTTGCTGCTGCGCCACCGGGCGTTGATGTTCGCGCTGGATGCGGGCCTGCTGCTGTGGGCCATCCGCGCTCCCGCGCTGCGCCGGCCGGCGATTGCGTTGACGCTCGCCAGCGACGCGGGTTTCCTGCTGCTCGGCCTTGGCGGATTGCCGCCCGGGCTGCTGCGGGTGGCCGCATTCGATGTCGCCTCGATCCTTCTGCTCCTGCTGGGCGCCGTCTGCGTCCACCGCGCCCAGGCCGGTTGATCGCCGCGGCATCGGCCGCACCCCGCGCTGCATTCGTATGCGCGCCCCATGGTGCAGTGCACCAGAAGCCTGGAACTCGCCTACACTGGGATGGAAGAAGGCAACCGGGGTACTCCCGCGTTCCGGCTTCCCCTTCCCTTTTTCCAGGCACCTCCCGCATGGCCCGTTCCGTCGTCTTCGAACCCCAGGACCAACCGCTGCGCGAGGACGTCAGCCTGCTCGGCCGGCTGGTCGGCGAGATGCTGTCGGACCAGTTGGGGTCGAGTTTCTTCCAGTTGCTGGAACAGGTGCGGCGCTGCGCCATCCTGCGGCGCGAGGGCGAGCCGGCGCGGCTGGCGGAGCTGTCTGCATTGCTCGGCGATCTGCCGGTGGAGCGCGCCACCGACCTGGTGCGCGCCTTCTCCAGCTATTTCCAGCTGGTCAACCTGGCCGAGCAGGTGCACCGCATCCGCCGCCGCCGCGAGCACCAGCTGGCCGATGCCGGCCCGCAGCCGGGCGGCGTGATGGACGGATTGCAGCGGCTGCGCGAGGCGGGCGTGCCCGCGGACGCAGTGCGCGAAGCGCTGGCGAAGCTGACGCTGGAGCCAGTGTTCACCGCGCACCCGACCGAGGCGACGCGGCGCACCATGCTGGAGAAGGAGCAGCGCATCGCACGCGCGCTGATCGAGCGCCTGGACACCAGCCGCACCCCGGATGAGGACCGCGCGCGGCTGGCACAGATGCGCATGCACATCACCGGCGCCTGGCAGACCGCCGAGTACTCCCCGGTTCGTCCGAGCGTCGAGGAGGAGCGCGAGCATGTGCTGTTCTACCTCTCCGACGTGCTGTTCCGCGCGGTGCCGGCCTGCTACGCCGAGTTCGAACGCTGTATCGCGGCGACCTACCCCGAACTGGCGAATGGCCTGCAGCGGCGCCCGCTGCTGCGCTTCGGTACCTGGGTCGGCGGCGACATGGACGGCAACCCGAATGTCGGCGCCGACACCATCCGCGAGGCGCTCGCGGCGCACCGGCGCGTGCTGTTCGCGCGCTACCTCGCCGAGCTGAAGGAGCTGGCGCTGATCCTCAGCCAGTCGGCCTCGCGGGTGGCGATCGACCCGGCGGTGGTGCAGCGGGTGGCCGAGTACAGCCGGCGCATGCGCCGCGCGTGGTCCGGAATTCCGCGCCGGCATCGCGACATGAGCTACCGCTGCCTGCTGACCCTGGTCGCGGCGCGCCTGGGCGCCACCCTGGAGGACCGCGACGGCGCCTACGCGGACCCGCAGGAATTCCTGTCGGACCTCGACCTGGTGCGCCTGTCGCTGCTGCGCAATGGCGGGCGGCATGCGGGCCTGTATCCCTTCGAGCGCTTCCTGGCGCGCGTGCGCACCTTTGGCTTCCACCTCGCCGCGCTGGACGTGCGCCAGCACGCCGAGGTGCACCGCGCGGCGCTCGGCGACTGCACCGGCGGCGCGCCGTGGGCGCAGCGCAGCGCGGAGGAACGCCGCGCGCTGCTGCACGCCGCCATCGGCGGCAGCGAAGTGCCCTTGCCCGGCGCCGGCGAGTCCACCCGCAGCGTGCTGGAGGTGTTCCGCGCGCTGGAACAGAGTCGCGCGCGCTACGGCGCGGCGGCCATCGGCGTGTTCATCGTCAGCATGAGCGAGAGCGCCGACGATGTGCTCGCGGTGCTTGCCCTGGCGCGCATCGCCGGCGCGCGCGGAGCGATTCCGCTGGATGTCGCGCCGCTGTTCGAGACCGTCGCCGACCTCGCCGCGGCGCCGCGCATCCTGACCGAACTGCTGGCCGACCCGGTCTACCGCGAGCACCTGCGCGCGCGTGGCGACCGCCAGGTGGTGATGCTCGGCTACTCCGACAGCAACAAGGATGGTGGCATCGCCGCCTCGCGCTATGCGCTGCAGGAGGCGCAGGCGGAGCTGTCGGCGATCGCCCACGCAGCAGGCATCGATCTGTCCTTCTTCCACGGCCGCGGCGGCACCGCCAGCCGCGGCGGCGGACGCACCGAGCGCGCGGTGATGGCCGCGCCGCATGGCAGCGTCAACGGGCACCTGCGACTGACCGAGCAGGGCGAGGTGATCCACCGCAAGTACGCGATTCGCGCGATCGCGCTGCGCAACATCGAGCAGGCCTTCAGCGGCTTGCTGCACGCCACCCTGAACCCGCTGCCGCCCGACCCGCGCGAGGGCGCCTGGCGCGCGTGCATGGCGCGCATCGCCGGCATCAGCCGCGACAGCTATCGCGACCTGGTCTATGGCGACCAGGCTTTCGCCGAGTATTTCCGCGCGGCCACGCCGATCGATGTGATCGAGCGCATGAAGATCGGTTCGCGCCCCTCGCTGCGCAAGGGCGATGTGTTCCGCATCGAGCAATTGCGCGCGATCCCGTGGGTGTTCGCCTGGTCGCAGAGCCGCCATGGCCTGCCTGGCTGGTATGGCCTGGGCAGCGGCCTGGAGGCCGCCTGCCGCGAGGAGGGCGACGCGCGCATCGCCGAAATGGCACGCGACTGGCCCTTCTTCCGCCTGCTGCTGGAAGATGTCGAGATGGTGCTGGCCAAGGGCGACGCCGGCATCGCCGCGCAGTACTCGGCGCTCGCCGGCCCGCTGCACGCGCGCTACTGGCCGCTGATCGAGGCCGAGTGGCAGCGCACCACCGAGTACATCCTCAAGCTCAAGGGCGCGAGCGAGTTGCTCGGCTACGATCGCCGGCTGCAGCGCACCATTCGCCTGCGCAACCCCTACGTGGATCCGATCAGCGTGCTCCAGGTGGACTTGCTGCGCCGCTGGCGCCGCGGCGAGCGCCAGGACGACTCGCTGTTCCAGGCCCTGGTGTCCACCGTCAACGGCATCGCCCGCGGCTTGCAGAACACCGGGTGACAGCCCTGATCAACCCGGAGACGCCAAGCGCAGGGACAAAAGCACCCGAGACGCCTTGTCAGCGTTCCTCCACGTCCTCCGTGCCTCCGCGTCGAACGCTCAGGGCTCTTCGAAGCCGTTGCGCGGCAGCGCCTGGCGGAAGAACAGCGTGCGGGTCATCGGCACTTCCGACTCGTAGATCGGCCAGCCGGGCTGCGGACCCATGCAGACGCTGTTCACCGCGTCATACAGTTTCAGCTGCGCGACACGCACTTCCGGATAGTCGCCCTGGTACCAGGGAGCCGGATCCAGCCAGCAGTATCGGTCGTGCAGGTAACCGATTTCCGCATTCCAGACGAAGGGACTGAGGTAGCAGTCGAGGATCGCGCGCGCCAGACCCGTGGGCGGCAGCGGGATCAGCGGATTGACCGTATTCGCGGTGAACCACTCGCCCTCACTCGGTGCCCAGCCCTCGGCGTTGCTGGTGGGATCGAACGGGAACTTGGAGCGCACGCAAGCCACGGCCTGCTGATTGACCGTATTGAATCCGTTGATGCTGTAGTTCCAGATCGGTGGCTCGACCACCACGAAACCGTCGATCAGGGTGGCAACGATGCCCCCGGGCACCTGGGTGGCGATGACGTCGCGGAAGCCCAGCATCGCGTCGGCGGCAATTTCCAGGCGCGCCGTCACGGTGGTCGAGTTGATCAGCTGGACATTGCTGACGGTGATTCCCGAGCCGAAATCGAAGGTGGTGGCCGGCAGGAAGCCGTATCCGGAAATGGTGACATCCACCGTCGTGCCGATCACGCCCTGCGCCGGACTGACGTCCGTGATGTTGAATTGGGTGATGTCGGGAACGTCGCCAAAGGAAGTCGCGGCGAGCACGGTGAAACTGCCCAGCGGCGTGACCTGCTTCGACCACTGCAATGCCGCACCATTGTCGATACAGGGGCTGCCGTCGATCTGGTTGTTGAGGGATCCGGCTCCGATCTGCGACCAAACGTTGGAGTAGAAGGCACCGGTGTAGCGCTGCGCCGGGGTCAACGGGATATGCAGGATGGTGTACTCCGGCGTCACACCGGCGCAGGTGCGTCCACCTGGACTGCGAGACGTCGGCTCCAGGAACGGCCGGCCCGAATCGCTGTTCGCCAGGTAGATGTCGCTGCCGAGGAAGATCGACACCTGCGCAGTGGCGCCGCCGACGTTGACCAGGCGGAAGCGTTCGGTGAAATAGCCATTGCCGTTGACGTAGGTGGTGGTCTTGGTGGCGCGGAAACCGCTGTCGCCCAGGTTGACGCTGACCGTCACGGCGAATGGTGACGCCGACGTGCCGGAACCGGTCACCGCCGTCATCGAGGTTTCGCCGAAAGGAATGTAGGCGCCCAGACCGCTGGTGGCGGTGGTGCCGTGCTCGCCGAAGTTCGGAGCGTACAGGGTGCCGTTGATGTCGACGAACCAGCCCATGTCGGCGGTGGTGGTCTGGCTGCTGGGATAGATCTGGCCGGCGCTGCCGACGTTGCTGTTGAAGATCTGGTAGGAGTTGTCGGAGGCGACGTTGATGGTCAATGGGGTGCCAGTGATGACCGACAGGCTCGGCGGCGCCAGGGGCGCGCGCGCGGATGCGTCCCCCTTGGCCAGCAAGGGCGTCGCGAGCAGCAAGGCAGCCAGGAAAGCGAGGAATCTGTTCATCTGCATCACCCTCGGTCCGTGCAATCGGACCACAGTGTAGGTGCCACACGGCCATTCGTGCACCGTGGACGGATCGATCACGAGCCGCGCAGCCCGACGGCACGCCCGGCGATGCCGGCCCAGCAACGTCCGGGTGCCGGTCCCCGGCATTCCCGGCTGACGCGTCCACCGCGCAGCCCTTTCAGAATACCACACAGCATATCCCTTGCAGAATCGCGGTTTGCGATGCATTCCTCAGCATGCCGTTAAGAAAGTCCGGCAACCGAGGGGGCGGGCTCGGCGTGCAAACCTCGGTCAGCTTGCGCCACTCAGGCTGAATCCCAGGGGCCCGGCGGATGCTAAGCTCCGTGGTTTGCCTTTCGCGGAGCGCGTTCGACGGACATGTGGCGGCCTGGCCTCGATCAGTTGCGCGCAAGCTTTGCCGAGGTCGACCTGCGGCGCGGACAGCGCTACGCCCGCGAGGGTCGCGTGCTGTGGTTCGACCAGCGCGAGATCGGCGCCGAACGGGTCCTCGTCGGTGAGGTCCGCGGCTCGCGGCGCACGCCTTACCGGGTGCATGTGCGGGCATGGCCGCGCGACGAGCAGTGGCGGATCGAATCGCACTGCAGCTGCCCGGTGCAGGTCGGGTGCAAGCACGCCGTAGCGTTGTTGCTGCACGACAGCGGACAGCCAGCGCGGCGGCGACACTTGCGCCAGGGCCGCGCGTCAATCCGGTGCAGCCGCAGGAGGGCCGCATCGGCTGGCTGGCGGCGAGCCTGGGTGCCCAGCGCGCCCTCGGGCTGCGCCTGGGCCGCTGGATCGCCGCGGCGAGCGGCGGCGGCTGGCGCTTCGAGTCGCTGGCGCCGGGGCAACTGAAGCCCGAGTGGCGGCTGGCATTGTCGCCCTCCTCGGGCACGCTGCTGGCCGGCGCCGAGCGCGCCAGACTGGCCTGGTTCGAAGGCGAGCATTGGTGGCTGCCCGGCGCCGGGGTGTTCGAGCAGGTGCTGGCGGTGGCCGCCGAGGGCAGCTGCGCCTGGCAGCGGCCGGGCCTGCTGGTGGCGCCCGGCGCGCCGCGCGTACCGCATTGGTCCTGGGTGATCGATGGGCGCGGCTGCCAGCGGCTGGCGATCGGCGCCGGCGGTGGCGAATGCGTGCGCCTCGGGTCGGGATGGATCTATGTCGATCCGCTGGCGCGCCAGATCGGCGTGCTCGAGGTGGACCTGGATCCGGCTCTGGTCGCCGAACTGATCGCGCTGCCGCCGCTGACCGCCGGCGCGGTCGGCGATTTCCTCGCGCGCTACCGCTCGCGGCTGCCCGAGGACTTTCCGCTGCCGCGCGAGTTTGCGGTGGAACACCCCCCGGTCGCGGCGCCGATCCCGATCCTCACCTTGCACCAGAGCGCCGGCGCACACGAATCGCGCGGGCGCCGCACCGCGCGCCTGATCGCCTTCGCCCGGCTGTCCTTCCGCTATGGGCCGGCGCGCGTGGGCGAGGGCGATCCGACCGAGGAACTCAGCCTCTACGATGGCGAGCAGGTGCGCGTGTATCCACGCGACCGTGGCCGCGAGCGCGAACTCGCCACGCGTCTGAAGCAGCTTGGCCTGATTTCCAACCGGCATGCGCTGATCGACCATCCGGGGCTGCAGCAGAGCGACTGGGTGATCAACCCCGACGGCGATCCGCAGGCGCTCAACGAGTTCTGCTATGTGATGTTGCCGAAGCTGCGCAGCGAGGGCTGGCGGCTGGAGTACGGCCCGCGCTTCCCGCTCAAGCTGATCGACGCCGAGTACCGTTTCTACGGCGAGGTCGAGGCCGACTCGCTGGCGGGCGCGCTGACGCTGGAACTGGGCATCGAGGTGGACGGCGAGCGCATCAACCTGCTGCCGGTGCTGCGCGAAGGCCTGCGCGAAGGGCGCTTCAACGATCTGCCGACGGCTTCCGATGCGATCGTCGCGCTGACCCTGCCGGGTGAGCGGCGCCTGCCGATCGCCGCCGGGCGCCTGCGCTTCATCCTCGATACCCTGAACGAGCTGAGCGAGAGCGGCGGCGCCGACCAGCGCCGGTTGCAGTTGCCGCGCGCACGCGCCGCGGCTCTGGTGGAACTGGAAAACGAGCTCGGCAGCGGACGCAAGCTCTGGCCCGGCGGCGGCGCGGTGCGCGAACTCGCAGAAAAGCTGGCGCGCTATGCCGGCATGCCGGCCACCCCGGTACCGGAGGGCGTCCGCGCTTCGCTGCGCCCCTACTAGGTGGAAGGCCTGTCCTGGCTGCGCTTCCTCGGCGAATCGGGGCTCTCCGGCATCCTCGCCGACGACATGGGCCTGGGCAAGACGCTGCAGGTGCTCGCTTGGCTGGTCGGCGAGAAGGAAGCGGGGCGCATGGACCGGCCCTCGCTGGTCGTGTGTCCCAAGAGCGTGCTGCCGAACTGGGCGGCCGAGGCGGCACGCTTTGCCCCGGGCCTGACCCAGCTGGTGCACGCAGGGCCGGAGCGCGGCAAGCGCCGCCGCGGCATCGCTGGCGCCGACCTCGTGCTGACCACCTACCCGGTGCTCGCGCGCGACCTGGACACGCTGGTGGCGCAGCCCTGGCATGTGGTGGTGCTGGACGAATCGCAGATGGTGAAGAACCCCGCGACGCTCGCTGCGCGCGCGGCGCGCAAGCTGGAGGCACGCCAGCGCGTGTGCCTGACCGGCACGCCGCTGGAGAATCATCTGGGCGAACTCTGGGCCCAGTTCGACTTCCTGCTGCCGGGCCTGCTCGGGTCGAAGGCCGACTTCACCCGGCATTTCCGCAAGCCGATCGAAAAGGGCCGCGACCGCGATGTGCGCGAGCGCCTGCGCCGGCGCATCCGGCCTTTCCTGCTGCGGCGCACCAAGGACCAGGTGGTCGCCGACCTGCCGCAGAAGACCGAGGTCACCCGCACCATCCCGCTGGAAGGCCGCCAGCGCGATCTCTACGACACCCTGCGCGCGAGCTATGCCGAGGAGATCCGCGGCTACATCGCCACGCAGAGTTTCGAGCGCAACCGCATGCGCGTGCTCGAAGGCCTGATGCGCCTGCGCCAGGTCTGCTGCGACCCGCGGCTGATCGCACCCGAGCGCGGCAAGGCGGTCAACTCGGCCAAGCTCGACGACCTGATGGACATGCTGCACGAACTGATCGCGGCGGGCCGGCGCATCCTGGTGTTCAGCCAGTTCACCAGCATGCTGGAGCTGATCGAGGCCGAACTCGCGCACGAGCGCATCCGCTACGTCAAGCTGACCGGCCAGACCGAGGACCGCGCCGCCCCGGTGCAGCGCTTCCAGCGCGGCGAAGTGCCGGTGTTCCTGATCAGCCTGCGCGCCGGCGGCTTCGGCCTCAACCTGACCCGCGCCGACACCGTGATCCACTACGACCCCTGGTGGAATCCCGCGGTCGAATCCCAGGCCACCGACCGCGCGCATCGCATTGGCCAGGACAAACCGGTGTTCGTCTACCGCCTGATCGCCGGCGACACCATCGAGGAGCGCATCCTCGCCCTGCAAGCCCGCAAGCGCGAGCTAGCCGATGCGCTGTTCGACGAGTCCGGCCAGTCGCTGGCGGCGATGCTGGCGCCGGAGGATTGGCTGGCGTTGCTGGATTGAAGGGGAGGGTTGTGGGTTGTGGGTTGTGGGTTGTGGGTTGTGGGTTGTGGGCGGCAACGGCGCGCAAGACCGTGCTCTACGCCGTTGACCCTGCTGCCCAAAACCCAGAACCCACAACTCACAACCCTCGCTTTTGCACATCGATTCAGCCTGTGCGAGGCTGGGGCGCCTACAATGCGGTGCATCACTGCGGTTTTCGCGGAGGGAGATTCATGCTCGTACGCATCTTGACGGTTGCCGTTCTCGCCATCCTGATAGCGCCGGTGGCAGCGCAGGGAAGCAAGCTTTACAAGTGGACCGACAAGGACGGCAACATCCATTACAGCGACTCGATCCCACCTGAGGCCAAGGAGTACGCGCGCGAGCGTCTGAGCGACCAGGGCGTGTCGGTCGAACGGGTGGACCGTGCCATGACGCCGGAGGAACTGGCGGCGATCAGGGCAGCCGAGAAGGCCGAAGCGGACAGGGCAGCGGAGGCCGAGCGTCAGCGCAAGGCCGACGAGGCGCTGCTGAATTCCTACGCCAGCGAGGAGGATCTGACGCGCGCCTACAACCAGCGTATGGACCTGTTGGCGCAGACCATCGACGCGCGCCGCATCGAAATCAATTCGCGCGAGCAGAGCCTCGGCAAACTGGTGGCGCAGGCCGCGGAGATGGAGCGCGCTGGTCGTCCAGTCAGCGATGCCCTCAAGCAGATGATCTCCAGCGAGCGCGTCGAGATCGACCGGCAGAAGGCCTTCCTGGTGAAGAAGGAAGCCGAGAAGATCACCGCCAAGGCCGATTACGACCGGGACTTCGCAAAGTACAAGGCCGCCCTCGCGCGCGCGGAAGCGGGCAAGGCGGGGGACAAGTGAGCGCATCTGGCGGGCTGCGCGTCTGTGTCTATTGCGCATCCAGCCAGGCGGCGGACCCGGTCTACCGCGCGGAGGCCGAGACCCTCGGTCGCGCCCTCGCCAGCGGCGGCTGCAGCGTGGTCTATGGCGGCGGCAGCATGGGATCGATGGGCGCAGTGGCCGATGGCGCGCTGGCCGCCGGCGGCGAAGTCATCGGCATCCTGCCGCGTTTCATGGCGGACCTCGAATGGGGCCATCCGGGACTGACCCGGCTGGAACTGGTCGAGGACATGCGCGAACGCAAGCACAAGCTGCTCACCGGCAGCGACGCGGTGGTCGCGCTGCCCGGCGGCTGCGGCACCCTGGAGGAGCTGTTCGAGGCGATCACCCTGAAGCGCCTGGGCCTGTACTTCGGCCCGATCATCCTGCTCAACACCCGTGGTTTCTACGACGACGTGGTACGCCTGCTGGACCGCAGCATCGACGAGCGCTTCATGAACCCCGAACATCGCGCCATGTGGACCCTCGTGGAACGCGCCGAGGATGTGCTGCCCACCATCCGCGCCACCCCGCGCTGGCGCGAGGATGCGCGGAGTCTGGCGACGGCGAGGTGAAGCGGTGAAAAGTGAAAAGTGAAAGGTGAAAAGTCAGGCCCCGGAACCTGGGGCGATTTCATGACTGACTGAGTTGCCGCAGAGTCGGTAGCCGCTCCTCCATTTCACTTTTCACTTTTCACTTTTCACTTTTCACGGCTCCCCGATGCCCGAACTACCCGAAGTCGAAACCACGCGCCGCGGGATCGAGCCGCATCTGGTGGGCCGCACGGTGCGGCGGCTGCTGGTGCGCGAGCGGCGGCTGCGCTGGCCGGTCGACGAGCGCCTGGGCGATGAACTGGCCCGGCTGCCGCTGGCACGCGTGCGCCGGCGCGCCAAGTACCTGCTGATCGACAATCCGCGCGGAAGCGCGATCGTGCACCTGGGCATGAGCGGCAGCCTGCGGGTGCTCGACGGCGAGGTGCCGCTGCGCACGCACGACCACTGGGACCTGGAGCTCGATGACGGCCGGCTGCTGCGCTACAACGACCCCAGGCGCTTCGGCTGCCTGCTGTGGCAACCGGCAGGCGAGGTGCATCCGCTGCTGGCTGGCCTCGGGCCCGAACCCTTCGATGGCGGATTCGACGGCGGCTACCTGCACGCCCGCGCGCATGGCCGCAGCGGGCCGGTCAAGCACTTCCTGATGGACCAGGCGATCGTCGTCGGCGTGGGTAACATCTACGCCGCCGAAGCGCTGTTCCGCGCCGGCATCGACCCGCGCCGCGCCGCCGGCCGCGTGTCTCTGGCGCGCTACGAAGCCCTCGCGCAGGCAATCAAGACGATCCTCGCCCACGCCATCGAACGCGGCGGCACCACCCTGCGCGACTTCCTGCGCCCGGACGGTGAGCCCGGCTACTTCGAACAGGAACTGCTGGTCTACGGCCGCGCTGGCGAGCCGTGCAAGACCTGCGGCGCGCCGGTGCGCGCCGCGGTCATCGGGCAGCGGTCGAGCTTCTGGTGTGGGCGCTGCCAGAGGTAGGGTTCTGGGTTGTGGGTTCTGGGTTGTGGGCAGCACAAGGAGTTGGCGGTACATCGCCCCGGGCGATTGCGTGGCACCAAATTGCGCAGACGACGGGCTTGCCATCCCTCGCTGCCCACAACCCAGAACCCACAACCCACAACCGGCCGTCAGAACCCACAACCGTCTTCAAAGATTCTGGTAATTCGGCCCCGACCCGCCCTCCGGCGTGACCCAGTTGATGATCTGGTAGGGGTCCTTGATGTCGCAGGTCTTGCAGTGCACGCAGTTGGCGCTGTTGATCTGCAGGCGCTTGCCGGCGTCGTCCTGGACCATCTCGTAGACGCCGGCGGGGCAGAAGCGGGTGCAGGGGTTCTGGTATTCCTGCGCGCACTGGTCGATGCAGATCGCGGTGTCGGCCACCTTGAGGTGCACCGGCTGGTCTTCCTCGTGCGCCGTGGAAGCGTAGTAGACGCCCTGCAGGCGGTCGCGCGGGGCAAGGGTGCGGTCGCCCCAGCCGCGGTCCGGCGCGGGATAGTCGTCCACCCGCTTGATCTGCGCGTAATCGGGCTTGTTGCGCAGGGTCCACGGGCTGGCGCCGCCGAGCACCGTCTCGATGCCGGCATTCGCCAGGCCCACCCACAATCCCTTCTTGAAGCCGGGCTTGACGTTGCGCACGCGGCGCAACTCGTCCATCACCGCCGATCCGCGCAGCTTGGAGTCCCAACCCTCGGCGCGCCCGTTCTGCGCGTAGTGTTCGGCGGCGAGCATGCCGCTGCGCAAGGCCTGGTGGGTGCCCTTGATTTTCGGCACATTGAGCAGGCCGGCAGTGTCGCCGACCAGCATCGCACCCGGCATCTCCACCTTCGGCAACGACTGGTAGCCGCCGGTGACGATCGCGCGCGCACCGGCCGACATGATCGATCCCCCCTCCAGCATCCGGCGGATGTACGGGTGGTGCTTCCACTGCTGGAATGCTTCGTAGGGCTGGAACAGCGGGTCCTTGTAATCGAGCCCGACCACGACGCCGAGGGCGATGCGGTCCTGGTCCAGGTGGTACAGGAAGCTGCCGCCATAGGTCGCGTTGTCCATCGGCCAGCCGATGGTGTGCATGATCAGTCCGGGCTCGGCGGCGCCGGGGCGAACCTGCCACAGTTCCTTGATGCCGATCGAATAGGTCTGCGGGTCCGAGTTCGCGTCCAGCTCGAAGCGCTTGATCAGCTGCTTGGTCAGGTGCCCGCGCGCGCCCTCGGCGAGGATGGTGACACCGGCATGGATGTCGATGCCCTGGGTGTAGCTGTCCTTGTGCGTGCCGTCCTTGGCGATGCCCATGTCGCCGATGCGCACCCCGATCACCTTGCCACCATCGTCGACCAGGGTCTCGGCGGCGGCGAAGCCGGGGAAGATCTCGACACCCAGCGCTTCGGCCTGCGGCGCCATCCACGCGCACATCGCCGACAGCGAGACGATGAAATTGCCGTGGTTGTGCATCTGCGGCGGGGTCGGCATCGACCACGCGCGGGTCTTCGTCAGGAAACGGAAATCGTCGCGCTTGGCCGGCACGCACACCGGCGGCGGATTGTCGCGCCAGCCCGGCAGCAATTCGTCCAGCGGCTGCGGCTCGATCACCGCCCCAGAGAGGATCTGCGCGCCGACCACCGAGGCCTTCTCGATCACGCACACCGACAACTCGGGCTTGAGCTGCTTCAGCCGGATCGCGCACGCCAGACCCGACGGGCCGGCGCCGACGATCACCACGTCGTACTGCATCACATCGCGTTCGCTCATGGCCCCTGGTCTCGCTATCGGGTGGTGTGCGGCGAGTATAGGCAGGGCGGGTTGGAGCGGCGGCTCGTTGAAGCGAGTTGTGGGTTCTGGGTTGTGGGTTGTGGGCAGCACAAGCGGTTCGCGGTACTCCTTCGCCCTCGCGCTGTTGCCAGAGGGCGCCGGGGCCGCCCCCCCCCCGCGCGCGGCGCCGACACCCCCGGGCCTCCGCCCCCCACCCCCCCCCCCCCCCCCCCCACCCCCACCCCCCCCCCCGCGCGCCCCGCACCCCCCGCCATCCCGCGCCCCCACCCCGGGACCAGCTCTCTCAGCTCAAGCAGCACACCATCGTGGTCGCCGACACCGGCAACTTCCGCCAACTGGCGCAGTTCGCGCCGAGGGATGCGACGACCAATCCCTCACTCATCCTGAAGGCGGTGCAGCAGCCGGAGTACGCGCCGCTGCTGGCGGAGACCGTGGCGGCGCACCGCGGGCTGGCGCCGCACCAGATCGTGGACCGGGTGCTGGTGCGCTTTGGCCTGGAGATCCTGAAGGTGGTGCCGGGGCGGGTGAGCACCGAGGTGGATGCGCGGCTGTCGTTCGCGCGCGAGGCCACGTTGGTGCGGGCGCGGCGCCTGATCGCGCTGTACGAGGCGGCCGGTATCGGCCGCGAGCGGGTGCTGATCAAGATCGCGTCCACCTGGGAAGGCATCCAGGCCGCGGCGGAGCTGGAGCGCGAGGGCATCCATTGCAACCTGACGCTGCTGTTCGCCTACTGCCAGGCGATCGCCTGCGGCGCGGCGGGCGTGAAACTGATCTCGCCCTTCGTCGGGCGCATCTACGACTGGCACCGCAAGGCCGCCGGCGCGGCCTGGGACGAGGCCGCGAATGCCGGCGTCAACGATCCCGGCGTGCGCTCGGTCAGCGCGATCTGGAACTACTACAAGCGCCATGGCATCGCTACCGAGGTGATGGGCGCGAGCTTCCGCAACGTCGGCCAGATCACCGCGCTCGCTGGCTGCGATTTGCTGACGATCAGCCCGGAGCTGCTCTCCGCATTGCAGCAGAGCGGCGAGCCGCTGCGGCGACAGCTCGACGTTGCGGCTGCGCAGTCCGCGGATATTCCGGCACTCAGCTTCGACGAGGCGCGCTTCCGCTATGCGTTGAACGAGGATGCGATGGCCACCGAGAAGCTGGCCGAGGGCATCCGCCTGTTCGCGGCCGATGCGGGCAAGCTCGACGCGATGATCGCGGCGCTGTGAGGCTGCGCCGGACCAGCAACTGGATCGACTGCTGACAATCTGCTGACAGGAAGATGGCGAGCGGCACTCGTGCCGCCAGCGACTTGCGCGTCTACTGGCAGGGTCGTCACTGTCGGGTCTTCGAGCATGCGCGTCAGCAATCGCCCAATCGGTGTCCCCGGCAAGCACGGCCGCATCGCGGAGCGCCTGGAAGATCTGCCGAACGTCGGCCTGGAGACCGCGGGCGACTTGCGCCTGCTCGGCATCCAGCACCCGCTGGACCTGTACGGACGCGACCCGTTGGTGATGTTCCGCCAGCTCGAGACCCTGACAGGAGCGCGGCAGGATCCTTGCGTGCTCGATGTGTTCATCGCGCTGACCCGATTGGCGGCTGGGGATCCCCCCGCGCCCTGGTGGCAGTACACCGCCGAGCGCAAACAGCGCTATGGGGAGCTGCACCCGGGCTCGCGGAGGCGTCGCTGATGCGTCGCGGCGATCGCCTGTTCCAGTTGCTGCTCGAACTCGGGCGCGGACGGGTGCGCACCGCGCGCCAGCTGGGCGAGCGCCTGGGCGTCTCCGAGCGCACGGTCTATCGCGACATCGCCGACCTCGCGGCGCAGGGCACGCCGATCGAGGGCGCCGCCGGAGTCGGCTACTCACTGCGCGCCGGCTACCAGGTGCCGCCGTTGATGTTCGAGCGCGACGAGCTGGAAGCGCTCGCGCTCGGCGCCGCCTGGGTCTCGGCCTATGCCGACGACGATTTGCGGCATGCCGCGGATCGCGTGCTGAGCAAGATCGACGCGGTGCTGCCGCAACGGCTGCGGCCGGGCCTCAAGGCCGACGGCATCGAGGTGCTGGCCTTCAGCCACCATCCGGGCACGCGGCGGGCGCTGGCCGCGGCGCGCCGCGGCATGAAGGAGCGGCGCAAGCTGAGCGCCGAGTATGTGGACTTGCAGGAGCGCAGCACCCGGCGTGTGCTCTGGCCGCTCGGGCTGTTTTACTGGGGCAGGGTGTGGACCCTTGGCGCCTGGTGCGAGCTGCGCGGGGACTACCGCAGTTTTCGCATCGACCGTTTCGCCGCGCTGGACACACTTCCAGTAGCGATCCCCGACGCGCCGGGGGTCAGCCTGCAGGGCTACCTGGCGCATGTGCGCGACGATTCGGGGTGCAGCTGAGAACCGACGGCCGGCAGTCGGCGACCCTGGCGAACGGCTATCCTTGCCGGTTCTGGCGCGCGGACGGGCGCGACTGCAGGAATTCGATCGGCATCATGCACAAGGCTTGGAAAAAGGCGCTCGACCGCCTCGGTGCGGAGTTGTCTCCTGAGGACGTGCAGACGTGGCTCAAGCCGCTGCAATCGCGTTCGCGCTCGGGCGAACTGGTGCTGCTGGCACCCAACCGTTTCGTCGCGGACAAGGTCGGCAAGCTCTACCTGGCGCGCATTCGCGAGCTGGTGGCGCTGCTCGATCCCGGCGTGCTGGAAGTTCGCCTGGAGCTGGGCACCGGCGAGAATGAGGCGCGCGCGCCGGAAGCCGCGCCCGAGCGTGTCGCGGCGGCGCCGGCCGCACGTTTCGACAGCAAGCTGGATCCGCGCTACACCTTCGACAACTTCGTCGAGGGCAAGTCGAACCAGTTGGCGCGTGCGACCGCGCTGCAAGTGGCGCTGAAGCCGGGTGTCGCCTACAACCCCTTCCTGCTGTACGGCGGCACGGGCCTGGGCAAGACCCATCTGCTGCATGCGGCAGGCAATCTGATCGTGCAGAACAACCCTGGCGCGCGGGTGCTGTACGTGCGCTCGGAAGAATTCATCCGCGCGATGATTCACGCGCTGCAGCATGGCAAGGGCGACGACTTCAAGCGCACCTACCGCTCGGTGGATGCGCTGCTGATCGACGACATCCAGTTCCTTGCCGGCAAGGATCGCACCCAGGAGGAGTTCTTCCACCTGTTCAACGCGCTCTACGATGCGAAACAGCAGATCGTCATGACCTGCGACCGCTATCCGAAGGAAGTGGACAAGCTGGAGCCGCGGCTGCAATCGCGTTTCGGCTGGGGCATCAGCGTGGCGGTCGATCCGCCGGATTTCGAGACCCGTGTGGCGATCCTGATGCAGAAGGCCGAGGCCGCGCGGATGGAGCTGGACGAGGAGGTGGCGCAGTACATCGCGCGGCGCATGCGCTCGAACGTGCGCGAACTGGAAGGCGCGTTGAACACGCTGCATGCGCACGCGAACCTGCTCGGCCGCTGCGAGGTGGACCTCGCCTTCGCGCAATCGACGCTGCGCGATGTGCTGCGGCCGCATGAGCAGCAGATCTCGCTGTCGAACATCCAGAAGACGGTGTCGGATTTCCACCGCATCCCGTTGAGCGAGCTGCTCGGGAAGAAGCGCACGCGGGTGGTGGTGCGGCCGCGACAGATGGCGATGGCGCTGGCCAAGGAACTGACCCCGCACAGCTTGCCGGAGATCGGGCAGGCCTTCGGCGGACGCGACCACACCACCGTGCTGCACGCGTGCAAGCAGATCCGGGATCTGGTGGAGACCGACGCGCGCATGCGCGATGACTGGGAAAAGCTGGTGCGGCTGTTGAGCGTATAAGGACGGCGGGACCTGCCTGTGGACAACTCCGGGACAGGCGCTGGACAAGCTGGGGAGTGAACGGGACAGAAAAGTTGTCCACAATCCGTCCCCAGCGCCAGCGGCTTTCGATACACAGGCAAGTTCTCGAAAAAGTATCATTGAATCAAACGGATAGGCGATATCCACAGGTTTTTGCGGTATTCATCATCAACATCAGTTTTCTTCAAAGAAAAAGACCAGAGCTAAAGGAGCGGAGGCACCATGCGTTTCAGCGTCCAACGAGAAGCCCTGCTGCGCCCCTTGCAGCAAGTGGTCGGCGTGGTCGAGCGCCGGCAGACCCTGCCGGTGCTGGCGAATGTGCTCATCCGGGTCGAGGGCGACGGTGCGAGCTTCACCACGACGGATCTGGAGGTCGAGCTGTCGGCCAGGATGGCGGTGGACAACGCCGAAGAGGGCGAGATCACGGTACCGGCGCGCAAGCTGTTCGACATCGTGCGTGCGCTGCCCGATGGTTCGAAGATCGACCTGAAGCAGGAGGGTGAACGCGTGCGACTCTCGTCCGGACGCTCCCGCTACACCCTGGCCACCCTGTCGGCGCGCGAGTTCCCGGCGACCGAGGCGGGCGATGTGCAGGAGCGGATCGAGATCGACCAGGGCAGTTTCAAGAAATTGCTCGAGCGCAGCGCTTTCGCGATGGCGGTGCAGGACGTGCGTTATTACCTCAATGGCCTGCTGGTCGAGGTGCGCAGCAACGGCTTGCGCACGGTTGCAACCGACGGCCACCGACTGGCGTTGGCAGAAACCGCCGGGATCGCCGATGGCGAAGTGCGACGCCAGGTGATCGTGCCGCGCAAGGGCGTGCTGGAACTGCAGCGTCTGCTCGAGGGCGGGGATGCGCCTCTGGAGCTGGCGTTCTCGAAGAACCATGTGCGCGCGCGGCTGTCGGACAGTGTGGTGGTGTCCAAACTCATCGACGGGCGCTTCCCGGACTACGAGGCGGTGATCCCGATCGCCGCGGACAAGGTGATCTTGGTGGACCGCGACGCGGTGCGTCAGGCTCTCTCGCGTGCCGCGATCCTGTCGAATGAGAAGTACCGCGGCGTGAAGATCGAGGTCTCGCCGGGCGTGGTGCGCGTGAGCGCGCACAATCCCGAGCAGGAAGAGGCGGTCGAAGAGATCGAGGCGGAAACCAGCGTCGACCAGTTGAATGTCGGCTTCAACGTCAATTACCTGCTGGATGCGCTGGCGGCGGTGGACGGCGCTCAGGTGCGGATTCGCCTGCGCGATGGGGCAAGCAGCGCTCTGGTGGAATCTCCGGTCGACGAAACCACTCGGCACGTGGTGATGCCGCTGCGCTTGTGATCTGCGTGGTTAGCCGCAGTGTCAGCACGGGGCCGCGCTTGCGGCCCTGTTGCTTTGTGCGGGGAGCGCGATGGAACTGACTCGTTTGAGGATCGATGGGGTTCGCTGCTTGCGCCAAGTGGAGCTGCTGCCGTGCAATGGCTTGAACCTCTTGCTGGGTCCGAACGGCGCTGGCAAGACCAGTGTGCTGGAGGCGTTGTACCTGTTGGGTTCGGGAAAGAGCTTCCGCTTCGGTGGTCATGATTCGGTGATCCGGCGTGGCGATCCGGCGATGCGGGTGTACGCGGAGCTGCGCTTCGAGGGGCGCGAGGAGAGGATCGGTTTCGAGCGCACGCGGCAGGGCTGGCAGGGTTTGCACAATGGCGTGCGCGTTTCGGATCTGGTCGAGCTCGCATCGTTGATGCCGGTGGTCTGTTTCAGCCCGGAGTCCCACGAGTTGGTGTCCGGTGGCGCCGAATCCCGCCGGCGCTTCTTCGACTGGATTGTGTTCCACGTGGAACCGGATTTTGCCGGGGCCTACAGGCGCTACACTCGCTTGCTGCGTCAGCGAAATGCGTTGTTGAAGCGCTCGACCACATCCGAAGAACTCGCGGTATGGACGTCGGAACTGGCAATGGCTGGCGAGGCGCTCGCGGAATATCGGATGCGGGTGTTTCCGGCGTTTGCGGCTGGGATGACGCGCTCGCTTTCGAGTCTCCTCGGGGAGATGGGTCAGGCCGAAATTTCCCACAAACGGGGCTGGCGCGACGGCATTGCCCTGTTCGATCGGTTGTCGGGGCTATTGCCTCGTGAGCTGGAGTTGGGTCATACGTTGGCGGGCCCGCACCGCGCCGATTGGTCGGTGGTCCTGGGTGGGCAGCCCATCCGCGAGCAGGGTTCGCGCGGGCAGCAGAAGCTGGTAGCGCTGGCGGCTGTGCTCGTCGCGGCCGGCTTGTATCGCGAGCGGCTCGCGCATCCGCCGGTAGTTGCGCTGGACGACCTGGTGTCCGAGCTGGACGTGGACCACCAGCATCGGGCGCTGCGCGAGTGCGAAGATCTGGGCGGTCAACTCTGGGTGACCGGAACTCAGCGCTCCTCCGCGGTGGACGCGTGGCAGCGGGAGTGCCGAGTGTTTCACGTGGAACACGGTCAGGTGACGGCGGCCTGAGGATCGCCAGTTCCACGTGGAACCTTCCGGCAAACCGCAAGCCCAACGCTGCCACCCCAAAAGCCAGCGTCCGGAACCGGCCTGTTATACTTCCCGGCTTGCGCTCCACGCCTCCAAGGGCGCGCGCCTCAGACAGCCAAGCCTGGATCCATGAGCGACGAAACCCAGCAAAACCCCGCCGGCAATCCCAGCGACAAGGCCTACGACGCTGATTCAATCAAGGTCCTGAAGGGCCTCGACGCGGTGCGCAAGCGCCCCGGTATGTACATCGGCGACACCGACGACGGCACCGGTTTGCACCACATGGTGTTCGAGGTAGTCGACAACTCGGTCGACGAATCCCTCGCCGGCTACTGCAACGCGATCCAGGTGGTGATCCACACGGACGGATCGGTATCGGTGGCCGACAATGGCCGCGGCATCCCGGTTGCGATGCATGCGGAAGAGGGCAGGTCAACCGCCGAAGTGGTGATGACCGTGCTGCACGCCGGCGGCAAGTTCGACGACAACAGCTACAAGGTCTCCGGCGGCCTGCACGGCGTGGGCGTCTCGGTCGTCAATGCGCTCAGCTCCAAGCTGGAACTGACCATCGAACGCGATGGTCATCTGTGGGAACAGGAATACGCCCTGGGCGATCCGGTCTATCCCCTGCGCCAGGTGCGCCCGTCGACCGGACGCGGCACCAAGGTGCGCTTCAAGCCCAGCACCGAGATCTTTTCGGATGTCGAATTCCATTACGACATCCTCGCCAAGCGTCTGCGCGAGCTTGCCTTCCTCAACTCGGGCCTGAAGATCGAGCTGAAGGACGAGCGCAGCGACCGCAATGACGTCTTCCAGTACGAGGGCGGCATCCGCTCTTTCGTCCAGCACCTGGCGCAGCTCAAGACCGCGCTGCACCCCAGCGTCATCAGCGTCGGCGGCGTGTCCAACGAGATCGCGGTCGACCTCGCGATGCAGTGGACCGATGCCTACCAGGAAAACGTCTACTGCTTCACCAACAACATCCCGCAGAAGGACGGCGGCACCCATCTCGCCGGTTTCCGCGCCGCCCTGACACGCACCATCAACCAGTACGTCGAGCAATCCGGCGTACTGAAGAAGGACAAGATCGAGCTCTCCGGCGACGACAGTCGCGAAGGCCTGATCGCGGTCCTGTCGGTCAAGGTGCCGGACCCGAAGTTCTCCTCGCAGACCAAGGACAAGCTGGTCTCGAGCGAGGTCAAGACTGCGGTCGAGAGCATCGTCGCGGCGAAGATCAGCGAATTCCTCGCCGAGAACCCGAACGAGGCCAAGGCGATCACCTCCAAGGTGGTCGAGGCCGCGCGTGCCCGCGACGCCGCGCGCCGCGCGCGCGAGCTGACCCGGCGCAAGGGCGCGCTGGACATCGCCGGCCTGCCGGGCAAGCTGGCCGACTGCCAGGAGAAGGATCCGGCGCTGTCCGAACTGTTCATCGTCGAGGGCGACTCCGCAGGCGGCTCGGCCAAGCAGGGCCGCAACCGCAAGTTCCAGGCGATCCTGCCGCTCAAGGGCAAGATCCTGAACGTGGAAAAGGCGCGCTTCGACAAGATGCTGGCGTCGGCCGAGATCGGCACCCTGATCACCGCGCTCGGCTGCGGCATCGGCCGCGACGAATACAACCCGGACAAGGTGCGCTACCACCGCATCATCCTGATGACCGACGCGGACGTCGACGGCTCGCACATCCGCACCCTGCTGCTGACCTTCCTCTACCGCCAGATGCCGGAGCTGATCGAGCGCGGCTACGTCTACATCGGCCTGCCGCCGCTGTACAAGGTCACCCAGGGCAAGCAGATCACCTATCTCAAGGACGACGCCGCGCTGGCCAATTTCCTGCTGTCGAGCGCCGTCGATGGTGCCAGCCTGATCCCGAGCGAAGGCGCCCCGCCGATCGGCGGCGTGATCCTGGAACAGCTGATGCAGCGCTACGCGAACGTCACCGCGCACCTCAAGCGTCTGAAGCACCGCTACGATCCGCGCCTGCTCGAAGCCCTGACCGAGCTGCCGCCGGTGCAGCAGGCCACGCTCGGTGACCGCGAAGCCCTCGCGGCCCTCGGCCGCGCGCTGGAGCAGCGCCTGTCCGGCACCGCGCTGGACAGCCCGCGCTACCAGGTCACGGTGGTGGAGGACGGCGTGACGGGCGAGGGCGAGACCCGCGCCTGGCGCTCAGCGTCGAGCGCCAGCACCATGGCCTCGGCAGCCTGAGCCTGTTGACCCGCAGCTTCTTCGAGGGTGCCGACTACGCCCCGCTGGCCGAACTCGCGGCCCAGCTCGGCGATTTGCTGGGCCCCGGCGCCACCGTCGCCCGTGGCGGAAGATCCAGGCAAATCAACAACTTCGGTGAAGCCCACGAGTGGTTGATGGAGCAGGCCAAGCGCAACCGCGAGATCGGCCGCTTCAAGGGCCTGGGCGAAATGAACCCGGACCAGCTGTGGGAAACCACGGTCAATCCCGAGACCCGCCGCATGCTCAAGGTCGGCATCGAAGACGCCATCGCCGCCGACCAGATGTTCACCATGCTGATGGGCGAGGCCGTCGAGCCACGGCGGGAATTCATCGAAGCCAATGCGCTTCGAGTCGCCAACCTGGACGTCTAGCCCTCAGACGTGAAGTCGCCGCCCGCCGTGGCGGGCGCGCCGCATGCGGCGCGAGGCCGAGCGCCCCGAGGCTATGCCGAGGGGCCGGAACGAAGCCGTTGAGCCGAGACGGGAGTTCATCGAGGCCAATGCGCTACGGGTCGCAAATCTGGATGTGTAGGCCTCGTTCGACGGGTTCCAGCCCGTCTCGGCGAACGCGCGGCACCGCCGCGCGAGGCTGAGCGCCCGGCAGCTGTGCTGCCGGGCTGGATGCACAGCGCGAACACCCGGCAAGCGGCGGCGAAGAGAAGCCAATGCGCTTCGAGTCGCCAACCTGGACGTCTAGCCCTCAGACGTGAAGTCGCCGCCCGTCGTGGCGGGCGCGCCGCATGCGGCGCGAGGCCGAACGCCCGGCAGCCGCGGCGGAGTGAAAGCCGATGCGGTGCGAGTCGCCACCCTGGACGTGGAGCCACCGCTCCCATGCGCGCCGCGAGGCAAGCAATCTGGTGCTTCGGCTGAACAAGCGTTAAGCTCGGGCGGCGCCCCAAGAGAACGAGAATAGACATGAAGACGCTGACTGCACTGAGCCTTGCGCTCGCGCTGGTCTCCGGCCACGCCTTGGCTGAAACCGCGAACAAACCCGGACCAGCCGGCGGTGGTGTCCGCGTCGGCACGCCGATCGAGAACCCGGCGGCCACCATTTCCTACACCGGCAATAGCGCCGGTGGCCCTACCTGGAATCGCCCGGCGGTCGTGTCTGCCAGCGATTGCGGCGCCCTCTCCGGCGTCGGCACCGCCACGCCGTACTCGGCCCAGCCCTTCTATGTCGACACCCCGGGCAACTACGACATCTTCAGCGACCAGGGCTATGGCGGCGGGAAGTCGCCGGATGGCGGTTTCGACGGCTACATCGTGCTCTACCGCGACAGCTTCAACCCCGCCAGTCCGCTGACCAACTGTGTCGGTGGAGATGATGACGCCGCGGTGATCGGACTTTCCGAGATGCTGGGCGTTCCGCTGGATGGCAACCGCACCTACGTGCTGGTGACCACCGGCTTTTCCAACGGCGACGCCGGCGAATTCGAGAACGAGATCACCGGTCCGGGCAACATCGTCCTCAGCCAGTTCGCGCAGCCCCAGATCGCCGTGGATTCGATCGGGCGTGAAGGTTTGCTGCTGCTGGGTCTGTTGCTGGGAGTGGCCGGCATCGCGGCCGTCCGCCGCTACGGCTGAGCTTGGCTCGGCGCCAGGCGCCGAGTTGCCGCCAACTGAAGCAAGCGTGCACGCTGCTGCCACGCAAGCAGTGGGCACAGCACAATACGGCGCATCCGACGCCCGGAGCGCCGCCGTGCGCAAATGCCCGCTGCTTGTCCTCTTCACCCTGCTGATAGCCCCAGCGAGTCTGGCCACCGAGATCCCGACCAACGCCCGCAGCACCCAGGCGCTCTCGCGCGTGCAGCCGGCGCTGACCGCCGAGCTGAAAGCGCTTGGCGCCGACTGGGGCGCGCCGCTGTACCTGCGCATCTTCAAGGCCAGCGATGAGCTGGAGGTCTGGGTGGACACGGGCGAGCGCTACCAGCGCCTGCGCACCTGGCCGATCTGCACCTGGTCCGGAGACCTTGGCCCCAAGCTGCGCCAGGGCGACGGCCAGGCACCGGAAGGCTTCTACGAGGTGGCCGCCGGGCAGCTCAATCCGGTCAGCCGCTTCCACCTCTCCTTCAACCTCGGTTACCCGAATGCCTATGACCGCGCCCACGGCCGCACCGGCGACTACCTGATGGTGCACGGCAACTGCGTCTCGGTGGGCTGCTATGCGATGGGCGACGTGGCGATCGAGGAGATCTACTCGCTGGTCGCGGCCGCGCTGGCGCATGGCCAGCGCGCGGTGCCGGTGCATGCGTTTCCGTTCCGCATGGACGGCGACTGGGAGGCGCAGCATGCGGATAGCGAATGGCTGTCGTTCTGGCGCCAGTTGGCTCCGGCCTGGCAGGCCTTCGAGCGCAGCGGCCAGCCGCCGCGGATGCGCGTGGTCGACCGCGAGTACCGCCTCCACGAAGGCTGACGCCGCGCGCGCCTTGGGGCATCCTCAGGCCCCCACTGCATGCCCGCGAGGTGATCCCATGTCCCTGCAACTGGCGCCGGAACGGCTGGGCGAGTTCGTCCGCGGCATCCCGAAGGCGGAGCTGCACATCCACATCGAAGGCTCGCTGGAGCCGGAGCTGATCTTCGCGCTGGCGCAGCGCAATGGCGTGTCCATTCCGTATCCCAGTGTCGAATCGCTGCGCGCCGCCTACGCCTTCACCAATCTGCAGAGCTTCCTCGACATCTATTACGCCGGTGCCAGCGTGCTGCTGAAGGAGCAGGATTTCAGCGACATGGCCTGGGCCTACTTCCAGCGCGCGCATGCCGACCGGGTGACGCGCGCAGAGCTGTTCTTCGATCCGCAAACCCACACCGATCGCGGCGTGCCTTTCGCCACGGTGATCGACGGCCTGCGCGCCGCCTGCGACCGTGCGCGGCGCGAGCTCGGCATCGAGGCGGAGCTGATCCTGTGCTTCCTGCGCCACCTCGACGAGGCAGCGGCCTTCGCCACGCTGGAAGAGGCGCGCCCGCACCTCGGCAAGTTCATCGGCGTGGGCCTGGATTCCAGCGAAGTCGGGCACCCGCCGGAGAAGTTCGCGCGGGTGTTCGCCGATGCGCGCAAGCTCGGCCTGCGCGCGGTCGCGCACGCCGGCGAGGAGGGCCCGCCGGCCTATGTCTGGAGCGCGCTCGAGGTGCTGAAGGTCGAGCGTATCGACCACGGCGTGCAGTCGCTGAAAGACCCCAACCTGGTCCAACGCCTGGTGCGCGAGCGCATCCCGCTGACCGTCTGCCCGCTGTCCAACGTCAAGCTCTGCGTGTTCAAGGACCTGGCGCAGCACAACCTCAAGCAGATGCTCGACCTCGGCCTCGTCGCCACCGTGAACTCGGACGATCCAGCCTATTTCGGCGGCTACATGAACCAGAATTTCGAAGACTGCTTCCGCGCGCTGCCGCTGACCGCGGACGATGCAGTCACACTGGCGCGCAACAGTTTCGACGGCAGCTTTGCCAGCGCGGCCGAGAAGGCGGCGCACCACGGGCGCATCGACGCCTGGATCGCGGGCTTCCGCTGACCCTCGCGAGCGCGCCGACCGGGTTCGCTCCAGTCGGCGCGCGGTGGCCTCGCTTCGGCGGAACGTCCGGCGTTCCGGCGCCCTCGCCGCGTTCCATCGCAGGCCTCCACAGCGGACACCCTGCGATGCCCACCTTCCACTTCAAGCTGGCAATCCTGCTGGCCGCCCTTGCGGCGCCATTCCTCGCCGATACCGGCAGCGCTGCCACTTGCCAGGCAGTGCCGGAGCAGATGCGCGCCGCACACATCGCCGCGCCGGGTGGCCCTGAATCCCTGCGGATCGAACGCCTGCCTGTGCCGCAGCCCGCCTCCGGCGAGGTTCTGGTCCGGGTGCATTTCGCGAGCATCAATCCGGTCGACTGGAAACTGCAGCAGGCCGGGCGCCTGCCGTTTCCGGCCACGCCCGGTGGCGACTTTTCCGGCGAGGTCGTCGCCCTCGGCCCGGCCGTGGACGGCTTCGCCTGCGGCGACCTGGTTGCCGGCATCGTCGACCAGGCCGAGCGCCAGGGCAGCTACGCCCAGTACCTCACGGTACCCGTGAGCGAGATCGTGCCCAAGCCGGCGAAGCTGTCGATGGCACAGGCCGCGGCCTATCCCACCGTCGCGGTCGCGGCCTGGCGCTTCCTGGTCGAAGGTGCCACGGTGAAGGCCGGCGAACGCGTGCTGGTGCATGGCGGTGCCGGCGGCGTGGGCTCGATGGTGGTGCAGATCGCCAAGGCCCGCGGTGCGACCGTGATCGCCACCGCGTCGGCGCGCAATCACGATTACCTGCGTGGAATCGGTGCGGACCAGGTGATCGACTACACGACGACGCGCTTCGAGGACGTCGTGTCCGAGGTCGACGTGGTGGTCGATACCGTCGGCGGCGACACCCTGGCGCGCTCACCGGCAGTGCTGCGCGACGGCGGCCGGCTGGTCACGCTGGCCGGCACTGTGCCCGCGGAACCGTGCGCTGCCAGCCGCATCCAGTGTCCGCCGCGCGCAGCGTGGAACGTGCGCCAGGGCCTGACGGGCGTCGCGCCGCTGATCGCCGCCGGGCAGTTGCGCGTGCATATCGAGCGCAGCTATCCGCTCGCCGAGATCGCCGCCGCGCAGCAGCACAACCGCAACGGCCACACGCGCGGCAAGGTCGTGGTCGACATGGGCGCGACCGAGCCCGGCGATGAGACCCTCGTGCCCAAGACCGCCACCCAGTGGCCACAGATTTCGGGGATCAACCGCATCCACTTCCGCGATCACCGGCACAACCAGGACTTCGCCGGGAACGGATTCCTGCTCGAGCACGAAGGGACGACCTACGCCATCACCGCCAAGCATGTGCTGCTGCTGGCGCGCACTCCCGAGATGCACGCGGTCGATCTCGCCGGAACCGGCGTGCACTGGACCATTCACCCCAACGGCTCGCCCGGTGCCGGCGTGGAGCTCGGGGAACTGCTGAACGCAGATCCGGACGAGAAGCTCGACCCCTCGGTCATCGAACGCGATTGGCTGATCTTCGCGGTGCAGGAGAATCGGTCGCCCTTGCGGGCACTTCGCCTGCGCGAACGGCCATTGCCGCATGGCAGCGACGTATACGTCCTCGGCTGTGCCTACTCGCGCGCGGCAGACTGCCGCCAGGACGTGCTGCGCGGAACCGTCATCCCGACTCCGGACGGCCGCTTGCTGGTCGACCTCGCCGACGCCGACATGGGCGCCCTCGGCGGCCTCAGCGGCGCGCCCGTGGTCGACTCCGAGGGCGCGCTGGTTGCCCTCGTCTCGAACCTGGCGCCGCATCCGACCGAGGCGCGCGACGTGTTGGCACCCGCCCGCCTCGACCAGTTGCGCGAACGCCTCGCGGAGATCCGGCGAGCGCGGGCGTCGGCTCAGAGGATGTAGCGGCTCAGGTCCTCGTTCTTCGCCAGTTCGCCGAGGTGGCGGTCGACGAAGGCGGCGTCGATCACCACCTCCTCGCCGGCGCGCTCGGAGGCGTCAAAGGAGAGCGGTTCCAGCAGCTTCTCCAGCACCGTGTGCAGACGCCGTGCGCCGATGTTCTCCATCCGCTCGTTGACGTGCGCGGCGATCTCGGCGAGGCGACGGATGCCCTCGCGCGTGAACTCCAGCTTCAGCCCTTCCGTGGCCATCAGCGCAGCGTACTGGCGCGTTAATGCATTGGAGGGTTCGGAAAGGATCTTCTCGAAGTCGTCCACCCCGAGCGCGCTCAGCTCCACGCGGATCGGGAAACGGCCCTGCAGTTCCGGGATCAGGTCCGAGGGCTTGGCCAGGTGGAAGGCGCCGGAGGCGATGAACAGGATGTGGTCGGTCTTCACCGGGCCGTACTTGGTCGACACCGTGGAGCCTTCGACCAGCGGCAGCAGATCGCGTTGCACGCCCTCGCGGCTGACGTCGGCGCCGGAGTACTCGCCACGGCGGCAGACCTTGTCGATCTCGTCGAGAAACACGATGCCGTTCTGCTCGACGTTGCTGATCGCCTGCGTCTTGATCTCTTCGTCGTTGACCAGCTTGGCGGCCTCCTCCTCGACCAGCAGCGCGCGCGCCTTGGCGATGCTGAGCTTGCGCTTGCTGCTCTTGCCGCTCTGCAGGCTCTGGAACAGGCCCTTGAGCTGGCTGGTCATCTCTTCCATGCCCGGTGGCGCGGCAATCTCCACGCCCAGGTTCTGCGCGATCTCGATCTCGATCTCGCGCTCGTCCAGGCGCCCGTCGCGCAGCCGTTCGCGCATCTTGTTGCGGGTCTCGGCATCGCGGTCCAGCGACTGGCCCGGATCGTGTTCGAAAGACAGCCCGGTGCGGCGCGGCACCAGCACGTCAAGGATGCGCTCCTCGGCCTTCTCCTCCGCCTGCGCGCGCACCTTGGACACCGCCTGCTCGCGCTGCAGCTTCACCGCCGCATCGGCGAGGTCGCGGATGATGGCCTCGACATCCTTGCCGACATAGCCCACCTCGGTGAACTTGGTCGCCTCGACCTTGACGAAGGGCGCATTCGCCAGCGCCGCCAGCCGCCGCGCGATCTCGGTCTTGCCCACGCCCGTGGGCCCGATCATCAGGATGTTCTTCGGCATCACCTCGTTGCGCATCACCGGTTCCAGCTGCATCCGCCGCCAGCGATTGCGCAGCGCGATCGCCACCGCGCGCTTGGCGGCCTGCTGGCCGATGATGTACTGGTCGAGGGCGAGGACGATGTCGGCAGGCGTCACGCTTGCGGCTCCGGGTATGGCTTTCGTTGTTGCGGGTGAAACGTCAAACGTAAAACGTCAATGGATTGGGGGCGAGGTCGGGGATCAGCGCTTTGGTCTGGTTGTTGCATTGCGGGACTTCATCAGGCCGTTGAGCAGTCCGAACACCCTGTGGATCCGATCCTGCAGGTCCGCAATGTCTCCTGCCAATCCAACTTCGCGCGCGAGCCACAACTGGGTGTCCAGCTCAGCCAGCGAACCGCGAGCAATCAGAAGAAAGCGAAGCAGCTCGGCGCGCGAGCCGCGTGCTGCGCCCTCCGCGATGTTCGACGGCACGCTCACGGCGCTGCGGCGCAACTGGCTGGACAGGCCAAAGCGCTCGTCAGGCGGGAATTCGGCGGTCAGCCAGCGTTGCGACCGCCAGCCGCATCGCTTCTTTCCAGAGCTCCAGATCGTAATGCGCTGGCCGGAATGCCCCGGCACCCGCATTGACGTTTTCCGTTTCACGTTTGACCGCCACCCTCACAGCTCTTCGATGGTGAGGTTGTGATTGGTATACACACAGATCTCCGCCGCGATATGCAGCGACTTCTCCACGATCTCGCGGGCGGACAGTTCGGTGTGGTCGATCAGGGCGCGGGCGGCGGCCTGGGCGTAGTTGCCGCCGGAGCCGATCGCGATCAGGCCGTGCTCGGGTTCGAGCACGTCGCCGTTGCCGGTGATCAGCAGGCTGGCTTCCTTGTCGGCCACCGACAGCAGCGCTTCCAGCCGCTGCAGGCGGCGTTCGGTGCGCCAGTCCTTGGCCAGTTCCACCGCGGCGCGGGTCAGGTTGCCGCCGTGCTTCTCCAGCTTGGCGTCGAACAACTCGAACAGGGTGAAGGCATCCGCGGTGGCACCGGCGAAACCGGCCAGCACATTGCCCTTGCCGAGCCGGCGCACCTTGCGCGCATTGCCCTTGACCACGGTATTGCCGAGCGAGACCTGGCCGTCGCCGCCCATGACCACCTGGGTGCCGCGACGGACGGTGACGATGGTGGTGCCGTGAAAGGCTTCGAGC
The DNA here is from genome assembly GCA_016713135.1 of Rhodanobacteraceae bacterium. Classification (NCBI taxonomy): domain Bacteria; kingdom Pseudomonadati; phylum Pseudomonadota; class Gammaproteobacteria; order Lysobacterales; family Rhodanobacteraceae; species Rhodanobacteraceae bacterium. The sequence goes on along the minus strand of JADJPR010000001.1, from coordinate 133,545 downwards.
ATGGCAGTGGTCCGCAGCGTAGGGCGAACCGCAGGGATGGGGTCAGCCCGGCGAAACACAAGCCGCGCGACGCGGGCGCAGGATGCGATCGGTGGCGCGGATGCCCGGGCGCTCAATGGCGATGAAGCTCAGGGTGCACAGCGCGATCAGCGCCGGCGTCAGCGCCACCACCACCGCCGTATAGCTCAGCGGCGACCAAGCTGCGGCTGCATCGATCCCGACAATCCCATGGAACAAGGTGAACAGCACGATGCCGTGCAGCAGGTAGACGCTGTAGCTGATCTCCCCGAGCAGCACCGACGGCCGCCAGCGCAGCAGGCCGAACAGATCGTTGCCGCCGGCGATCAGGCAGAAAGCGATGCCCAGCAGCGCCAGCGCCCACCAGTCGTAGAGGGTCGGGAAGGCCAAAACCAGCAGCGTCAGGCAAGCGAGCGCCAGCAGCCCCGCCAGCGGCCGCTCGGCGACGGCCCGCCAGCGCGCGGACCGCGCCAGCCCGGCGGCGAGCATTCCGCAGGCGAAGGTCAGCAGGTAGAAGCGCAGCGGTTGGAACACCGTCAGGATCGAGGCCAGCAGGACGCCGCCGACGAGCACCGCCGCCGGGCTGACGCGCGCGCGCAGCACCAGCGCCTGCAGCGGCAGCGAGGCATAGAACAGCCATTCGTAGGGCAGGCTCCAGGTCACGCCGGCGGTGATTCGCCAGGTGTCGCCGAACTGGTTCAGGTCCGGCGCGCCGGCGACCGTGAACGAGGCCCAGCGCAGCACATCGCCCGCGAGCTGTCCTGCCGGTACCTTCAGCTCACCCGCGCTGAGCAGCCAGATCGCGATGCACAGCAAGGCCAGCACGCTGAAGTACAGCGGCGCCAGGCGCATCACGCGCGACAGCGCCAGCCGCCGCCAGTCGATCGGCCGCTCGCGCCCGGCGAGCACCCGACCGAAGAACAGGAAACCGGTGATCATGAAGAACAGCGCCACGCTGCTCTGGCCAAGGTGCGTGTACAAATTCGACGCCGGCGCTTCCCAGCGCCCCGAATGCAGGTAGTCGTACCAGATGCGGCCGTGGTGCACGAACACGAACAGCGCAAGGTAGCCGCGCAGACCGTCGATGCGCGCCAGCCGGTCGCTGCCCGCCGGGATGCCGATCCAGCGCCCGCACGCCGCCGCCGTCAGCAGCGCGGCGGCGACGATCAGCAGCAGCGGCAGCGCGCCGCTCATCGGGGGTGCGCCCGCGCCTGCCTCAGGCGAGCGCCGCGTCCAGCTCGGCGATCAGGTCGGCGACGTCCTCGATGCCCACGCTCAGGCGCACGAGGTTGTCGTGGATGCCGAGCGCGGCGCGGCGCTCGGGCGGGATCGAGGCATGGGTCATGATCGCCGGGTGGTTGACCAGGCTCTCGACGCCGCCCAGCGATTCCGCCAGCGCGAACAGATGGCAGCGCTCCATGAAGCTGCGCGCCGCCGGCAGCCCGCCGCGCACATAGACACTGACGATGCCGCCGAAGCCGTGCATCTGCTGCGCCGCGAGCGCGTGCTGCGGGTGGCTCGGCAGGCCGGGATAGATCACCTTTTCGATCTTCGGGTGCTTCTCCAGGTGCTGCGCGATCGCCATCGCGTTGGCGCAGGTGCGCTCCATCCGCAGGTGCAGGGTCTTGATCCCGCGCAGCGCGAGGAAGCTGTCGAAGGGGCCCTGGATGCCGCCGACCGCGTTCTGCAGGAAGGTCATCTTCTCCGCGAGTTCCGGCTCGTCGCCGACCACGATCACGCCGCCGACCATGTCCGAATGGCCGTTCAGATATTTGGTCGCCGAGTGCATGACCATGTGCGCGCCGTGCTCCAGCGGGCGCTGCACCATCGGCGAGCAGAAGGTGTTGTCGACCACCAGAACCAGCCCGCGCTCGCGCGCGAAGGCACCCAGGCGCTTCAGGTCCACGATCTTCAGCATCGGGTTGGTCGGCGTCTCCGCCCAGATCAGCCGGGTCTCCGGGCGCACAGCGGCCGCCAGCGCGTCGAAATCGTTGAGGTCGACGAAGCTGAAATCGAGTCCCGCCGAACGCCGGCGCACGCGCTCGAACAAGCGGTAGGTGCCGCCGTAGACATCGTCCATGCACACCACATGGCTGCCCGAGTCGAACATGTCGAGCACCGTGCTGGTGGCCGCCAGGCCCGAGGCGAAGGCGTAGCCGCGCGTGCCGCCTTCCAGGTCGGCGATGCAGCGCTCCCAGGCGAAGCGGGTGGGATTGTGCGAGCGCGAGTACTCGAAGCCCTGATGCACGCCCGGGCTCGATTGCACGTAGGTGCTGGTGGCGTAGATCGGCGTCATCACCGCGCCGGTGGACGGATCCGGCGACTGGCCGGCGTGGATCGCGCGGGTGCCGAGGGCGTGCTGGGACATGGGGCTGGGCCTGCAACGGGGGTGGCGGGAGGATAGGGAATTCGCGCACGCGCGGCTGAATTGACGTTTCACGTTTGACTGGGCGGCGGTGCCGGGTGAAACGTCAAACGTGAAACGTCAATTGTCGCGGCACGCCGCCCGCGCCATCATCGCCGCACCTCCGCTGGGCGCACCCTGCATGTCGACCGACCCCGCCGCCACGCCCGTTCCCGAGCCGGCTGCACCGTCTCCCGCGCCCGCAGCCGCAACGCCCGCGCCAGCCGCCGCGCGCCCGCATGTGGTCGAGTTCCGCGGCGTCACCAAGACCTATGGCGAGGGCCCGAAGGCCTACACCGCGATCAAGGACGTCAGCTTCACGGTCGACGACAAGCCCGACCACGGCGAGTTCGTCGCCATCCTCGGGCCGTCCGGCTGCGGCAAGAGCACCATCCTGCGCATGATCGCCGGGCTGACGCCGCAGCACCCGCCGACCAGCGGCACGGTGCGCGTGTTCGGCCAGCCGATCGACGGCGCCGGTGCCGACCGCGGCATGGTGTTCCAGGACTACACCAGCTTCGATCACCTGACGGTGGTCGACAACGTCGCCTTCGGCCTGGAATGCCGCGGCGTGCCGCTGGCCGAGCGGCGCGACGCGGCGATGCAATGGATCGCGAAGGTTGGACTCAATCCCGCCAGCGACGCCACCAAGTTCCCGCACCAGCTCTCCGGCGGCATGCGCCAGCGCGTCGCGATCGCGCGCACCCTGATCCTGAAGCCGCGGATCATCCTGATGGACGAGCCCTTCGGCGCGCTCGACCCCGGCACCCGCTACGCGATGCAAGACCTGCTGATCAGCCTGTGGCGCGAGCAGCAGGCCACGGTCTTCTTCATCACCCATTCGATCGAGGAAGCGGTCTACCTTGGCGACCGCGTCCTCATCATGTCGCGCGCCCCCGGAACCATCCTGCACCAGCTCCCGCTGCCGCACCCCGACCGCCCGGCCAAGGAAATGCAGCGTGAACCGGCCTTCGTCGAGGAAGTGTTCCGCATCCGCGACATCGTGGATGAGCTGGAGAGGCCGGGGTGAAGCCGGTGGTGGTGTGGGTTGTTGGTGTTGGTGAGAGCCGGTGTTGGTGTTAGTTGTTGGTGTTGGTCGAGGCCGCTGCTGGCGGACAAAGGGTGCTTGAACCCACACCAACACCAACAACCAACACCTGCTCTCAGGGTTTGCGCGCCAGCACCATCACTTCCACCCGTTGTACGCCAGCGGCCTTGAGCACGCGCGCGGCTTCGTTGACGGTGGCACCGCTGGTCATCACGTCGTCGACCAGCGCCACATGGGGCGGAAGGGCGGCGGCGGTGACGGCAAAGGCATCGCGCACATTGCGCCGGCGGGCGTCCCAGTCGAGGCCCGGCATCGGGGCGGTGGCGCGGGCGCGGGTCAGGGCGTGCTGCACCGGGATCGCGAGTTCGCGGCCGAGGTCGCGGGCCAGTTCCAGCGCCTGGTTGTAGCCGCGCTGGCGCAATCGGCTCGGGTGCAGCGGCACCGGAACCAGCGCGGCGGGCAGTGCCTCGCCACTCGCTGCGCGCGCTGCGCGCAAGGCCGCCAGCCAGTGCGGCAGCAGCGCACGGCCCACCGCGAGCGCATCACCGAACTTGAGCCGCTGTACCAACTGGTCCAGCGGCGCGAGGTACTGGAAGCCGGCCCAGGCGGCGTCGAAGGCGGGCGGATGCTGGCTGCACTTGCCGCAGAGCGGGGTCGGCCGCGGCAGCGGCTCCGCGCACCGCGCGCATGCGCTGCCGTTCGGAACCAGCAGCGCCAGGCAGTCCTCGCACAGGCGCGCACCGGCCGCCTCGCGCCGGCACAGCACGCAGGCCGGCGCGAGCAGGGCGGCGCCGAGGGTATCGGCAAGTTGGCCCAAGCGCGAGAGCATCGACATGCGCCCAGTGTAGCCAATAGCCCGCCGCGCACCGCACGCCGGCGTACAGTTGACGCCCGCGCGCCCATCCCGTCGAATGCGCGGCCTTCGTCCCGCGCCCTGGAACCATGACCGCCATCCGCCACGACTGGACCCGCGAGGAACTCGCGGCGCTGTTCGAGCTGCCGCTGCTCGACCTGATCCATCGCGCCGCCACGGTGCACCGCGAGCATTTCGACCCGCGCGAGGTGCAGGTCTCCACGCTGCTGTCGATCAAGACCGGCGCCTGCCCCGAGGATTGCGCCTACTGCCCGCAGAGCGCGCACTTCAAGACCGGCCTCGGCGTCGAGCGCCTGCTGCCGCTGGAGGTGGTGCGCGAGAGCGCGGCGCAGGCGAAGGCCGCCGGCGCGACCCGCTTCTGCATGGGCGCGGCCTGGCGCAGCCCGCGCGACAAGGACCTCGACCACGTCATCGCGATGGTGGAAACCGTGCGCGAGCTGGGCCTGGAGACCTGCGTCACCGCCGGCATGCTGCGCGCCGACCAGGCGCAGCGGCTGAAGGACGCGGGCCTGGACTACTACAACCACAACCTCGACACCTCGCCCGAGTTCTACGGCGAAATCATCAGCACGCGCACCTTTGAGGATCGCCTCGACACCCTGGCCGCAGTGCGCGATGCCGGCATGAAGGTCTGCTGCGGCGGCATCGTCGGCATGAACGAGGCGCGCAGCGACCGCGTGGGCCTGCTGCACTCGCTGGCGACCCTGCCGCGGCACCCGGAATCGGTGCCGATCAACCTGCTGGTGCGCGTGCCCGGCACGCCGCTGGCCGACGCCCCGGCGCTGGAACCCTTCGAATTCGTGCGCACCATCGCGGTGGCGCGCATCGCGATGCCGGCCTCGGTGGTGCGCCTGTCCGCCGGCCGCGAGGGCATGAGCGAGGAGCTGCAGGCGCTGTGCTTCCTCGCCGGCGCCAACTCGATCTTCTACGGCGAGAAACTGCTGACCACCGGCAACCCCGAAGCCGAGCGCGACCGCGCGCTGCTGGCCAAGCTGGGCCTGGTGGGGCTGGGCGCCTGACCAGGCCAGTTCAACGCGGAGACGCGGAGGACGCAGAGAAGAGCGAAAGACTGCCTCGGCATGTCGGTTCTGCTTCTCTCCGCGTCTCAGCGACATCGGGCCGGCTAAACGCGGAGACGCAGAGGACGCAGAGAAAAGCAGAAGAACATCCGCAATGTCTTCTCGTTCCGGATCACACCCGCAGAATGTGAGCTCTTGGCTTCTCTCCGGCTTTTCTCTGCGTCCTCCGCGTCTCCGCGTTTAACCACTCCCCAATAGCGATGCGCCCAGACTTCGCGGCCAGCCTCCAGCACGCACACGCCCGGCGCATCGAAGCCGGCCTGTTGCGTCGCCTGCGTGCCACGGGCGCGAGCAGGCCGGGACGGATCGTGCTGGATGGGCGTGAGCTGGTCGATTTCGGCAGCAACGACTACCTTGGCCTGGCGCAGCACCCGCGGCTGGTCGAGGCCTTCGCCGCTGCGGCGACCGAGGGCGTCGGCGCGCGTGCCTCGCACCTGCTCGGCGGCCACCGCGATGCGCATGAGGCGTCGGAGCGGGCGCTGGCGGCGTGGATCGGCTATCCGCGTGCGCTGCTGTTCTCGACCGGCTACATGGCGGCCACCGGCACCCTGTCGGCGCTGCTCGGGCGCCACGATCTGTGCGTGCAGGACCGGCTCAACCACGCCTGCCTGATCGACGGCGCGCGCCTCGCCGATGCATCGCTGCAGCGTTATCGCCACGGCGATGTGGCCTATGCAGCGCGCCTGCTCACGGCTGCACCGGAGCGCCGCGCGCTGCTGGTCAGCGACAGCGTGTTCAGCATGGATGGCGACATCGCCCCGCTGGCGGACCTGGCCACCCTGGCGCAGCGCGAGCGCGCCTGGCTGATGGTCGACGAGGCGCATGGCATCGGCGTGCTCGGGCCGCAAGGCCGCGGCGCCTGCGCTGCAGCGGGCCTCGGTTGCTCCGACGTGCAAGTCTGGATGGGTACGCTGGGCAAGGCGCTCGGCGGCTTCGGTGCCGTCATCTGCGGCGACGACACCCTGGTCGACGCACTGGTCAACGGCGCGCGGAGCTTTGTCTACACCACTGCGCTGCCGCCGGCGCTGGCTGCGGCCATGTGCGTCGCGGTGCAACTGGCACAAGACGCGGACGACCGCCGCGATCACCTGGCAGGCCTGGTCGCGCAGCTGCGCGATGGCGCGGCGGCGCGTGGGTGGACCCTGCTGCCGTCCGCCACGCCGATCCAGCCGCTGCTGGTGGGCGATGCGCGCGCGGCCGTCGCGCTGGCAGCGCGGCTGGAACAGGCCGGTTTTTACTGTCCCGCCGTCCGCCCGCCCACCGTGCCGCAAGGCAGCGCACGCCTGCGCATCAGCCTGTCGGCGGCGCACACGGAGGCGGATGTGGAGCGGTTGCTGGCGGCGCTGGGGAACGCGACTGAAGCGTAGGCCGGTGTATCGCGCAGCGATTCACCGGCTGCGTGGGCTTGTCGCAAGTACCCGGGGAACGCTCCGCGTACCCCGGGCTACGCGGCTGGCGACGCGAAAAGCGGGTCAGGGGGCAGGGGACGAGGCTTGCCGCGGGGATGACCCGTCTCGTGAGGATGCAGTTCGCACCGCAAAGCCCCGTTTGCGGCGCCGCCCGGACATTCGGTGGGCTGGGTCCCCTGCCCCCTGACCCTTGCCCCGCCCCTGCAGCTCTGCTCAGGACGCAATGCGGTTGCGCCCGCCTTCCTTGGCCGCCTTGAGCTTCTCTTCGGCGCGCTCGATGGTGATCGCGGCGCTCTTGAACTCGGGTTTCCACAGCAGCGCGCCGATGCTGACGCTGGCGCGCCGGCTCTGGCCGGCGATGAAGAATTCGACATTGGCGATCGCCGAGCGCACCGCGTTGAGCATCTTCTCGGCTTCTTCCATGCCGGTCTCGGGGAGCATCGCGGCGAACTCGCCGCCGCCGAAACGGCACAGCAGGTCTTCCTCGCGCAGCCCGGCCTTGAGTGCCTTGGCGACCTGCTTGAGCACATCGTCGCCGGCGGCCTTGCCCCATTCGCGGTTGATCCGCGACAGCTCGTCGATGTCGACGATGGCGAGCACGAACTCGCGGTTGCGCCGGGTGCTGCGCGCGATCTCCTGCTCCAGCGACTGTTCGAACACGCGCCGCTGCGACAGCCCGGTCAGCTGGTCGTGGCTGACCAGGTCGAAGAACTCGCTCTGTGCGGCGTGATCGACGTCCTGTTCCTGGGTGAACTGCACCACGGTACCGCCGACGGTGATGAAATCGCCGTCCTTGAGCCGCGCCTCGACCACCGGGCGGTCGTTGAGGTAGGTCTTGTTGGTCGAGTTCAAATCGCGCACCCAGAAGCCCGAGTTGTCGCGCCAGACGCGGCAATGCAGGCGCGAGATCGCGCGATTGAGCAAGCGGAAGTCGCAGTCGGCCGAACGCCCCAGCGTCACCGGCACATCGCCGAGCTTGAGCCGGCGGCCCTGGTTCTCGCCCTGGGTGACCGTCAGGTAGGCGCTGTGCTTGGTCGATATGGCTTCCGCCAGCTTGGCAAGACTGCCGCGCTGCGTGGTCAGCGTATCGGATTCGCGTTCCGCCATGAGTCGGGCGCCCTGGGTGCGACCTAAGTTGAACGGGATTGTAGTCCGGAAGGGGACATCGGCGGGAAGCGGCGACCATTCAGCCGGCATGCGGCAGCCCCGAGCAACGCCTCCTGCTCCAGTCCGCAGCCGTGGCGGGCCATCCATTCGCGCAGGCGGGCGACGGCCGGGTCCTGGAACTGCGCCTGCAGGCTCTCCAGCTCGGGACTGCTGACCTTGAGGCCGGGTTTGCCGTGCCGGGCGAGCAGCGCTTCCAGGTCGGGCGGCAGGTACAGGCGGACCCGGGCACCGGCGGCGCGCAGGCGCAGGTACTCGCACAGCCCGGTGGCATCGTAATCGCCCGCCTGCAGCAGCTCGATCGGCTCGCGCTCCTGCACCGTCTGCGCGGCAAGCCAGTCGCGCACGCGCTGGTCGAGGCGGCCAGCGGCGTAGACGAAGCTGCGCGCCGGCATCCCGCGCGCCGCCAGTTGTTCGGCGGCGAAGAAGGGCTCGCGGTTCTCGATCACCGCAACGGCGCCAAACAGGCGGTGGCCGGCGAGATCCTCGACGGCCAGCGCGAAGGCGCCGTGGCGCTCGGTTTCGCGGGCAAGGTCGACCTCGCGCGTCGGCGTGGCGACGCGCGTGCCGGGCAGGCCGCGCAGCAGCACCAGCGCCGGCGCGTCCGGGGAAGCGAGTCGCGAGTCGCGCCAGTTGAGCACAGCTTCGGCGCGAGATGCGGGTGCCGGCGCATCGAGACCGCCGGGAAAACGCTGCAGGATGTAGGCGCGCAACACCTCGGGCTGGCGCACTTCCAGGCGCTCGCCGACGCCGCTGCGCACGCGCCCGAGCACGCCGGTGGCGAGCAAAGGCGCCAGCCAGCGCAGCAGCGCCGCCGAGCAAGCCGACAGCGGCAGCCCGCCTTCAGCCGCCAGTTGCCGCAGGGCGTTCCCCGGCATCCTCATCGGCGCGCTCCAGAGTCAAGGCGTTGGCGGCGGACAGCAGGACGCGGCCGTTCGGCAATCGCGTCGGCACATAGACGCGCGCGGCCGCATCGCTGCCGTCGGGACTGGCCAGCACCGGCGCGAAGCCGAAGGACTCGGCCAGGCGCACGATCGCGCGCAGGTTGGCGCGGTCGAGCGCGTTCGCCTCGTCGAGGAAGAAGGGCAGCCGGTAGCCTTCGCGCTCGCGCATCAGGCCGCGCAGCAGGGTCAGCAGGGTCAGCACCTTGATCGTGATCGAGGTGCCGTTGCTCTCGATGCGGTCGAGGTGCGGGTAGCGCGTGGTCACCCCGTTGGCGCGCGTCACCTCGAATTCGAGCTGGAACAGCTCGACCAGCTCCAGCGCGCTGCGCTGCTCGAGGAACTCGCCGACGCGCTGCTCGGCGCGCGCGAAGGCGCTGCGGTCAGCGAACAGATCGGCGCCCACCTGGGCCTTGTGCTGCAGCACGAACTGGCGGATCACGCCGCAGGACTCGGGCAGCTCGCGCAGGCCCAGGCGCAGCTCCTTCAAGTCCGACACATGTGCCTGCTTCAACAGGCGGTTGAGCGCGTCGATGCGCGTGCGCAGCCGCTCCAGGTCCGCGAGCTGGGCGTCGAAGGCCGCCGACAGCCCGGCGATGAAGCCGCGCCAGGCTTCGGCGAGCGCCGCGCGCTTTTCGCCGAGGCCATCCAGCTCCTGCGCCAGTGCGGCGGCAAAACCGTCGTCGAGTGCCAGGCGCGGCAGCGCGCGGGCGAGGCGATCGCGCGCGTCATCGAGCAGGCTGGCCAATTGCGCCGTGGCTTGCTGCTGGCGCTGGTAGCGCTCCACGAGTGCACGCCAGTCGGCGTCATCGGTTTCGAGCGCCGCCGGCTCCCAGTCCGGATCGGGCGGGGTCAGCGCCTGCACCGCGCGTTCGATCGCCTTGCCCTCGCGCTCCAGCTCGGCCGCCTCGCGCTGGCTGGCGTCGATCCGCTGGCGCGTCGCCGCCGCCTCGGCCGCCAGCGTCTCGAGCGTGGTGTCGACCTCGACTTGCTGCTTCTCCAGCTCGCGCCGCTCGCGTTCGAGCGGACGCACCCGCGCCTCGGCCGCCTGCCAGTCGCGCTGGCCGGCGAGGCGCCGCCGACACTCGTCCACGCGGGATTCGAGCGCCGCCAGCTCGCGCTCGCCGCGCTCACGGTCGGCGGCGATGGCCTGCTCGCGCTGCAGTCGTTCGAGATCGCGTTCGAGACCGGTGATCGCCTCGGCCAGTGCTTCGGGATCGGCGTAACGCGCCAGCGCGGGCGGCGGCAGCGCGGCGATGTCGAGCGCAACCCCGATCGCACGCAACGAGCCCGTCTGCAGGCGCGCATCGATTTCGCGCAGGCGCGCCACGAAGGTCGCCGGGTCATGGATGGCGAGCGCGCCGCCGCTGCGTGGCAGCCCGAGCAGGCCGGGATCGAGCACGCGGAACAGACGTTCGAGCGCGGCCGTGTCGAATCCGGATTGCTGCAGCCAGCCGGCCAGGTTGTCGGCTGCCGCGGCCAGTTCGGTGCGCCGCAGCGCCAGCTCGCGGCTGCGCTCGGCGTGCTCGCTGGCGAGTGCGCGCAGGCTGCGCCCGCGCACGCTCGCGAGGCTCTGGCGCAGCGCGTCGCACTGCGCCTGCAGGTTGTCGCGCGAGGCGGTCTCCAGATCCACCAGCACGCCGCCGTAGGCCTCGCGCAGGGTGTCGCGTTGCTTGAGTTCACCGTCGATCGCACCGAGGCGCCGCAGGCATTGGTCGCGTTGGGCGCGTGCCTGCGCGAGGCGCGCTTCGATCGTCGCCAGCCTGGCGCCCTCCTGCTCGCGCCGTTGCTCGACGTCCGCCAATGCCCGCGTGCGCTGCGTGCGGCGCTCGGCGACCACTGCCAGCAGGCGTCGCCAGGTCGCCACCGCCTCGCCGCGCGTGCCCAGCCAGCGCTGGTGGCGTTCGAGGAACTGGCGCGCATCGGGCTCGATCTCGCCGAGCGCGTCCACCTCGCGCTTCTGCCTTTGCACCGTGCGCCAGCTCTGCGCGAACTCGGTCGCGAGCTGGATCTGCGGGCGCTGGAAGTCGGCCGCGTGGGCCTCGACGAACAGCCTCTTCAGATCCTCCTGGCGCAAATGCGCCAGGCGCAGCAGGTACAGGAACAGGGTGCGGAAGCGCTCGTAGTCGCCGCGATTGCGCAGCGGCAGCAGGCCGAGCGGTGGCACGCCCGCACTCTCTTCGCCGAGTGCCGCGCGCAGCTCGCGCGGCTCCACCGGCCGGTACTGGCGCAGCGCCAGGCGTGCGAGCACGTCTTCGGGCTCGCGGATGCGCCGGGTGTCGGATTCGACGTAATCCTCGGCCACGTACGGACCCTCGGTCACGTAGCGCTCCCAGGCATAGGCGCGTGCCGGGCCGAGGCCGCGCAGGCCGACGCAGCGGTAGCGCTTGTCGCGGCACAGGCACTCGAACACGATGTGGCTGTAGAGCCCCGGGAAGTAGTAGCGGCGGGTCTCCTCGAGCGACTTGTCGGCGAAGTGCATCGCGCGCGCATCGTCGATGTAGAGGAACTGCAGGGTGTTGACCAGGGTGGTCTTGCCGATGTTGTTGGCGCCGGCCAGGTGCAGCGAGCGGTCGAGCGCCACCTCGGCGTGCTCGTACTTGCCGGCATTCAGCAGGACCACGCGCACCGGGCCGGTGGCGAGCACGCTCATTGCGCTTCCTCCGCCGGCGCGTTCTCGCCCAGTGCCGTGCGCGCATCCAGGCACAAATCGACGAAGCGCATCGCCGGTGGCCGCAGGCGCAGTTCGCGCCCGCGCACCTCGGCGAAGCCATAGCGGCGCAACTGCTGCACCACGTTGTCCAGACCGGCCGCGTCGGTGATCCGCACCTGGCGCAGATAGCCCTGGTAGCGCGCCTGCGCGAGGTGCGGCAGTCGGTCGAGGTCGAAAGGCGCGTCGAACAGCCGCGCCTCGATGTCCGCACCCTGGTCGACCAGGTGGTCGATCAGCACCAGCATGAACACGCCGCACTGGACCAAGCCCTCGGGCGCGTGCTCGCGTTCGTCGTCGCGCAGGCAGAAGAACTGGTGCGGATGGTGCACCAGCTCGAAGCCGAGTGCGGCGAACAGCGCGGCGTACTCGGCCTCATGCGTGCGCAGCGCCTGGTAGCTCGCGCCGTCCTCGGCGCACAGGTGCAGCCCGCGCCGCAGCTCGGAAAACACGCGCTTGAGTTCGGGCAGCTCGGTGGGGTTCATGGCAACGCGTCAACGGCGAGCGGACGATAGCCGATGCGCCCGTCGACCCGCTCCAGCGTGTGCGCCGGCGCCTGCGCGACCGGATGTCCGTCGGCCGCCAGCGCGACATAGGCACGCACCAGTTCCGACAGCGGCGCATCCGGGATCCGCGGTGCCAGCCATCCCAGCAAGTCGGCGACCGGCAGCGCAGCCGCGAGCTCCGCCCGCAGGCGCTGCACGCCAACGATGCTGGCGCTTGCCGCCTCGCCGACACCGAGCGGTGGCGGCTGCAGCGGCTGGTGGCGGCCCATGTCGACCAGCCGCGCGGCGAGCGCCGCATCGCTGAACTGGCCCTGCCACTGCACCCGGGCGATGGGCAGCGCCCGGCCGAGGCCGCTCGCACCGCGCTGACTCAGCGCGTGCAGCCAGCGCCCGCAGCCCTCGGCGATCAGGTTCTGCCGACGCGCGCGCTCGTACAGCGGCAGCAGTTCGCGGAAGCCCTCCGAGTAGCAGCTGCCGGCCTGCGTGCGCAGCCGCAGCAGCCGCGCCTGGACGCGGTTGCAGGCCTCGGCGACCACGCCATGTGCGAGGAAGGCCTCGCGCGCGTCGGCGAGCGCCTGGCGTGCCGCGTCGAAGGCCGTGTGCGCCCACTCGCCGGGCTCCACCAGCGCGCGCAGCGGCCCGAGGAAGTCGTGCCAGAGTGCATTGATGCGCAGGTAGCGCTCGCGCACGGTGTAGCCGTCGGCGCCCGCCTTGGTCGCGACCACGCGTTCGAGGATCGCCGCATGGTTGGCGTTGGCGTAGGCGCGCACGCGCTCGATCGCCGCGGCCATGCGCTCCAGCGCCAGGGTGGCCGCTTGCGGGTCGACAGCAGGCGCGGCGGCGATCAGCGCCTGGCGCTGCGCGTCGATCTCGCCGACATAGCCGCGGATCGCCTCCGGCGTCACCAGTTCGTGCATCCGCAGCAACTGGCCGAGGAAGCCGCGCGCCGCCAGCGAGAGTTCCAGCGACAGGCTCTCGCCGGGGCGTTCTTCGACCACGCCGAGCTCGGTCAGGCGTTTGAGCGCGCCCGTCGAGACGCTCTCACCGGCGGGTAGCCGCGCCTGCAACTCGGTCTGCGTCAACCCGTCCGGCGCCTCCAGCAGGGCGCGCAGCAGCGCCTCCTGGTCGGCCAGCAGATTGAGCAGGGAGCGCAGGCTGGCCATCGGTCGCGCCGCGGTGAGAGGCGCCCGATTGTAGGAAACTTCGGGCGCGCGGGGGACTCAGGGCCAGTACCCGAGGAACGCGCGGGGCGCCTACCCCGGGCGACGCGGGCATTGCGTAGGCCGGTGTATCGCGCAGCAATTCACCGGCAAGAACTTGCGCGGGTCCGCGTCGAAACCCGCCTCAGGCAATCCGCCGCAAGCGTGGCGTGGCGCTCAGCGCGGGCGCCTGGGGCGACAGTTGCTCGGCCAGCGCGGCGATGTCGGCGAGCACCGCGACGGCGGTGATGCGTACGCCGGCACCGGCGCCGGCGATCACGATCGGGGTGTCGCCCTGGTAGTCGCTGCGCAGCACGATGCGGTTCTCGGTGCCGCGGGCGCCGGCCAGCGGATCGTCCGCGCGCACCAGCGCCAGGCCGATGCTGGCGCCGGCCTCCGCGGTCCAGCGCGCGCGGTAGACGAAGCGCGAGTCCGCGCGTCGCGCGTCGGCCACCAGGCCCAGCCAGTCGCGTTCGTGGACGCCGACGGCTTCCTCCCAGGGCTGCTCGGCCGGCAGCCGCAGCAGCGGCTCCAGCGGGATCGCGCCGGGTTCGACGTCGAGACCGGCCTCGCGCAGGATGATCGTGAGCTTGCGGCGCACGTCCTGGCCGGAGAGGTCGATGCGCGGATCGGGTTCGGCCAGGCCCTGGTCGACCGCCTCGCCGAGCGCCTGGCGCAGGGTGGCGCCGTCCTGCACGCGGGTCAGCAGGTAGCCGAGCGTGCCGGACAGCGTGGCTTCGATGGCGGTGAGGCGGTCGCCCGCCGCGCGCAGGCGGCGGATGGTCGACAGCACCGGCAGGCCCGCGCCCACGGTGGCCGACCACGCGGCCGGGGTCTGCGCCAGCGCCGCGCGCAGCCGCGCGTACTCGCGCTGGCTGGCGGCGAACGCGATCTTGTTCGGGGTCACCAGCGACACGCCGGCTTCGAGCAACCGCGCCGACTGCGCCGCCACTTGTGCACTCGCCGTGCAATCGACCAGCAGCGCCGGGCGCTCGTGCGCGATCAGCTGGTCCAGCAGCCACTCGGCATTGCCGCTGGCATGCGCGCGCAGGCGCTCGGCAGCGAGGCCCGGCGGCAGGCCATCGGGCTGCCACAGCGCGGCGCGCGAATTGGCCACGCCGACGACTTGCAACGGCAGGTCCACCGCCGGCTGCGCCAGCAGGTGCAAGAGGTCGCTGCCGACCCGCCCGGTGGCGCCGATCAGCACCGTCGGGATACGCGCGCGGCGCGTGGCTGGCCGCGGTGCCGGCGCCAGCCGGGTGACCACCGGTTCCGGCAGCGGCTCGTCGCGGAAGGCCGTCAGCAACGGGTCGATGCGCGCGGCGTCGACCAGGAATCCGTCGTGGCCGTAGAAGGTCTCGATGTCGATCACGCGTCCGCGCGGCAGCGCGCGCGCCAGGCGGTGTTGTTCGCCCGGGTAGTAGAGCTGGTCGCTGTCCAGCGCGATCACCAGCGCCGGCACGCCGATCGCCGCCAGCGCCTGTTCCGGCGTCTGGCCCGGGCCGGCGAAATCGTAATGGTTCATCGCCTCGGTCAGGCGCAGGTAGCTGTTGGCGTCGAAGCGCTGCACCAGCTTGCGGCCCTGGTGGTCGAGGTAGGACAGCACCTGGAAGTGCCCGTCCTCGCGCTGCGCGCGGCCGAAGCGCTGGTCCAGTTCATGCGCCGAGCGATAGGTCAGGTGGCCGAGCTGGCGCGCCAGGGCCAGGCCCTCGACCGGGCCGTCGTCGAGCGCGTAATTGCCGTCCAGGAACTTGGGATCGCGGCGGATGAACTCGCACTGCAGCCGCGCCTGGGCCAGCGCCTGCGGCGGCTGGCGCCAGCTGGTCGCGATCAGCGCGATGCGCCGCACGCGGTGGTCGCGGCGAGCCCATTCGAGCACCTGGAAGCCGCCCATCGACGCGCCGACCACCAGCTCGATGCCGGCGATGCCCAGGTGATCGGCCAGCAGCCGCTGGTGCTCGACCAGGTCGGCCACGGTCAGGTCGGGGAAGCTTGCGGCATACGGCTGGCCGGTCGCCGGATCGATCGAGGTCGGCCCCGCGCTGCCGTAACAGCCGCCGAGCACATTCGCGCAGACGATGTAGTGGCGCGCGGGATCCAGCAGCCGCCCGGGGCCGAAGGCGCCCGGCCACCAGGACTCGACATCGCTGGACGCGGTCAGCGCGTGGCACACCCACACCACGTTGTCGCGCGCCGCATTCAGCGTGCCCCAGGTCTGGAAGCCCACCGTCGCCCGCATCAGCTCGCCGCCGCGCGCCAGGCGCAGCGGGGTGCTGGGCGTGTGGAGCTGAAGAGTGGCGGGGAGGTGGGCGGTGGGTTGGGGGCGACTATGTGGGAGGTCTACGTGAAGTGGTCAAATGGAAAGGAAAATGGAAGAGGAAAGGGGTTCCCCTCCGTTTCCGCCCCGAACCCGCAACCGATTCGGGGCGAGGCGCCCCGGCGTCGTGGGGGGGGGGGGGGGCGGGCAAACGAGAAAGGTGAATCGTCAATCGGAATCTCCCGCCATTGACTTTTTCCGTTTCCCCTTTGACTCGCGAACCGCAAACAATTCAGGCGGAACTCCCGGCGTCAAGCCACTCCCAGCGCCACGCCCTCCAACGCCTGGGCGAAATCGGCCACGATGTCCTCGATGTGCTCGATGCCCACCGACACGCGGATCAGCCCCGGGGTCACGCCGGCGCTCTTCTGCTCGGCTTCGCTGAGCTGCTGGTGGGTGGTCGCCGACGGCTGGATCACCAGGGTCTTGGCGTCGCCGACATTCGCCAGGTGGCTGGCCAGCTTGAGGCCGTTGATGAAGCCTTCCGCCGCCTCCTTGCCGCCGAGCACCTCGAAGGTGAACACCGAGCCGAAGCCGTGCTTCAGGTACTTCTTGGCGCGCAAATGGCTGGGGTGCTCGGTGAAGCCGAGGTAGTTCACGTTCGCCACCTGCGGGTGCGCGCGCAGCCAGTGGGCCAGCGCGTTGGCGTTCTGGTTGTGGCGCTCCACCCGCAGCGACAGCGTCTCCAGCCCCTGCAGCAGCAGGAAGCTGTTGAACGGCGATTGCGAAGGGCCGAGGTCGCGCAGGCCTTCCACCCGCGCGCGGATGGCGAAGGCGATGTTGCCGAAGGGGCCGTCGCTGCCGAAGACCTCCCAGAACTTCAGGCCGTGGTAGCCCGGCGAAGGCTCGGTGAACAGCGGGAACTTGCCGTTGCCCCAGTTGAACTTGCCCGAATCGACGATCACGCCGCCGATGCTGGTGCCGTGCCCGCCGATCCACTTGGTCGCCGAGGCCACCACGATGTCCGCGCCGAAGTCGATCGGCCGCGCGAGGTAGCCGCCGGCGCCGAAGGTGTTGTCGACGATCAGCGGGATGCCGTGTTCATGCGCGATCTTCGCGATCCGCTCGAAATCCGGCACGTTGGAGCCCGGGTTGCCGATGGTCTCGACGTAGAGCGCCTTGGTCTTGTCGTCGATCAGCTTGCGGAAGGCCTCCGGGTCGTCGCCCTCGACGAACTTCACGCCGATGCCGAGGCGCGGCAGGGTGACCTTGAACTGGTTGTAGGTGCCGCCGTACAGCAGGCTGGTCGAGACGATGTTGTCGCCGGCCTGGGCGATGGTGCTGATCGCGAGGAACTGCGCTGCCTGGCCGGAGGCCGTCGCCACCGCGGCCACCCCGCCTTCCAGCGCCGCAATGCGCTGTTCGAACACATCGGTCGTCGGATTCATGATCCGGGTGTAGATGTTGCCGAACTGCTGCAGCGCAAACAGCTTCGCCCCGTGCTCGGCCGAGTCGAAGGTGTAGCTGGTGGTCTGGTAGATCGGTACCGCGCGCGCATTCGTCCCTGGCGCGGGCGTCTGGCCGGCGTGCAGTTGCAGCGTCTCGAAGCGGTAGGCAGGTCCCTGGCTCATGGCGTTCCCCGTACTATGGATGTCTGGAAGTGTAGAAGTTTAGACGTCTAGACGTCTGGTGGTGGAAGCGTAAGCGAGCCGGGACCGAGGCGTCAAGCGGCGCAGGCGGGTGATGGCGGACCTCGTCGGACAGCGCTGCGCCGGTTCCCCGGCGGATGCCGCTGCCGCGGCCGCCATGCGACACCCGCCACCCGAAACCGACGCTTCTGCTAGGCTTCCGCCGATCGGAGGGAAGTCATGGCCAAGAACAAGTTCGTCAATCCGTACATCGAGCGTGGCAAGCGTGCGGAAGCCACGAAGAAGATCACCGTGACCATCCCGGTGCATGTCCTCAAGCTGTTGACCGACGAGCGCACCCGCCGTCAGATCAAGAAGTTGCGTCATGGCACGATCTCCGAGCTGCTGACCGAGGCCTTCCTGCACGCCTACACCGGCCAGCCGCTGCCCACCGACGAGGAACTGGCGCGGCCGGAGTGAACGCTGAACGGGACCCGGGAAAACGGCTGCCGTCGATAGCCGCAGTGATCCCGGTCGGCCCCGGTGATCGCAGCTGGCGCGAACTGCTGCCGGTCTTCGAGCGGCTGGCGCCGGGGATCCCGCGCCAGCTGGTGTTCGCCCAGGGCGATTTGCAATCGCGGCCGAAGGACCCGGCGATCCGCTGGATCGACTGCCAGCGCGGGCGCGCGCGGCAGCAAAATGCCGGCGCCACGCTGACCAGCGCCGAGTGGCTCTGGTTCGTGCACGCCGACAGCCGCCCGGACGGGCGCACCTTCGCCGGGCTGGCGCATTTCCTGGCCAGCGGGGACGACGCGCTGGGCTATTTCGACCTTCGCTTCGCAGACGACGGCCCGGCGTTGATGCGCCTGACCGAATGGGGCACGCGGATGCGTTGCCGCTGGTTCGGTCTGCCTTTCGGCGACCAGGGTCTGGTGCTCCGCCGCGAGCGCTTCGCCGCGCTCGGCGGCTTCGACGAGTCGCGCAGCTACGGCGAGGACCACGCCCTGGTGTGGGCCGCGCGCCGCGCCGGCCTGCCACTGGTGCGGATCCCGGCCGTGCTGACCACCAGCGCGCGCAAGTACCGCGACGGCGGCTGGCTGGCGACCACCTGGCGCCACCAGCGGCGGACCTGGCAGCAGGCCTGGGTGGAGTCGCGCACAGGATGACCGCGGCGGCCGGCATCGGCGTGTTCGTCAAGACGCCCGGACTGAGTCCGGTCAAGACCCGGCTGGCGGCGGCGATCGGCGCCGAGGCCGCACTGGCGGTCTATCGCGGGTGCGTCGAGTGCGTGGTCGAGTGCGTCGAAGCGGCCGCGGCGCAAGCCTCGCTGCAGCCCTACTGGGCAGTGGCCGAGGCCGAAGGCGTGTCGCACTGGCCAGGCTGGCCGGTGCTGGTACAGCCCGAGGGCGACCTCGGCGCACGCATGGCCGGCATCCACCACCAGTTGCGCCAGCGGCACGCCGGCGCGCTGTTGCTGGGTGCGGATGCGCCGGGGGTGGACTCGACCGTCGTCGGCGACGCCTGCGCCGCGCTGCGGGCCGGTCCCGCACGCGTCATCGCGCCTGCGCACGACGGCGGTTTCGTGCTCTACGGTTCCAACCGGGACCACGCTGGCGACGACTGGTCCGGCGTGCCCTATGGCGCACCGGACACCGCGCTGCGTTTCCTCGCCGCGGTCGGCGCGGAACTGCCGCTGACGGCGTTCGCGACGCAGCAGGACGTGGATACGCTGGACGACCTGCACGCGTTGCTGCGGCAACCGCCAGCCAGCTCGGCACAACGCAGGTTGTGGGCGCTCGCCGGCGAGCTGCTCCTTCCGGCGTAGCCCGGACAGGGCGCGCAGCGCGTTTCCCGGGCTACGCTGAGGGGGGCGTTGGGCGGTGCATCGCGTAACGATTCACCGCCGCGAACTTGCCGCGAGCACCCGGGGAACGCGCTGCGCACGCACCCCGGGCTGCGCGCCCGCGGTCAATCCGTCTGGAACAGATTCCCCTGCTTCAGCGGGATCGTGCTCTCGCCGGCGAACACGCGCTTGAACTCGGCGCGCGAGACCGACACATAGCGGTCGTTGCCGCCGATCTCCACCTGCGCGCCCTGGGTCAGGGCGCGGCCCTGCTCGTCCACCCGGACCACCATCGTCGCCTTGCGTCCGGTATGGCAGATGGTCTTGATCTCGCTGATCGAGTCGGCCCAGGCCAGCAGGTACTGGCTGCCCTCGAACAACTCGCCCTGGAAATCCGTACGCAAACCGTAGGCGAGCACCGGGATGTCCAGCTTGTCGACGATGTCGGTGAGCTGCCACACCTGCGCCTTGGTCAGGAACTGGGCCTCGTCGACCAGCACGCAGTGCAGCGGGCCATGCGCGGCGACGTCTGCCCTGACCTTCTCGACCAGGTTGTCGTCGCGATCGAACACATGCCCCTCGGCGGACAGCCCGATGCGCGAGCGCACCTGGCCAACGCCAAAGCGGTCGTCGATGCGCGGCGTGTAGATCCGCGTGCGCATGCCGCGCTCGTTGTAGTTGTGCGCGCTCTGCAGCAGCACCGTGGTCTTTCCGGCGTTCATCGCCGAGTAGTAGAAATAGAGCTTGGCCATGCGGGACGGGACGACAGCTGGGGGCGCGAGCGCACGCTAACGTCGGGGCGTCGCGGGTGCAACCGGCTGGCAGCGTCGAAGGTGCGCTCGCGGGTGCTCAGGGAGCGCAGTGGGGGCGGGCCGAGCCGAGCCGCGGTGGGAAGTTCACTCGGGGCGCAGCCTGAGGAAGTCCTGCACACTCTGGTCGGCAGGCTCGCAGGGACGCTTCGCATCGCCACCGACGATGCGCTTGCCCACGGATTTGCTCGGCAGCCCAATGCCGGCGGTGCACAGACCATCAAGTGAACTGGCGCGCCCGGAGGGATTCGAACCCCCGACCACTGCCTTCGGAGGGCAGTACTCTATCCAGCTGAGCTACGGGCGCGTTGTTGGCGATGATACGGGGTTTGAGGCACCGCTGCCGGAAGCCCATGGGCGTCCGGGCCGCGGAGCATACGCCATCAGTCTGGCGAGGTCAGCGCTTGTGCGCCGGCATGGCACGGCCTGCGCGCTGCCCTCGCTTCGTTGCGATCACACCGGTTTACACTGCACGTCTTGCACGGGCGCCTGACCGTGCCGCCCCCGGACTCACGAAGGAAACGCGATGAACCAGAAGAAGATCCTATTCGGCGCGCTGCTGCTGGGCATGGGCAGTGCCGCGCAGGCGCAGAACGCCGCCGTGGAGCGGCTGATCCAGTTCGCGGCCAGCCGCCCGCAACTGGAAAACGCGCGGGCGATCGGCACGCTGTGCTTTCCCGGGAACCGTCTCGCAGCGCGACTGCAGGACGACTGCAACACCCTGGTCGGCAATGCCTTCGGCGCAAATCCTGGAACAGATATCGTGGTCCGGCGCGCGCTCGCGGCGATCACTGGGGACAACGTGACCATTCCGATCGACCGCTCGGGCCTGGGGCGCGCGGCCAACCTGCCGCTGTCCGTGGGCTCGCCGGGAGCGGGATACGCCGCGCTGATGCAGGCGGACGCGTCGATGGTCTCGCTGAACCTGTCGGGCGATGAGGGCATGGCCAGCGACTGGTCGATGTACGTGAACGCGCGCCTGGACAACAGCGAGCGCGACCGCAGCGCAGACGAGGATGGCTTCGACCAGGACGGCCGCGCATTGACGGTTGGATTCGACCTGCGCACGAGCGCCTCCACCCACCTTGGCGCCGCGGTGGTCTACGGCAAGCGCGAGACGGACTACAGCAGCGATTCGGGCTCGCTCGACACCACCGATGTGGCGCTGAACCTGTACGCCGGCTGGCAGGGCGGCAACGGGTTCTATGTCGACTCGCTGCTCTCGCTGACGCGCCGCGACCACGACCAGCTGCGGCGGATCGCCTATGGCCTGGGCCCAGCGGCGGTCGACCAGCGCTTCGATTCCTCCTTCGATGCCGACGAGCGCCTGCTGGCGCTGACCGGCGGGTTCCAGTTCAACCGCGGCGCGTCCACCTTCGATCCCTATGTGCGCGTGGAACTGGTCGACGCGCAGAGCGATGGCTACACCGAGGTCTCGCGCGCCCCGCTGGCCAACGGCGGTGGCTGGGCGATGGAAGTGGATGCGCTGGACGAGAACTTCACGCGCGGCATCCTGGGCATGCGCTGGGCGCATGCAATCAGCGCCAGCAACGGCGTGTGGATGCCCTTCGTCGATGTCTCCTGGATCAGCGTTTCCGGGGTCGACGCGGACGCCGCACGGGTGCGCTATGCCGGCGACCGTTCGAACCTGGTCAACGCTTCGCGCCTCGACTTCTTCATGCAGGCGGACGAGGAAGACGACAGCTACGGCAGCGCCGCGCTGGGCCTGTCCGCGCAGTGGGCGAACGGCTGGTCCGGTTTCGCCAGCTACCGCCAGAACTTCTCCGAGGACCTGTACCGCCAGCGCGAGTACAACCTCGGCGTGCGCGCGGAGTTCTGAACATGCGTCTGGTGCTGACCTGGATGCTGGCCGTGTCCGCCGCCGCTGTCGCCGGCACCGACAATGCACCGCAACTGCCCGAGGTCGGATTCGCGGGCTTGTCCGTGCAGACGGCGCCCAGCCAGTGCTTCGGTCCCGTCAGCGTGCATTTTGATCCGGCATTGGCGACGCCACGCGACGACTTCATCGAGCTGCCGGACCATCCGGCCGGCGGCTGGCGCGTGATGCTTGCAGGCCGCCTGGACCGCAACTCGCAGGATCGCTACGAGGTCCGCTACGACGATGGCCCGAGTTGCGACCCCACGTTCACACTCTGGCGCGAGGGCGACGAGGCACCACTCGGCGAGTTCGGCGGCGATCACCTGGTGCTGCCAGGCAACGGTTTCCTCTACGTGATCCGGCGCAGCAACCGCAGTTTCGAAGGCCGCGAGAAGTGGGCCGTCCGGAAAGGCCAGCTCGTCGAAGTGACGCAGTCGCACTACTACGTCGGCGTGCACACCCACACGCGCAAGACCGTGAAGCTGCTGCAGACGCCGGCCGCCGGCGCCGAGACGATCGCCGCGGTGCCGCCTGGCGAGCGGGTGCAGATCGTGGTGCAGCAGGTCATCGACGGCCGCGACTGGTACCTGGTGCGCACGCCCTTCGGCCTGCTCGGCTGGACCGAGGATGCGGCCTATGGCGAGGATCGCCAGTTCGAGGACCTGCAGTTCTTCGGGGATTGAGCGTTTGCAGCCGGCCTGGCGGTAGCGGCTTCAGCGGCGATCTTCTCCGGCGGCGCGGAAAGATCGCCGACAGAGTCGGCTCTCACCGAACATGCGCCAAGGTGTTGAATTTCATACATTTTCAGCCCGTGCGAAACGACGACCCTGTGATTGAGTGAGAGTCACGGTTCGATGCGCGAATAAGCGCACCGGCGGGCGACCGGAACTCCCACAGGGAGCGTGCCCCGCGCCGCGCCAGCCCCGCACCGCCGTGCGCCCGATGATGACACTGCAATATCACGGTCACAGACGCTTCCTACACTGATCGCATCGCTTGATCCAAGCGCTGTCGGTCGTGTGCCATGCCTATCCCTACCCCGCGCCTGCGCCTGCTGGTCGCCGGCGTGTCCCTGTCGCTCGGCGCGGCGGCGCAAGCGCCCGATTCGCCCGGCGCGCTGGCGGAATCGCTGATCAAGCTGCGCGCGGAGGTCGAGCAGCTCAACGGCGAGGTCGAGCTGCAGCGCCAGGAGGCGCGCACCAACCTGGCGGCGCTGTCGGCGCAGAAGGCCGAGCTGCAGGCCCAGGTGCAGCGTGCCGAGTTGAACGCGCGCAAGTTGCGCGAGGACCTGGCCAAGCGCGAGGCCGAGGCGGGCGCCGCCGGGGTGGCCGGCGATGCGCTGAAACCGGTGCTGCTGGCGGCGATCGACGAGCTGCGCGCGCGCATCGCCGCCGGGCTGCCGTTCAAGCAGGCGGAACGACTGGCGCAACTGGACGACCTGAAGCGCCAGCTCGAAGGCGGCACGCTGCCGCCGCCGCGCGCTGCCAACCGTCTGTGGGCGGCCTACGAGGACGAGTTCCGGGTCACCCGCGAGAACGGCATCCACAGCCAGACGATCACGCTGGACGGCGCCGAGGTGCTGGTGGATGTGGCCAAGGTCGGTTCGATGATGCTGTTCTTCCGCGCACCCGACGGCCGCGTTGGCATCGCCCGCCGCAGCGGCAGCGACTGGCGCTTCGAGCCGCTCGCCGATGAAGCCGGGCAGAAGCAGGTACTGGCGTACTTCGATGCCCTCGGCAAGCAGATCCGCCAGGGCTGGTTCGAACTGCCCAATGGCCTCGCCGGAGGTGCCCGATGATCCGCATTCTCGCCCTCGCGGCGACGCTCGTCGCCGCCGCCGCAAACGCCCAGGCTCCCGCTCCTGCTCCACCACCAACACCAACACCGACAACCAACACGGCAGTCGACGTCGACGCCGCCTACCGCAAGGAGTACGCCTTCCTGTCCGCGCAGAAGCGCGAACTGGCGGCGCAACTGGCGCAGATGCAGGCGGCCGCCCAGAAGCAGCAGGGGGCCCTGAACGGCGAGATCGCCGCGCTCGAATCGCGCGTGCTGGCGCTCGACAACGAGTCCGCGCAACTGCAGTCGCAGGCCGGTCTCGCCGAGGAACAGGCGATCGCCAACGAGGAGACCAGCTCCCTGCTCGAAGCCACCTTCGCGCAGGCGTCGTCGACCCTGGAAGGCTATGGCGTGCCCACGATGAAGTCGCCGGAGTTCGCCGCGCTGGCGGACGGCGACAAGACCGCGCGGATGTACGCCGCCGCCGCGACCCTGCTCGGCCAGTTGTCGAGCGTGCGCAGCGAGCCCGGCAAGTTCTTCCTTGCCGACGGCACCGAAGTCAGCGGCACCCTGGTGCGCATCGGCAACGTCGCGGTGTTCGGCGTCAGCGATGCGGGTTCGGGCGCACTGGCGCCGGCCGGCGGCGGCGCGTTCAAACTGTGGCGCGAGCCTGCGGCGGATGTCGCCCAGGCGCTGGCGCAGGGCCAGATGCCGGCAACCCTGCCGCTGTTCCTGTTCGAGAACGCCACCGCGGCGGTCAGCGAGCCGGAGAAAAAGACGCTCTGGAACGAGATGCAGAAGGGCGGCCCGATCGGCTATGTGATCCTGATCCTGGGCGCCATCGCGCTGGTGCTCGCCGGCTTGCGCGCGCTGTTCCTGTCGCAGGCCGGCGCCGCGGTGCAGCCGACCATCGAGGCCGCCGCGCCGCTGGTGCGCCAGCACCGGATCAACGAGGCCATCGACGCGGTCAAGCAGCGCAAGGGCTCCGCCGCGCGCGTGGTCACCGCCGCGCTGCGCAACCTCGACCGCGAACGCGAACACCTGGAAGACATCATCTCCGAGGCGATCCTGCACGAGAGCACCCGGCTCAATCGCTTCGGCTCGGCAATCATGATGATCGCCGCGGTCGCGCCGTTGCTCGGCCTGCTCGGCACCGTCACCGGCATGATCCAGACCTTCGACGTGATCACCGAGTTCGGCACCAGCGACCCCAAGCTGCTGGCCGGTGGCATCGCGGTGGCGCTGGTCACCACCGAACAGGGCCTGCTGGTCGCGATCCCCTGCCTGCTGCTCGGCAACCTGCTGTCCGGCTGGGCCGACCGCGTCAAGGACGACATGGAGCAGGGCGCGATCCGCGTCATCAACATGTTCCAGGAGCGCCGCGAAACCGCGCGCGCCGCGATCAAGGCGGCCTGAGGCGGGTATGCGAGCAGCGACGCGACGCGGCTGCCGGGTGCTCTGCCGGAGGGCACGAGGCACGAGGGCACGAGGGCACGCGAAGCGAGCCCGGAGCGAGCTCTTGCTCTTGCTCTCGCTGTTGCGTGCCCTCGTGCCCTCGTGCCCTCCAGGTTCCACCCCCAGGGGTCCTCCGATGATCGGTGACCGCGTCAACGACGTCGGCAGCGCCATCGGCGCGGTCGGCGAGTACCTGGGCGACGGCGGCTACGTGATGCCGCCGCTGCTGTTGTGCGTGCTGGTGCTGTGGTTCGCGATCGGCTGGCGCTGGAGCACGCTCAAGCGCGGCACCGCCAAGAGCGTGCGCGTGCTGATCAACAACGCGCTGCGCGGCAAGGAACGCAGCGCGCGCGGCATCGTCGACAGCGCCGTCGCCACCGGAATCGCACTGTGGCAGGAGCGCCGGCCGTACCTGCGCGAGCGCCTCGACGAGGCGTACCTGGTCTACGAGAGCGAGATCAAGCGCTACGCGACGACGGTGTCGACCGTGGTCACGGTGGCGCCGCTGCTCGGCCTGCTCGGCACCGTCACCGGGATGATCGAGACCTTCAATTCGCTCGGCGACATGACCCTGTTCAGCCAGACCGGTGGCATCGCCGGCGGCATCGCCATCGCCCTGTTCACCACCCAGATGGGCCTGGTCGTCGCGGTGCCGGGCTACATCCTGAAAAGCCTGCTCGACCGTCGCCAGCACCAGATCCAGCACGACCTCGCGCAGATCAAGGACATCCTCTGCTCGCTGGCGCACGAGCGCCCGGAGATCCACGCATGAGCTTCCGCCGCCGCGCCGAAAAGCCCGCCGAGGGCGGTGTCGACCTGACGCCGATGATCGACATGACCTTCATCCTGCTGATCTTCTTCATGGTCAGCACCACCTTCGTCAAGGACATGAAGGTCGACATCGACCGCCCCGGCGCCACCGCCACCCAGGTCGCGTCGACCAAGGCCGTGCGCGTCTACATCGACAAGCAGGGCCAGACCTATGTCGATGGCGAACCGGTGCAGATCTGGACCCTGCAAAGCCGCATCCGCGACCAGATCAAGGGCATGACCGCCAAGAGCGTGCTGGTGGTCACCGACGAAGTGGTGCCCTCCGGCCGCCTGGTCGAAGTCGTCGACCAGGCGCGCCTGGCCGGCGCCGAGGACATCGGCGTGGCGACCAGTGTCGAGGCGGGAGAGGGGTGATGATCGCCGAGGCGTTGCGAATGGGCGCGGACAGCGCTGGAGGGCAGGAGGGCACGAGGGCACGAGGCCACGCAAGAGCAAGACCTCGCTTCGGGCCTGCTTCTGCGTGCCCTCGTGCGCTCGTGCCCTCGTGCCCTCGACTCCCGTCCGACGGGCCCACCGGCGTAGCAGCGCCATGATCCCCTCCCGCACCCGCCGCCTCGCCACCGGCCTGGCCAGCGCCGCGCTTGGTCTGCTGCTGGTCGGCGGCTCGATCATCTGGATGAACCGCAAGGCGGTGATGGCCTCGCAGGAAAGCGGCACGGCGATCGCGCAGATTGCGGCCGAGAAGCGCGAGAAGCCCAAGCCGACGCGCCAGGTGGAAAAGCGCGAGCCGCCCAAGCGCCCGCAGCGACGCGCACCGGCGCCGCCGAGCGCGGGCCTGGGCTCGGCGCTCGCGGGCCTCGATTTCGGCCTGCCGCAGTACGAGACCGAGGACCTGTCTGCGCTTGGCGGCAACCTGCTCGGCGACAACAAGGACGTGGTCATGACCGATTCCTCGGTCGACGTGCCGCCCAAGCCGATGTTGCAGACCGCCATTCCCTACCCGCTGCGCGCCAAGGCGCAGGGCGTGGAAGGCTATGTGCTGCTCTCGGTGCTGATCAGCCCCACCGGCCAGGTCGAGCGCGTCAAGGTGCTGGAAGCCGCGCCCGCCGGGGTGTTCGAAGCCGCCGCGGAAGCCGGCGTGAAGACCTGGAAGTTCGAGCCCGCGCAGTACCAGGGCCAGGCGGTGCGGGTGTGGGCGACGCAGCGGGTGAGGTTTGACTTGAGTTGAGGATGAAACGGTGAAAAGTGAAAGGTCAAAAGTGAAAGGGAAAGCGGCCCCGCGCAATTTCGTGGCTCTCGTTTCACTTTTCACTTTTCACTTTTCACTGCTGCTCGCCACCCCCACCTTCGCATCCGACGACGCCCCCGACTTCCTCGAACTCGCCGCCGTGCTCGCCTCCGACGGGCTCTACGACAAGGCCGCGGTGGAGTACGCCAAGGTCGATGCCGCGGACCCTGAACTGGATGCGGTCAAGTACCACACGCTCGGCGGGCTGATCGCGCTGAACCGGCAGCAGCCGGAGGCGGCGGTCAGGGCCTTCGATGCGGCGATCGCCGCGGGCCAGGCCGAACCGACCATTTACCTCTACCTGGCGCAGGCGCAGTTCGGGCTGGAGCGCTATGCCGACGTGCTCAAGACCCTGGACCGCGCTGGCGCCGCCTTCGACACGCTGCCGCCGGTGTTCCTGATGCGCGCCCAGGCCCACTGGCTGCTCAAGGACCGCTCGCGGGCCTTCGCCGTGCTGGCCGATGGCGCCCGGCGGTTTCCGACGAACACCCAGTTCCTGCGCCGCGAAGTGTTCTTCCTGATGGAACTCGGGCTATACCAGGAGGCCGCCGCGCGCGGGCAGCGTTACCTGGCGCTGGCCGAGGGCAAGGAAGAGGATTACGTGGCGATCGGCACCGCGCTCAAGCGCGCGCGGCAGTTCGACGCCGCGCTCGCCTTCCTCGAATCCGCACGGCTCAAGTTCCCGGCCAGCGAGAACGTGGTCAAGGCGCTTGCCGCCACTTATCTCGACAAGGGCCAGCCGCTCGCCGCGGGCGAGCTGATGTACCGAGCCTCGCTGGCCAATCCGGCGCTGAAGCCAGAGGCAGCCGAGTTGTTCCGCCGCGCCAAGCTTTACGCCCGCGCGCTGGCGGTCAACGCCGAGATCGCCGACCAGCCAGTCAAGCTGAAACAACGCCTCGGCATCCTGATCGAGCTGGGACGCACCGCGGAAGTCGCCGGCATGCAGGCTGCGCTCACGCGCACGCGGCTGCTGGACGACGAGGATGTGCGCTACGCGCTGGCTTATGCGCTGTTCAAGGAAGGCGATTTCGCCGCCGCCGAAGGCCACCTCGCGAAGCTGACCAAACCCGAGTTGTTCCGCAAGGCGACCGAGCTGCGCCAGTCGATGCAGGACTGCGCGGACGAACGCTGGCGGTGCTCGTGAGAAGCAGCGGAAAGGGGCCTCGGAGTAGTGGCATGAAAAGCGGGGCAAGGGGCAGGGGGCAGGGGGACTGCCGCCCGCTCCGCCCTCGCAAAGTCGAATCCGGAGTCTGCAGTGCCCCGACGCGCTTGATGCCTGACGGTGGCGACGAGCTTGGTCCCCTGCCCCCTGCCCCTTGCCCCGCTTCTACGCCCCCAGCCCCATGACCTGCCGACCCCCTCGCTGCACCCTGCTCGCCCTGCTGCTGACCACCGCGCTCGCCGCACAGGCGCAGCAGCGCGCGAGTGTCGATGTCTATGGCTTCGACGCCGCGAGCGGCCCCACCGCCGACTGGCGCATCCGGGTCGACGGCGTGGAGCAATCGCCCAACGAGTACGGCGCGCTGCGCCTGGAGCTTGACGCCGGCGAGCACCGGCTCGAAATCCTGCGCGGCGGCAAGTTGCTGCGCACGCTGCCGCTCAAGACCAGCGCCGGCGAGATCGCGGAACTGATCGTCAGCTTCGATGCTGACGGCCAGGCGAATGTCAGCGTGGAAAGCTCGGCAGCGGCCAGCGGCGCGCTGACCGAGCAGATCGCCGTGGCCGATCCGGGCGTGCTCGAAGGTGTGATCGTCAATGCCGAGAACGGCCAGCCGATCGCCGGCGCGCGGGTGTACATCGCCGGCACGCCGATCGACCTCATCACCGATGCGCAGGGCCGCTACCGCGCCGAGGTTCCGGGCGGCAGCTACTCGGTGTCGGTGCTCGCGCCGAGCTTTGCCTCGCAAACCCTGGATGCGGTCGAGATCCCGGCCAAGGGCAAGGCGAAACGTGACATCGAGCTGACGCCGGCAGGACTGGAACTGCCGGATTTCGTGGTCGTGGAGCCCTATGTCGAAGGCTCGCTGGCGGCCTTCGTCGAGGAAAAGCGCACTTCGAGTGCCGTGTCCGACATCATCGGCGCGGAACAGATCTCCCGCAGCGGCGATTCGGATGCCGCCGGCGCGCTGCGCCGCGTGACCGGCCTGACCCTGGTCGATGGCAAGTTCGTCTACGTGCGCGGCCTCGGCGAGCGCTACTCCTCGACTCTGCTCAACAACGCGCAGATTCCCTCGCCGGATCCCACCCGCCGCGTGGTGCCGCTGGATCTCTTCCCCACCGAGATCCTGCAGGGCATCGTGATCCAGAAGACCTACACCGCCGACATGCCCGGCGAGTTCGGCGGCGGCACCATCCAGTTGCGCACCCGCGGCGTGCCGGAAGGATTCGTCGCCAAGGTGCAGCTCACCGGGATCCACCTCGACGGTACCACCGGTTCCGAAGGCCTGACCTACCGCGGCGATGAGCAGGACTGGACCGGCTTCGACCACGGCCGCGAGCTGCCGGGTGCGATCAGCGACCGCATCGCGCTGGATGGCCGCCTGCGCCCGCGCACCACTTTCAACCCGGGCGGCGTCACGCCGGCGGAGTACGAGGCCTTCGGCGAGCAGTACGCGCAGCTCGGCTTCGACCAGAAAAGCGAGTCCCTGCCGCCGGGCGCGGGCCTGAGCGCCTCGCTCGGCAACGTCTGGGAGATCGGCGGCGCGCGCGTGGGATTCCTGTCCTCGCTGCGCTACCAGAACGCCTGGGACACCAGCGAGGAGACCCGCCGCACCTTCCGTGTCGAGGGCACAGACACGCTGGTGCTCGGCGCCGAGCTGGATCGTTTGCGCAGCGAGCAGAACATCGAGCTGTCTGGTTTCTTCAATGCCGGCGTCGAGTTCGGCGAGAACCACAAACTCAAGTCGACCACCGTGCTGGTGCGCCAGAGCGTCGACGAGGCGCGCTTTTCCGAGGGTTACACCGAGGATCCCGGCGACCGTTCGCGCTTCTACCAGAACGAGTGGATCGAGAACGAGCTGACCACCCAGCAGTTCAGCGGCGAGCACATCTTCCCGGCTGCCTCGAACCTGACCTTGGACTGGCAATGGACGCATGCGCGCGCCGGGCGCGATTCGCCGGCCAACCGCCAGTACCGCTACGACCAGGACAACAACTCGGGCGACTACCTGTTCTCCAGCCGCGCCGACAGCAACAGCAGCGACTACAGCACGCTGACCGACAACGCCGACGAGTACGCGCTGAACCTCAAGTGGCCGTGGCATTTCGGCGACGACAGTTCGCTGACCCTGAGCGCGGGTGCCTCGCAGCTCAAGCGCGACCGCGAGTCCGGCATCCTGCGCTTCGTCTACCGCGCTGTCGGCCCGCGCTCGCGCGACCAGGCCGTGCTGATCCTGCCGCCGAACCAGATCTTCAGTGCCGCGAACATCGGTCCGACGGGATTCCAGTTCGACCAGACCGGCCGCGACACCGATTTCTACGTCGCCGAACAGTCGCTCGACGCGCTCTACGCCAGTGTCGACGTGGTCTGGCGCGAGGACTGGCGCTTGACCCTGGGCGCGCGCCAGGAGGACAACTTCCAGCTCGTCGCCAACGGGGATCCCACCCAGCCGGGCGCCGAGATCACCGAGGCACGCATCGAGGACACCGACCTCCTGCCTTCGGCCAGCATCACCTGGATCCGCAGCGACAAGGACCAGTTCCGCCTGGGCTACAGCGAGACCCTGTCGCGCCCGGATTTCCGCGAGCTGTCCGCGGCGCCGTTCACCGACCCGCTGCTCGACACCGAGACCATCGGCAACCCGGATCTGGTGGCCACCGCGATCAAGAATTACGACTTCCGCTGGGAGTACTACTTCAGCGATTCGGACAGCTTCACCGCGAGCCTGTTCGCCAAGCAGTTCGACCAGCCGATCGAACGCGTGCTGGTGCCCGGCACCGGCGAGCTGCTGACCTATGTGAACGTCGAGAGCGCCGAGCTGCGCGGCGTCGAGTTCGACGTCTACAAGACCCTGGGCGCGCTCAACGAGGTCGGCTGGGCCAACCCGCAGTGGCTGCCGGATTTCCAGTGGGACAACTGGTACGTCTCCGGCAACTACGCCTATATCGACTCAACCATCGAGCTCGGCAGCGCGGCCAGCATCCAGACCACCCGCGAGCGCCCGCTGCAGGGCCAGTCGCCCTACGTGGTGAACCTCCAGCTGGGGTACATCAACCCGGAATCGGGGCGCGAGGCAAGCCTGGTGTACAACCGCTCGGGCAGGCGTATCAGCAATGTCGGCACCAATGGCGCGCCGGACATCTACGAGGAACCCTTCGACCAGCTCGACTTCGTCTACAAGCAGTCGCTGCCGTGGGCCGGCTGGACCCTCAAGGCGCGTGCGAAGAATTTGCTCGATCCCAACGTCGAGTTCACCCAGGGCGACGGCATCACCCGCGAATACCGCAAGGGGCGCGAGCTGAATCTGGCCATCGAGTGGAAGTGGTGAGAAGCGGGTGTTGGTGTTGGTTGTTGGTGTTGGAATGAGCGTGATGCACGCGGCGGGCCGCCTGCTTCGCGACGGTATTGGTGTTGGTTGTTGGTGTTGGTCAGAGCCGAGTCTCGCGAGCACGCGCCGGGCCGCATGCCAACACCACCAACCCATACCAGCACCAGCTTCGCGACACCGAACCTTCTTGTCACAGTCAAGAAACCGTCACACCCGGCTCCCAAGATGCGCGGACTCCCCACCGCAACACGCATCGAGGTTGTCATGTCCGCTATCCGTCGCCTGAAAGGCTCCCTGCTCACTGGTGCGCTCGCACTGGCCATTGGCGCTCAGGCCAACGCCGCGCTGCTCGTCAACGACGCGCTCGAAGGCGCCTGGTACAACGCTGCCGAGAGCGGTCGCGGCGCGATGGTCGACTACATCCCGACCGGCCCGGGTACCGGCGTGCTGTTCATCACGATCTTCACCTACGACGCCAACAACAACCCGCTGTGGGTGACCACCCAGACGGTGGTCAACGAGGGTGAGTTCAAGTGGACCAACCTGCCGGTGCTGCGCTTCACCGGCGGCAGCTTCGGCAGCCCGTTCACCGCGCCGAGCAATGCCGCGCTCGGCACCGCCGCAGTCACCTTCAACTCTTGTTCCGACTTGCGGATCACCTTCACCCCCGCCGCGGGCACCACGCTGCCGGCCACCACCTATACCCTGGATCGCCCGGGCGCGGTGCCGCAGACCTGCGTCTACACCCAGCCTTTCAGCGCATGCCCGACCGGCACGACGGCCGTCGCCGGCGCCGAGCGCACCTGCAAGATCAACTCGCCGGTCACCGGCAATGTGCGCCTGACCAACGCCGCCACCTACCTGATCGATGGCCCGACGCGCGTCGGTGAAGGCCGCAACACCGGCCCGGGCACGCTGACCATCGAACCCGGCACCCTGATCACCGGCAGCGGCGCCTCGCTCTCCTACCTCGCCGTGCAGCCGGGCAGCAAGCTGATCGCGCAGGGCCAGTCCTTCGCGCCGATCATCTTCACCGGCCCGACCCCGACCAACGGTTCCTGGGCGGGCCTGGTGATCGCCGGCAACGCGCAGTGCAACGCCTCGCAGGATGGCAGCGCCTGCACCTTCGAGGCGGTCGCCAGCCAGCAGTTCGGCGGCAGCAACAACACCGAATCCAGCGGCATCCTGGAATACGTGCAGGTGCGCTATGCCGGCCAGGAAGTGCGCCCGAACGAAGAGCTGAACGCGATCACCATGCTCGGCGTCGGCAGCGGCACGATCGTCAAGAACGTGCAGATCTACGGCGGCCGCGACGACGGCATCGAGTTCTTTGGCGGCACTGTCGATGCGAAGAACCTGGTGCTGATCGGCATCGAAGACGACGCGCTGGACTTCGACCTCGGCTACCAGGGCCGTATCCAGTACGCCTATATCCGCCAGGTCCCGGCGGTCGGCACGGTGGGCTCGGACTCCAACGGCATCGAGTCCGACAACCACCCGAGCGCCTTCGACCTCGCCCCGCGCACGCGCCCGACGATCAGCAACTTCACCATCATCGGCGCCGGCAACGCGGGCAACGAAGGCATGCGTCTGCGCCGCGGTTCGGGCGGCCGTTACACCAAGGGCATCGTCACCAACTTCAATGCCGAAGGCCTGAACTTCAACGACAACGCCACCTTCACCGTCGCCGGCACGCCGTCCCAGCTCGGCACCGACCTCACCATGCGCGACATCTACCTCAGCAACACCACCAACTTCGAGGACAACACGGCTGACCCGTACCTGGTCAGCGCCTGGTTCGCTGCCGGCAACGGCAACCGCACTGGCGCCAGCCCGCTCAGCGGCACCACCCCGTTCCCGGCGCCGGGCGCGGTGCAACTGGTAGCCCCGTATGCGGTGGACGCCTTCTTCGAGCCCACCGACTATATCGGCGCCTTCCGCAGCGGCGATTCCAACTGGGCCGCCGGTTGGACCTACGACTTCCGCTGATCGCAAGCTCCACAGCCGCCGGGCATCCGGTGTAACCAGGGGGCGCGGAGCAATCCGCGCCCCTTGGCGTTTGTGTTTCAGGCGTGCCCGCGGTGCCTGGCGCTACGCGCGGCGGCTCACGCCGGCGCGAAGCGAGAAGCAAAATGCAACAGGATCGCGGGCCGAGCCACTCTCACCGAACATGTCGCAAAGCATTGATTTAGAGAAGGTAAATTCGGAGGGCACGAGGGCAGGAGGGCACGAGGGCACGCAAAGGCGCTCCTTCGCACCGAACCGGCTCTTGCGTGCCCTCGTGCCCTCGTGGCCTCGTGCCCTCCAGTTCGACGCGCGAATAAGCGCACCGGCCAGGGGCGACCGGGACTCTCACCAACCATCCGATAACTCATTGATCTGAAGAGCAGTTTGTCCGCAAAGGACGCGAAGGACGCAAAGAAGAGCGGAAACCGCTTTCGCTTCCTTTGCGTTCTTTGCGTCCTTTGCGGACAAAAAAGTGGCGCGGGTCGCGAAGAAGTTCGATGCGCGAATAAGCGCACCGGCCAGGGGCGACCGGGACTCTCACCAGTGCGAAGGCCGCAGCAGACCGCCGGCGGCGCATGACTACCCCGAACCACAGTCCCCACAGCGAGGACTGCCCCTCACCCCAGCGCCAGCGCCCCATGCCACCGGCGCAATTTCTCCGCCAGCGGCATCCCCGCGTGTGCCGGGCTGGTCGACGGCAGCCTGACCAGTTCCACCCGCGGCGGCCCCGGCAGCCCGTGGCGCCCATGCAGATCCGCCGCGGCGCCGCCGTTGAAGCACACGCGCACGATCCCGGGGTGCGCGTCGAGCAGCGCGCCGATGGCATTCGGCTGCGCGCTGAGGGGGTCGATGGCGCTGTCCAGGCTGCCGGGCCGACGGCACTGCGCGAGCACATCCCACAGCGCGATGCCGGCGCGCGCCAGCGCATCGACGCGGACACTGTAGGGCGCATCCGCCGCGACGCCGCACCAGGCGGCGAGGATCGGCCAGAAGGCGTTGCGCGGATGCGCGTAATACTGCTGCGCGGCGAGCGATGCGGCGCCCGGCATGCTGCCCAGGATCAGCAGGCGCGCGCCGGTGGCGACCAGCGGTGGGAAGCTGTGCAGCAGCGACTCAGCCATGCGCCAGCCGGCCCAGGGTCTTGAGTGCCTGCTCGACGCGCACGTTCCAGGCGGTGGCGCAGGACAGCCGGACGCAGTCGCGGTAGGCGCCGCTGGCGGAGAACAGCGGGCCGGGGACGATGCCGATGCCGGCCTCGCTGGCGCGCTCGAACAGCGTCTGGGCATCGAAGCCCTGCGGCAGCCGGACCCACAGCACCAGGCCGCCGCGCGGTTGCGAGACGCAGGTGCCGGCCGGCCAGTGGCGGGCGATCGAGCCGCGGAAGCGCACCACGTTGGCGGCCAGTTCGCCGCGCAGCCGGCGCAGCGGGCGTTCCAGGTTGGCGCCGCCGAGCAACTCGGCGGTGACGTGCTGCGCCAGGGTGTTCGCGGCGATCGAGGTGAAGGCCTTGGCGCGCAGCAGCGCCTCACGCCAGCGCGGGCTGACCGCCCAGCCCATGCGCAGGCCCGGGCCGATGATCTTCGACGCCGAGCCGCACAGGATCACGTTGTCGGCCTCGTCATGGCTCATCAGCGGCGGCGGGCGGCTGCCGTCGAAGGCCAGTTCGCCGTAGACATCGTCCTCGATCACCGGCACGCCATGGCGCGCGCAGGCCTGCGCCAGAGTGCGCCGCGCCGCCGGCGGCATCAGCGCGCCGCTGGGATTGGAAAAGCTTGGGATCAGCACCGCGGCGCGGATCGGCTGGGTGGCGAGCGCCTTCAGCGCGCACTCCAGATCCGGGCCCTCGTCGCAGCACACCGGGATCTCGACCACCTTCAGCCCGCGCGCGGCGATCGCCTGCAACAGCCCGTAGTAGGTCGGGCTCTCGACCAGCACCGCATCGCCGGGGCGCGTGAGCGCCTGCAGCGACAGGGTGATCGCCTCCAGTGCGCCGGCGGTGATCACCACGTCATCGGCGTCCACCTCGACCCCGGCCAGCGCCAGCCGGGCGGCGACCGCCTGGCGCAGCCCCGGCAATCCGGCCGACTGCACATAGCCGTACAGGCGCTCCGGCGCGCGCTTGAGCAAATCGCGCGAAAGCGCGGCGACGCGCGCGGTCGGCAACAGCTCGGGCGAGGGAATGGCGACATGCAGCGGGACCAGATCGTCGCGTGCGTACAGCTGCAGCATCTGCTCCAGCAGGTTGCGCGCCGGCGGCCGCGGCTTTGGGGTCGCCCGGCTGCGCCGGCGCTCGATCCCCGGCAACTGCGTGGCGCGCACGTAGTAGCCACTCTGCGGCCGCGCCACGATCACGCCCTGGGCCTCGAGCTGCTGGTAGGCCTGCACCACGGTGCCCACACTGACCCCGGACTGGCGGCTCATCGCCCGCACCGAGGGCACCCGCGAGCCGTCGCCCAGCGCGCCGGTGTGGATGCGCTCGCGCAGCTGCGCCGCGAGGGATTCGTAGAGAGGGGCGGGCATGCTGGGGCGGGAGGTGAGTTGCAGGGATTGAGTTCTGGGTTGTGGGTTGTGGGTTGTGGGCAGCAGGATCAAAGTCCAGAAGCAGCGGCACCCAGGCTCTTGCCGCCCACAACCCACAACCCAGAACCCACAACCCGCTTACCTGAACGCCCCAAACTGTACCACACGAAACTCCACCCGACTGCATCTGTACCAGCACAGTCCCACGCCTCTACGCTGCGCCCATGAACAGAAAAGCACTGCTGCCGATCGTCGCCGCCTTCGCCACGATCTACCTGGTGTGGGGCACCACCTACATGGGCCTCGCGATCATCCTGCGCACGCTGCCGCCGTTTGCCAGCGGGGCGATCCGCTTTGCGCTGGCCGGGACGATCATGTACGCGTTGTTGCGGCTGAAAGGCGCGCGGCCCTTGGCCGGGGTGCCGTGGCGCCAGGCGATCCTCGCCGGCATCCTGCTGTCGGGCATCGGCAACGGCTTCGTGATCTGGGGCCAGCAGACCGTGCCCTCGGGCATCGCCGCACTGCTGGTCGCGGCGCTGCCGCTGTGGATCCTGCTGTTCGACACGCTCGCCTTCGCGCGGCGCAAGCCGGGCCTGAAGGACCTCGCCGGCAGCGTCACCGGACTGGCCGGGGTGGTGCTGATCGTCTCGCAGACACGCAGTTTCGATGGCAGCGGCGCGATCCTGCCGACGCTCTCGATCCTGTTCGCCACTTTCGCCTGGTCGATCGGCACGTTGGTACAGCGCGCCGCGGTCAAGCCGGGCCAGGTCGGCGCCTTCGCCTGCGCGCAGATGCTCGCCGGATCGGCCTGCCAGGCCGTGTGCGCGCTGGTGGCGGGCGAATGGCCGCAGGTGGAACTGGCCGACTTCACCGCGACTACCGTGTGGACCCTGCTGTACATGGCGGTGTTCGGCAGCGTGATCGCGTTCAGCGCCTACCTGTGGCTGGTGACCAAGGTCTCGACGCCGGCGGTGGCGACCTATTCGCTGGTCAATCCGGTGGTGGCGATGGTGCTCGGCGCGCTGGTGCTCGGCGAGCGCATCCCGCCGGCGGCGATCGGCGCCAGCCTGCTGGTGCTCGCCGGTGTGGCCCTGGTGCTGTGGCCGGCGCGCGGCACGCGCACGCGCCCGTTGCCGGCCGCGGCCTCCGCCCTGCGCGCGTAGCCCGGGGTAGGCGCGCAGCGCGTTCCCCGGGTACTTGCCGCGTGGTCCCGGCGGGGAATCGCTGCGCGATACCCCGCCCTACGCCCGATTACTGGCAGTCGCCCGCTCGTCAAGCCTTCCACAACATCCTGCACCCCATGCTTCCGGCTGCACGCGGACGATGCGAAACTCGGGCATCCCTCGCGATCCGGGTGTGCCGATGTCCCTGCGTCCCTTGCTGCTGCCGGTTGTCCTGCTGCTGGCTTCTTGCGCCTCGACGTCACCGCAACTGGCGCAGGAGCCTGCGCCCGCGCCGATCAAGTCGCCGCGCAAGGTGCCGATCGGCGAATTTCTCGCAACCACCTACACCTACCCGACCGGTCGCTTCGATCCCGCCTGGTGGGAGGCCGCGCGCGACGTCGATGCGCGCGTGCTGGCCGCGCTGCCGCGCGGCGAGCGCCGGTTGGAGAAGAGCGCCCATGCGCTCGATCCGACGCGTTTCACGCCGCTCGGCCCGCTGCCGCTGCAGGATGGCCTGGACGTCAATGGTGGGCGCGTCAACGACATCGTGGTGGCGCCGCAGCCGTCGGTCGCAGGCGATGCGAACTCCTTCGTTGCCTTTGCCGCTACCGACGGGGGCGGGGTCTGGCGCACGCGCAATTGCTGCACGTTGACGACCACCTGGGAACCGGTGACCGACGCACCGGAGATCGAATCGATCGCGATCAGCGATCTGGAAATGGACCCGAACAACCCGAACACGATCTACGCCGGCACCGGTGATCTGCGCTTCGGATCCTGGTCCTTTGGCTCGGCCGGGGTGCTCAAGAGCAACGATGGCGGCGACAGCTGGCGCGTGCTCGGGCGCGAGGTGTTCCTGCCGAACTACCCGGCCAACCAGACCACCTTTTCGCAGTACCAGTCGGTCGGCAAGGTGGTGGTCGATCCGAACAACTCGAACCGGGTCGTCGCCGGCACCAAGACCGGGCTGTACTTCTCCTACGACGCCGGCGAGAGCTGGACCGGCCCCTGCCTGACCAATCCCTACGGCCCGGCGAGCGCCAACCCGCAGCGTCAGGACATCACCGGGCTGCTCGCGGTGAACCAGGGCGGGGTCACCCAGTTGTACGCGGCGGTCGGCACGCGCGGATCGGCCACGCCGGTGCAGCCGGACCTGGACTTGAACGGCGCCAACAGCATCTATCGCGTCAGCATGCCCAGCGCCAACTGTCCGACCGGCTGGCAGCGGCTGACGCGCGCCGACAACGGCTGGCCGGCCGGCATCGGCGAAGGCACCGGCTTTGGCCCGGTCGGGCGCATCGAGATCGCGGTGGCGCCGAGCCAGCCGAACGTGATCTACGCCGAGGCGATCCACCCGCAGAACTTCAGCATCATCGGCCTGTGGCGCAGCGGCGACGGCGGCCAGACCTGGGCCGCGCGCGCCACGCCCGCCCAGTTCAGCGGCTGCGAGCCCGGCACCCAGAACTGGTACAACGCCGGGATCACGGTGGCGCCAAACAATCCCGACGAACTGATCCTGAGCGCCTGGTGGCCCTACCGCTCGGCCGACGGCGCAGCTACCTTCGCCAACATGGCGCGCCTGGACAACGAATGCGCACAGTCCAGCGCCAACATCCATGTCGACCAGCACGCGCGCGCCTATGTCGGCGGCGATCCCGCGCGCCTGCTGATCGGCAACGACGGCGGCGTCTACTACAGCAGCAATGCCAACAGCGGCAGCCCGACCTTCATCCCGCTGAACCTGACGTTCAACACCATCGAGTTCTACTACGGCGACCTCGGCCCGGACTTCGCCAATGCCAACCCGCGCATTGCGGTCGGCGGCGCGCAGGACAACGGCACCTCGTCGCTGGTGCAGTTCGGCGATCAGGTGGTACCGGAAGCCTGGCAGCACATCTACGGCGGCGATGGCATCGCCACCCGCATCGAGCCGGTGTTCGGCCAGCGCGTGTGGATGTCCAGCCAGCGCGGCAACATTGTCGCCAGCGTCAACGGCGCCAATGCCCCGGAGGTGGCGGCCAGCGGCCCGTGGTCGCCGGGCGAGGCCGGCGGCGACCGCAAGAGCTTCCTGATGCCCTTCGATTTGTACAAATTCGGCAGCACCAGTGATCCCGAGAGTGGTTGCGGCACGGTCCAGGGCTGCAACCACCTGATCGCCGGCACCTACCGGGTGTGGGAGAGCACCAACGGTGCCACTGGCAGCAGCCAGGCGCAGCGCTGGGTGCCGATCAGTCCGGACCTGACCAAGAACAACCTGATCGTCGGCACCGACAACCGCTCGGTGATCCAGGCGATCCGCTTCGCGCCGTCCACCCGCCGCGTGGCGATGGTCGGCACCCTCGACGGCAGCGTCAGCTTCGGCTTCGCGCTTGGCACCGGGTCGGCGAGCTGGGTCAACGTCACCGGCGGCAACCAGGTGCTGCCGAACCGCCCGATCCTCGGCGTCGCGGTCGATCCGCTGGACCCGACCAAGGGCTACGCCGCGGTGGCCGGATTCGGCGCCAACACGCCAGCGACACCCGGCCATGTCTATCAGGTGCGCTGCAGCGAGAACTGTGCCAGCTTCACCTGGCGCGATGTCAGCGGCAACCTGCCGGACATCCCGGCGAATGCCGTGATGGTCAACCCGTGGATCCCGCAGCAGGTGTTCGTCGGCACCGACTGGGGCCTGTACTACAGCGACAATGTGGAGGCGGCGCAGCCGGTGTGGAACCGCTTCCAGACCCTGCCGCGCGCGATGGTCTGGGACCTGGTGGTCGACCGCGGCTCCACCACGCTCGGCGTCTACACCCGCGGCCGCGGCGCCTGGGTCTGGCCGCTGCCGCGCACCCTCGCACCGACCGGCCCGCAGGACGAGCCGGCGCTTTCGCGCTACACGCTGCCCCCGCCCAACCCGGCCAATGCGAGCTGCCCGGCGGGATTCTTCATCGCCTCGGTGAGCGACGGCCCAGGCGCCGGGTTGACACCAGGCGCATTCGGCATGGAGTTGCTGCTGGACGATCCGGGCACCCGCGTGCTCGCCGGTGGCCTCAATTTCGGCGGGCTGATCGACGCCGGGCAAGTGGGCTTCGCCGGCTTCAATTTCGCCAATGCGGCGAACGAGAACCAGCGACTGAATTTGCGGGTTACCGGCAGCCCGGCGGACAATGCCAGCGGCAGCGTGCCGGTGCGGATCCGCATTGCGCGGCGCCCGGACGCCAACACCAGCGTAACCGTGTTCGAAGCGACCACCTCGCTCTCGCTGGCCAGTGCCTACGCCCAGTCCATCGACCTGCCACCGGGTTTCTACGAGACCACCGTGGCACCCGTGAACGGCGCAGTCGGTGGCGCTCCCGAGGGCCAGTTCTTCTTCGAACTCAGCACCAGTTTCACCGATCGGCCTGGCGGCGGCTTCCAGGGCGGCGCGGTGGTCGGCGGCTACCACGCCGCGCATCCCTTTGGCGGCGTCAGCGGTTTCGCCGGCTTCTGCCTCGCCACCCCGCACAGCACCAGCCTGCGCGTGTTTTCGCAGCCGACCTACGGCCCGAGCGGCGCGAAGGACTTGCGCCTGCGGCTGCAGGATGCGCAGCAGCGCGAATTGGTGGTGGTGCCGGGCGGGTGAATGGCCGCTGCCGGTGCGCTGGTTCGCCCATCGAACCTGCTGGTGCGCTTATTCACGCATCGAACTTCTTCGCGACCCGCGCCATTTTTTTGTCCGCAAAGGACGCAAAGAACGCAAAGGAAGCGAAAGCGGTTTCCGCTCTTCTTTGCGTCCTTTGCGGACAATCTGCTCTTCAGATCAATGAGTTATCGGATGTTTGGTGAGAGTCCCGGTCGCCCCTGGCGGTGCGCTGATTCGCGCATCGAACTGGAGGGCACGAGGCCACGAGGGCACGAGGGCACGCAAGAGCCAGTTCGGCGCGAAGGAGCGCCTTTGCGTGCCCTCGTGCCCTCGTGCCCTCCGAATTTATCATTTCTAAATCAATGCCTTGCGACGTGTTCGGTGAGAGTCCCGGTCGCCCCTGGCGGTGCGCTTGTTCGCGCATCGAACTGGAGGGCACGAGGCCACGAGGGCACGAGGGCACGCAAGAGCCAGTTCGGCGCGAAGGAGCGCCTTTGCGTGCCCTCTTGCCCTCCGAATTTACCTTTTCTAAATCAATGCCTTGCGACATGTTCGGTGAGAGTCCCGGTCGCCCCTGGCGGTGCGCATATTCGCGCATCGAACTGGAGGGCACGAGGCCACGAGGGCACGAGGGCACGCAAGAGCCAGTTCGGCGCGAAGGAGCGCCTTTGCGTGCCCTCGTGCCCTCTTGCCCTCGTGCCCTCCGAATTTACCTTTTCTAAATCAATGCCTTGTGACATGTTCGGTGAGAGTTCCGGTCGCCCCTGCCGGTGCGCTTATTCACGCATCGAACTTCTTCGCGACCCGCGCCATTTTTTTGTCCGCAAAGGACGCAAAGAACGCAAAGGAAGCGAAAGCGGTTTCCGCTCTTCTTTGCGTCCTTCGCGTCCTTTGCGGACAAACTGCTCTTCAGATCAATGAGGGATCGGATGTTCGGTGAGAGTTCCGGTCGCCCAATCACAGGGTCGTCGTTCGCCACTCCCGCTTGAGCCTCGATCCGGACGCTCGTCTCTGCGTCCCTTTGCGCCTCTGCGTTGAACGGTTCAAGCAACCGCGTCAGACCACGGCGCGCTCGCACTCCATCTTCGCCAGCGACATGATGTGCACCTCGTCCGGGCCATCCGCGATGCGCAGCGAGCGTGCGCCGGCGTAGGCAGCGGCGAGGAAATGGTCGTCCGACAGCCCCGCGCCGCCGTGGATCTGGATCGCGCGGTCGATCACCGTGCAGGCCATGCGCGGCACCACCACCTTGATCATCGCCACCCGGTCGCGCGCGCCGCGGGTGCCGAGCTTGTCCAGCGCCCAGGCGGTCGACAGCGTCAGCAGGCGCGCCTGCTCGATCTCGCAGCGGCTGAGCGCGATGGCCTCCTGGGCCATGCCGTGGCGTGCGATCGGCTGGCCGAACACGATGCGCGACTTGGC
Source organism: Rhodanobacteraceae bacterium (assembly GCA_016713135.1). Lineage (NCBI taxonomy): Bacteria > Pseudomonadati > Pseudomonadota > Gammaproteobacteria > Lysobacterales > Rhodanobacteraceae > Rhodanobacteraceae bacterium. The sequence goes on along the minus strand of JADJPR010000001.1, from coordinate 91,284 downwards.
CCTCGCCACCATCGATTCCAGCGCGCGCTCGGCCAGCCCGATCGAGCGCATGCAGTGGTGCACCCGGCCGGGACCCAGGCGGCCCTGCGCAATCTCGAATCCCTTGCCTTCGCCATAGATCAGGTTGCCCAGCGGTACGCGCACATCCTCGAAAGCGAGCTCGGCATGGCCGCATGGCGCGTCGTCGTAGCCGAACACGGTCAGCGGCCGCACCAGGCGCACGCCCGGGGTGTCGCGCGGCACGATCACCATCGACTGGCGCGCATAGGGCTTGGCTTCCGGGTCGGTCTCGCCCATGACGATGAAGAACTTGCAGCGCGGATCCATCGCGCCGGTGGTCCACCACTTGCGTCCGCTGATGCGGTAGTGGTCACCCTCGCGCAGGATGCGGCAGCGGATATTGGTGGCGTCCGATGAAGCCACGTCCGGCTCGGTCATCGCGAAGCCGGAGCGGATCTCGCCTGCCAGCAGCGGCTCCAGCCACAGCTTCTTCTGGAACTCGTTGCCGTACAGGTGCAGCACCTCCATGTTGCCGGTGTCCGGCGCCGAACAGTTGAACACCTCGGAGGCGATCAGCGAGCGGCCCATGATCTCGGCCAGCCGCGCGTAATCGAGGTTGGTGAGGCCGGCGCCGTGGCGGCTGTCCGGCAGGAACAGGTTCCACAGCCCGGCGGCCTTGGCCTTGCGCTTCATCTCCTCCATCACCGGCGGAATGCTCCAGCGCTGGCCTTCGGCGGCCACATGCGCGTGGTACTCGCGCTCGCCCGGCTCCACCACCTCGCGCATGAACGCCAGCAGGCGCTCGCGGATCTCCTGGGCACGCGCAGACAGGTCGAACATGGGGGCATCTCGGCGGGAAAGGGGCCCTAGGGTAAGCCCGATTCGGTCGGGAGTGCAGTCGGCCATTGGTTCTGGTTGTGGGTTGTGGGTTCTGGGTTGTGGGCAGCGAAGCTCGCACGCCGCGGGCCTGTGGGAGCCGACTCTGTCGGCGATCTTCTGCTCGCGGCCGCCGGGAAAGGATCGCGGCTGAAGCCGCTCCCACCAGGATTCGGCACACCGGCTGTGGCCGCCCACAACCCAGAACCTACAACCCACAACCCGTTTCAACGGACCCACAACCCACAACCCACAACCCGTTTCAGCGACCCAAACCAGAACACCCGCTATCCTGCCCGCAACGAGACAGGGGATCCGCCATGAGCCAGCCGACCGCGCGCGAGCGCCTGGAGCGTTTTGCGCTGGAATTTCGCAGCGGCGATGTGGAGCGCGCGCTGGAGATGATCGAGGCTCTCGCGGACGAGCATCCCGACCAGGCACCGCTGCACTGGCATCGCGCGCGCACCTTGCACGCGCTGGGGCGTGAGGACGATGCGCTGGCGGCGATCAAGCGCGTGCTCGACCTGAAACCGGATTACGCACCGGCCTGGCTGATGCGCGCCGAGCTGGCCACCGAGGACGCGCAAGGCAATTTCCCGGAGTCCGATGTGCGCCGCGCGCTGGAACTGGACCCGAAGCTGGCGCGCGCGCACCTGCTGCTGGCGCGCTACCTGGGCCCGGGCGAGCGTCGCGACGAGGCACAGGCAGCGCTGGCGCGCGCGATCGAGCTCGACCCGCAGCAGCCCGAGGCCTGGAGCCTGCGCGGCGATTGGCAGCAGCGCGCGGCGGTGGTCGGCTTCGGCGACGAGGGTGGCGAGGATCCGGATGTCATCCGCACCTTCTCCGGCCAACGGCTGTCGCGCACGACGCTGCTCGCGGCGCGCGCGGATTTCGAAACCTCGCTGGCGCTGAAGAACGATCCGCGCGTGCGCCTGCGCCTGGCGCGGCTGCTGCACGACCTCGGCGAGTTCGACGCCGCGCTGGCGGCCTACGACGCGGTGCTCGCCGTGACCCCGCTCGACGATCCGCGGCGCGCGGCGATCGCCGACATGCGCGCGGCCTCCGAGAATGGCGGGCGCGGCGAGCACGAGCAGGCGGCCCGCCTGCTGGAGGAGGCGCTGGCGGACACCGACGAGCGCGAGCGAGCCACGCTCGGCCATGAGCTTGCGGCATCGATGATCAAGAGCGCCGCCGCCGGTGTGCGCAGTGGCATGACCCTGGAGCAGGCGCTGGCGCGCTTCGTCAGCGACCACCCGGACGACATGCTGGCCATCGACATCGCCTGGAAGATCTACGCCCTCGGACACGAGCCGGAGCCGGACTACCGCCCGAGCCAGCTGCAGGACTACCCGAAGTTCATGCGCGAGTTTGCCGAGCGCACCGCGGCGACCCTGGGCGCGCAGGGTTTCCGCGTGGTCGGCGATTACGAGCCGCTGCACCTGGCGCCGCAACTGGGGCGCCCGACCCTGGTGCGCATCTACGCGGCGGGCGACGGCATCACCTGCGGCGCCAGCTACGCAGTGGAGCCCAAGTGGCCGGGCTGGATCGCTTTCCTGCTGCTCAAGATCATGCGTCAGTGGAAGCGGCCCAGGGTGTTCGAGCTGGAGACCGAGTTCGACGATGGCGGCTTCCTGGTCAGCAACAACGCGGGCACCACCAGTGCCTTCGGTTACCGCGGCAAGGTCGACCTGCTTGCCCTGGCGGCGGACACCCCGCCGGCGGTGGTGTACTCCCGCCATCGGGAGCGTATCGAGCGCTATCGCCGCGATCATCCCAACGCCACCGCCGAGCGTGTCGACACCCCCGAACGGATCCTCGCGATGCAGGTGCGCATCGGTGCCGCCAAGAGCGCCTGGCGGCGTTCGATCGGCTACATCGAGGAGAACGAGCTGCGCCAACTGCTCGGCGCGCACTACGACCGACTCGCGCTGCGGGTGCGCGAGAAGCTGCGGCAGATCGTGGAGGCGGCGGGGGGCTGAGGCGGACGGGATCGGCTTTGGGTCACGTCCACTGGAAGCGGGGCAGGGGTCAGGGGGCAAGGGGACGGGACCGGGGCGATCTCTAGAACGCGACGCCGTTCGCGACTCGCGGCTTCGTTGGTCCACCCGACCGCGGCCCGGCCCATCGGCGTGCCCGGTGGTACGCGCGCAGCGCGTTCCCCGGGTGCTTGCCGCCTGCCCCCGGCGGTGAATCACTGCGCGATACACCGCCCTGCGCCCGCTCCCGACAGCCCCTCACCCGCCGCCCGCCACCACCTCCACCCGCCCCACCACATAACGTTCGAGGCGCTGCTGCGGCACGAAGCGGTAGCCGTGCGGCGCCAAGGCGGCGTCCACTCGCGCGATGCGGTTCGCGGTGGTCACGAACACGCGCGCTTCCAGTTCGGCCAGCTCTTCCAGCAGCGGGCTGTCGTAGGCCGGATCGTCCTTTTCCGAGAGGGTCACACGCTCCACCGGCACGCCGAGGTAGAAGCGCAGCCCGTACAGCGCGGATTCCTCGATGAACACGATCTCGCCGGGATCCGGCCACTGCTGGCGCATCGTGGCAGCCAGTTCGCGGGTGTCCTTGGCATGCGGCAGCAGCGGCACGCCGCCCTTCAGTGCGAGCAGCGCAGCGGCGCTGATCGCGGCGGTCCAGCCGATGCGGCGCATCTGCCCGGGCAGCGCCGGCTGCCAGCGGCGGGCGATCAGCAGCGCGAGCGGGACCATCAGCGGTAGCAGGTACAGCGGCAGGCGCGAGCGCGCCAGGCCGAACACCAGCAGCGGCAGCGCGAACCACAGCAACAGCCAGCGGTCTTCGACGGCGCGCGCCTGCCACCAGCCGCGTAGCGCGCCGCGCTGGCGCCACAGTTGGCGCATCCGCGGCCACAGCACCCAGGACCACGGCAGCATGCCGAGCAGCAGCACCGGCGCGTAGACCTGGATCGCGCCGTACCAGTGCGAGTTGCGGTCGTGCACATCGGTGAACACGCGGCCGTAGACCTCGTAGCCGAGGAAGTAGTCGAGCAGGCCGGGATTGGCGACGATCACCGCCGCGTACCAGGGCAGCGCGACCAGCGCGAACAGCGCCAGCGATGGAAGGTCGATCAGCCGCGGCCGCGGCGCGGGCAAGGTGCGCAGGAACACCCACATCGGCAGCAGCGGCAGCAGGCCCGGCGGTCCCTTGGTCATGAACGCCAGGCCGAAGCCGGCCCAGATCCACAAGCGCCCGGCGCGCGCCTCGCGTGCATCGCCCGCCTGCCACAGGCGCACGAAGCCGTACACCGCGAGGGTCTCGAAGGCGGTCAGCAGGTAGTCGGTGTTGATCAGGTTGGCGGCGGCGAAGGGCACCAGGCTGGTCGCGAAAATCAGCCCCGGCAGCCACGGCGTTGCCGGCACCAGCCGCCGCCCGAGCAGGATCAGCAGGATCACGGTGGCGATCAGCGACAGCGCGTTCGGCAGCCGCAGCGCCGCCTCATGCTCGCCGAACACGCTGACGCTGGCGGCGATCGCCCAGTAGGTCAAAGGCGGCTTGGCGAAATGGGTGTGCTCGGGATGTCGCCGCGGCGTCAGCCAGTCGCCGGAGTGCACCATCTCCAGCGCGATGTTGCTGTAACGCCCCTCGTCCGGCCCCCACAGCCCGCGCGCGCCCTGGAAGGACAATGCCAGCAGCAAGGACAGCAACAGCGTCCACATCAGGGGCCGTGAGGATGCGCTCATCGATGGGTGTTCGGCTTCGAGTCGGGCGGCGAATTCGTGCAAGGCCGCAGGGTCCATCGCAAACGCGGGAACGATAGCCTGCCGCGCGTCGCTTAGGCGTCGCTTAGCCGAACGTGTGGTTTTCGTTGGATTGCGCTCTGGACGGGACCGGTTCAACGCGGAGACGCGGAGGACTCGAAGAGAAGCAGGAAAGGAGATCGATCGGCCACGCATTCTTCGGCAGTTCTCCGCGTCCTCTGCGTCTCCGCGTTGAACGGGGTCAGTTCGCACACACCTGACCCCGGTCAAGGACGCACCTGGCGCCGCGCAACGACGATGCAGGCGCTTGCCCAGCGGAGGACACCATGGCGAACGAAACCCTGCATTGCTACCTGAGTGCGCTCGACAACGCCGCGCATGCCATCGAGCAGGCGCGCCGTATCCGCCCCGATCCGGGCCTGGACCACGCCATCGACCGACTGCGCATGCTGCTGCTGGATGCCAGCCGGGAGCTGTATCGGGACGATCCGCACCAGACCGAGTGGTAGCGGAGCTTGCTTCGCGATTCCGCTGCCGATCCAGCCGAGCAAGCTCGGCTCTACGGGTGCCGACTGGGCCCACGCCCTGTCGTAGATCAGGGCTTGCTCCGCTGATCCGCCGCAGATCCAGCCGGGCAAGCCCGGCTCCGCGGGCGCTCGGCGGAAACGGCAGGTGATCGCTAGACTGGGGCGCTCCAGCCACACTCCGACGCGCCGCATGGGCCGACTCACCACCCACATCCTCGACACCGCGCACGGCCGCCCCGGCGCCGGCATCGCGATCCGCCTGTACCGCGTCGATGGCGCCGCGCGCACGCTGATCGACAACCGCACCAGCAATGCCGACGGCCGCTGCGACCAGCCCTTGCTCGAGGGCGACGCGCTGACCGCCGGCGTGTACGAACTCGATTTCGCCGCGGGCGACTACTTCGCTGCCTGCGGCGTGGCGCTGGCCTCGCCGCGCTTTGTCGATGTGGTCACGCTGCGCTTCGGCATCGCCGATCCGGCCGCGCACTACCACGTGCCGCTGCTGGTCTCGCCCTACAGCTACAGCACCTACCGGGGCAGCTGAGCGTGGACTTCTGGATCGAGGCGGCAACCTTCCTGCTGCGCTGGCTGCACGTGGTCGCCGCGATCGCGTGGATCGGCGAGTCCTTCTACTTCGTCATGCTGGACCGCGCGCTCAAGCCCAACGGCGCGCCGGGCGTGTTCGGTGAGCTGTGGTCGGTGCATGGCGGCGGCTTCTACCACAAGCAGAAATACCTGCTGGCGCCGGCGCACATGCCCGATGACCTGCACTGGTCGAAGTGGAAGTCCTACACCACCTGGATGAGCGGCTTCGCGCTGCTGTCCATCCTCTACCTCGCGCAGCCCGGCATCTACCTGATCGACCCCGCGGTGGCGGCGCTGACACCCGCGCAGGCGATCGGCGCGGCGCTGGCCTTCCTCGCCGGCGGCTGGCTGGTCTACGACACCGCCTGCCGCGTGGTCGGCCTCCGCGATGGGGTGCTCGGCATCGTGGTGGCGGTGTTCGTGCTCGGCCTCTGCTGGCTGGCGACCCAGCTGTTCGCCGGGCGCGCGGCTTTCCTGCTGGTCGGCGCCACCCTGGCGACGATCATGTCGGCGAACGTGTTCTTCATCATCATCCCGGGGCAGAAACGGATGGTGGCGGCGCTCGCGCGCGGCGAGACACCCGATCCCCTGCCCGGCAAGCGCGGCAAGCAACGCTCGGTGCACAACACCTATTTCACGCTGCCGGTGGTGTTCGCGATGTTGTCGATCCACTACGCGCCGGCGCACGCGCACCAGCATGCGTGGATCGTGCTCGCGCTGTTCATGAGCGCCGGCGCGCTGATCCGACAGTTCTTCGTGCTCTGGCATTCGGGTGGGCGCGCCTGGTGGCTGCTGCTGGCCGGCTGCGCGGTGTTGCTCGGCACCTTCGCATGGCTGGCGCCGAAGCCGCAGCCGGCGAGCACGCCGCTGGTACGCGGCGACCACGAATCACTCGATTTCCTGCCGCCCACCGCCGCCCAGGTGCAGGCGGTGCTGGCGCAGCGCTGCGTGCAGTGCCACGCGCGCCAGCCCACGCTGATGCCCAGCGCCCCGCTCGGCGCCTTCCTCGAGACCGAGGCCGACATCGAGGCGCGCGCCGACAAGCTCTACCAGCAGACCGTGGTGCTCCGGATCATGCCGCCCGGCAACCTGACCCAGATGACCGACGAAGAGCGCGCGCTGATCGAGCGCTGGCATCGCGCACGTTAGGAGAAGCCGGTGTTGGTGTTAGTTGTTGGTGTTGGCTGAAGCGGCTTGGGGCGATGAACCGGTCCGCGGAGCGGACTTCTTTCGCCACGCCCCGTGGACACGGCCTGGTACCAGGCTCGCCCGGCTGCCGGCTCCTTCCAACACCAACAACCCACACCAACACCGGCTTCGTCCAGCACCAACAACCAACACCAACACCTGCTTCATCCGCACCAGATTCAACCCAGCAAATCCCCCAGGCGGAAGCGTGCGATGCGTTCGATCTGCGCGAGCGCGGTGGGGATCTCGGTGGCGCGGTCGTTGTCGATGCGCGCGGCCATGTTGGCGATGATCGATTCGCGGGTGTGGCCGCGCACCGCCAGGATGAACGGGAAGCCGAAGCGCGTGCCGTAGGTGGCGTTGAGCTCGGACAGGCGCGCGTATTCCTCGGGGCTGCAGCGGTCCAGGCCTGCGCCGGCCTGCTCGCGGGTGGAGGCCTCGGTCAGCTCGCCGCGGACCGCGAGCTTGCCGGCCAGCTCCGGATGCGCGCGGATCAGCGCCAGTTTCGCGTCGTCATCGGCGGCCGCGAGCGTGGCGCACATTGCCGCGTGCAGCGCGTCCACACTGGCAAAGGGCCGCGCCGCCCAAGTCGCCGCTGCGATCCAAGGCGAGTGCTCGAAGATCCCGCCCAGCGCGGCGGTGAAGGCGGGTTGCTCGAGGGCGTTGAGTTCGGCGAGGGTCATGGGGCGGGGCACGGGGCACGGGGCACGGGAAAGGCTCGCACGTCCGCTTCCTCAAGGCCATGCTTCCGCTGAGGCCGCTCTTCCCGTGCCCCGTGCCCCGTGCCCCGTCACCCGCCCCACGGATGCCGCTGCCGCCAGTGCCTGGCGATGTCGATACGCCGGCACACCCAGACGTGGTCGTGCTGCTCGATGTGGTCGAGGAAGCGCCGGAGCGCAAGGAAGCGGCCGGGGCGGCCGAGCAATCGGCAGTGCATGCCGATCGACATCATCCGCGGACGCTCGGCGCCCTCGGCGTAGAGCACGTCGAAGCAGTCGCGCAGGTATTCGTAGAAGTGGTTCGCGGTGTTGAAGCCCTGCGGCGTGGCGAAGCGCATGTCGTTGGCGTCCAGGGTGTACGGCACCACCAGGTGCGGGCGCCGGCTGCCGTCGCCGCACGCCACCTCGGTCCAGAACGGCAGCTCGTCGCCGTAATAGTCGCTGTCGTATTCGAAGCCGCCGTGTTCGACCACCAGGCGGCGGGTGTTCGGGCTGTCGCGCCCGGTGTACCAGCCGAGCGGCGCGGCGCCAGTGACCTCGCGGTGGGCCGCGACGGCCTCATGCAGGTGCGCGCGCTCGGTGGCTTCGTCGAGGTTCTGGTAATGGATCCAGCGCCAGCCGTGCGAGGCGATCTCGTGCCCGGCGTCGACACAGGCGCGGATGAACTCGGGATGGCGCTGCATCGCCATGCCCACGCCAAACACCGTCAGCGGCAGCTCGCGCCGCGCGAATTCGTCGAGGATGCGCCAGCCGCCGACACGGCTGCCGTATTCGTAGATCGACTCCATGCTGAGGTGGCGCGCCGGGTAGGCCGCGGCGCCGATGATCTCGGACAGGAACTGCTCGCTGCCGGCGTCGCCATGCAGCACGCAGTTCTCGCCGCCTTCCTCGTAATTCAGCACGAACTGCACCGCCACCCGCGCGCCGCCCGGCCAATCGGCGTGCGGCGGGTTGCGGCCGTAGCCGATCAGGTCGCGCGGGTAGTTGGCCATGTCGATTCCTCACTGAACCGGGCAAGCATAGCCAGCAGCGCCCGGGTTTACGGCCTGTGCGTGTGCGCCCTATCGTTGCCGCGCCATCATTTCCCGCGAGCTCGCCGTGCTCGATCCTTGCGTCGCCCAGCGCAGCGCCGAACTGCATGCCGAGTTCAACCGGCGCAATCCCTTTCGCCATGTGGTCATCGAGAATTTCTTCGCGCCGGAGTTCCTGGCCCGGCTGCGTGCGGAGTTCCCGGATTTCACCCGTGGCGATGCGCGCAACGAGGCCGGCGAATTGGCCGGCAAGAGCGTGGTCGAGCGCATCCGGGCCCTCGGTCCCGCCTACAAGGAACTGGACGATCGCATCCAGTCGCCGGAATTCCTGCGGCTCATCTCGCAGATCACCGGAATTCCCGACCTGCTCTACGATCCGCACTATTTCGGCGGCGGCACCCATGAGAACCGTCGCGGGCAGGACCTGGACCCGCATGTGGATTTCAACCGCCACCCGGAGACCCACTGGCATCGCCGGCTGAACCTGATCGTCTACCTGAACCCGGAGTGGGACGATGCCTGGGGCGGCGCGCTGGAGTTGCATTCGGACCCGCGGCGCGAGGACAACCGCAGGGTCACGCTGACCCCGCTGCTGAACCGAGCGGTGATCTTCGAAACCACCGAATGGAGCTGGCACGGCTTCGCGCGGATCGAGCCGCCAGCAGACCGCCCGGAGCTGACGCGACGCTCGATCGCGCTGTACTTCTACACGCGGAAACGCCCGGCCGAGGAACTGGCCGATCCGCATTCGACGATTTATGTCGACCACCCGGTGCCGGCCGAATGGACCGAGCCGGGACGCACCTTGAGCGAGCGCGACGCACGCGAGCTGCGCATCGCCCTGACCCGCCGCGAGCAGCACATCCAGCGGCTGTATCGCGACATCACCCAGCTCAGCCGGCAACTGGAGAACGCCCGCGGCTTGCTCGGCCTGGGGGCACCTGGCAGCCTGGCGCGACGTCTCTACTGGCGTGTGCGTCGCCTCGGCGGACGCGTGCTGCGCAGCCTCGGGCTGCGCCGGTAGCCTGTTCAGCGCGGAGACGCAGAGGACGCGGAGAAGAGCACTCTCTGCGTCTCTGCGTTCATCGGGTCGCGCCAGCGCCAAGGACGCGAGGAAAGGCGGCCTGACCCTGACGCTTCTCTCCGTGCGTCCTCCGCGACTCCGCGTTTGACCGGCCCGGTCAGCGGCGCTAAAGCGACGGTGTCCCGAGCAGCCGGAACTCGTAGTTGAATCCGCCCTCCCAGGGATTCACCTGGCGCGCCGTCAGGCAGTAGCTTTCACCGGGCAGCCAACCCGGACCGCTCAGGGTCAGCGAGGCTGAGGCACCGTTCTGCAGCGGCGTCGGCCCGGCGATGACGGTCCCCGACGCCCGGGTGACGCTGAAGTCCATCCCGGAATTGCCTGGGCAGGGCGCCGGCGCGGGCAGCGTGCAGATGATCGGTGAACGGCTGATCCGGAGCGTGTTCGGGCTGTTTGTCGAGTAGTTGCTGCACAGCGTGAACAGCAGATTGTCGCTGCGCCCGGCGCTGCCCATCGACAGCAGTTGCGCGAACTGGGTGGCCGAGCCGACGCAGCCCGGCACGGTCAGCACCGGCTGCGGGCAGAAACTGGTGGTCGGTCCGAAAGTCTCCGGCGTGATCGTCGCCACCGAATCGCCGCTTGGCGCGGCAGCCAGGTCCGCATAGCTCTGCTGCAGGATGGTCGCAACGAGGCCAGTGACGTTCTGCACCGCGCGTACCCGCGCCGACTGGCTGGGATTGACCACGAAATACACCCGCGGGTTGCCGCTCAGCGTGTTGTTGCGCACGGTCACCGGGCCGGCGAGGCCCGGGATCGCCAGCGCGTCCTCCTGCCCGGTGAGCCCGTTGAAGATGCGCACCTGCACCGGCGCCGGGTTGCCCTGATCGATTACCGCTGAATACAGCGCAATCGGCGACAACGCCTTGTCGGCGCCCGCAGCGGTTTCGATGGCGACGTTGTTGTGGCCCACGCTGGCCACCTGCACCTGGCCATTGGCGCTGAACACGATCTCCTCGCTGCGCACCAGGCGCACGGCCTGGCCGAAGGGACTGGTCGCAACGCGGAATTCCAGGCGCCCGCGCGAAGGTCCCTGGTAGGCCAGGTCGATGCTCTGCTTGGGTGCGACATCGGCCCAGGACACGTCATTGAGTCGCGGCGCGTACAGCCGGGTGTCCAGCGTGTTGACGATGCGCAGCGTGGCCTGCACCGCAGACGGCGCGGTCGGATTCGAGTCGTACAACAGATCGCCCGCCGCGGTTGAGTTGTCGCGCACCAGCTGGATGCGCAGGTCCCCGGCGCCCACGCCCGGGAAACTCGTGCGGCCGAAGGTGCGCACGCTCACGCTGTGGGCGTCGTCGAGGCAGAAACCCGCAAAGCCAGAGACCGGCGCGGCGGACGCGTCGTGGTAGCCGCCGAAGTTGACGCCGCCCTGGAAACCGCCGCCCGGGCGGTCCACGAAACTGGTTTCGAGGCCGATCGCGAGCTGCGCGTCCGCGCCGGCCCCGCCATCCAGCGGAAGCACCTCGAAGGCATAGAAGCCGGGCTCGACGGCGACACTGCGGGTGAATGGCAGGCCCGCCTGCAGCGTCGCCGTCTGCGCATACACCACGCGTTCTGGCGACGGCGCACGCGCGCGCAGGCGCAGCTCCACGCGCACATCGGCGCTGCTGCCGGGGCGCGTGCCGCTGACGGATACGCGCAAGGTCTGCGCTTCGTTCGCCGGATTGGTGATGTAGATCGCCGCGAAGGCCGGCACCGCGGTATCCGCCAGGCCGCCGAAATTGAAGCCGCCGGCGAACACCCGGCTGCCCGGTTGCTGCAGCTCCAGCCCGACCGAATAGAAACCCGGTGCATTGCCGGGCTCGGCGCCATCGCTCACGCGCAGCGCGTAGAAGCCCGCCGCACAACCGGGCGTGGTGCCCGCGGTCTGCGAGGACAACGCAATCTGGAAGCCCGGCTCGTCGACCTTGAGATGTCCCGCGGCGCCGACCGGGGAAGCCGCTCCCAGCAGCCAGGTCGTGCCTGCCAGGAGTGCGAGGTAGCTGCGCATGGCCGATGCTCTCCGCTGGGGATCCGAAAAGCGGGGCAGGGGTCGGGGGGCAGGGGACCCGCGTCGCCGCATGCACCGATTGTGGCGCGGATCGGGCTGTCGTGAAAGCCACGCAGGAAAGGAGGGCACGAGGGCACGTCAACGCGCTCCTTCGCACCGAACCGGCTCTTGCGTGCACTCGCGCCCTCCAGTTCGATGCGCCAACAAGCGCACCGTCAGGGGCGACCGAAACTCCCCCAACCCACTGCAGGGGCCGGAACCGCGGCACGGCGGATCCCTTTCCCCCTGCCCCGCCTCTGCTTCTCGTCCCCGCTTCACTCCAACCACGGATGCAACTGGCGGTGCGGTGCATGCCTTGGCTACCATCGCCGGGTCTCCCGCCGAGCCGACCATGACGGACCATCCGCTGCCGCAGATCCCCGGCTACGAGCTCCAGAAGGAGCTCGGCGTCGGCGGCATGGCCACGGTTTACCTCGCGCGGCAGACCTCGTTGGACCGCAAGGTCGCGATCAAGGTGATGCGCACCAATCTGCGCGAGGGCGACCCGGCGAGCGCACCGAGAAGCGCTTCCTGCGCGAGGGCCGCATGCTCGCGCGGCTGTCGCACAAGAACGTCTGCGGCATCTACGACATCGCCAAGGTCGGCAACGTCGCCTACATCGCGATGGAGTACATCGAGGGCGGCACCCTCGGCGACCACCTGCGGCGCGGCATGACCGCGGCCGAGGCGATCGGCGTCACCGTACAGCTGGCCTCGGCGCTGGCCGCGGCGCACGCGCTCGGCATCGTCCATCGCGACCTGAAGCCCGCCAACGTGATGATGCGCGGCAAGGTCCCGGTGCTGACCGACTTCGGCATCGCCCGGGACCTGTCCGGCGACCGCACCGAGATCACCGGCGACAACATCCTCGGCACGCCGCATTACATGAGCCCGGAGCAGATCAGCGGCAAGCCGATCGACGGCCGCTCCGACGTGTATTCGCTCGGCGCGATGCTCTACGAGCTGCTGACCGGGACCCAGCCCTACCAGGGCGATTCACCGATCGCAGTGTGCATGCAGCACCTGCAGGCGCCGATCCCGCAACTGCCCGAGCACTTCGCCGACCTGCAGCCGGTGATCGACCGCATGCTGGCCAAGGACCGCGACGAGCGCCTGCCGGACATGGCCAGCGTGGTGGTGGCGCTGCGCACCGTGCTGATGGAGAACGCGGACCTGCGGCAGGCGTTGCGCTTCGACGTGGGTCTGCCGCTGTCCGAGCAGATGCGCGGCCTTGGCTTCTCCTACGATGGTCCGGACGAGGACACCCTGCGCGAGCTGCTCAAGCGCACGCCGCGGCCGCAAAAGCCGATGGTGCGCGACAGCGGCCCGCCGTCGGTGGTGCAACCCGCGCCGCCGCCGCCGCCGGACCGGCGCAAGGCCTGGATGGCCGGCGCCGCGGCGCTGCTGGTGCTGCTGGCGGTGGGCCTGTGGTTCGCCTTCGGCTCGCGCGAGCTGTCGGACAAGGACCGCGCGCTGCTGGAGACGCTGGCGACGGTGTTCGACGACCGCCTCGCAGCCGGCAAGCTGGTGCGCCCGCCGAACGAGAGCGCGGCGCATGCGCTGGACCTGATGCAGGAGCTGTCAACCAGCCACAAGCTGGTGGTCGAGCGCCGCCAGCGGCTGCGCGCCGAGGTGGAAAATCAAGTCCAGGCGCTGGTCGCCACTGACGGCCAGTTCGGCGCCGCGCGCAGCCTGCTCGCCGAGGCCGCGCCGGCCTTCGATGAGGACGAACTGGCGCAGCGCCTGGCGCAACTCGACGACGCCCAGCGCGCGCTGACGCGCGACGCCGACGTCCGCCAGCGTGGCGACGCGCTGGAGACGCTGCTGGCCAGCGAGGGAGGGCTCGACAGTCCTGAGCTCGGCGCGCGGCTGGCCGAGCTGGCGGCGATTGCCGGCGCCACGGACGCGCGCTACCAGGCGCTGGAACAGCGCGTGCGCAAGGGCCTGGATGCGCGCCTGCAGCAGGCCTTGGCGGCCTCCGACCTGGCCGCCGCGCTGGCGCAGCGCGACCGCATTGCCGAGCTGTTCCCGGATGATCCGGCAGCGCGCGCGGCGGCGGTCGCGGCCGACCAGCTCAGCGTGCGCCTGCAAGCGGGGCGCACGCGCGGAACGATCGAGCAGCTCCTGCGCGACGGCCGCTTCACGCCAGGCACCATCGTCGAGGTGCTGGCTGGCCTCGAGAGCCTGCGCTATGCCGGGCTGGACGAGGCCGAGCGTGTGCTGCGCGAACAGCTCCTCGACCGCACCGCGCGCGAAGCGAACAGCGCCCTCCAGGCGATGGATCTGCCGCTGGCGCGTTCGCTGCTGGGCCCGGTGCTGCAGCGCTACCCCGACAGCGCCGCGCTGCGCATCCTGGAGGGCAAGGTGGCGACGGCCGAACAAGCCGCGCTGGCGCGCGAGCGCGCGGCCGAGGAAGCGGCGCGCGCGGGCCGCCTGGCGCTGGACGCGGTGCCCTGGGGCAAGGTGCTCAAGGTCGTCGGCAGCGATGGCCGCGAGCAGCCGCTTGGGCAGGACGCCGCCACCCCGCTGCTGCTGACCCTGCCCGAGGGCGAATACACGATCACCGTGCAGGGTCCGGACGGGCGCAGCCAGCAGACCGCCAAGGCGCAGGTGGCGCGCGGAAAAGTCAGCGCCGCCGAGCTGCGCTTCGCGGCGCTGGACGCGGACGCCTACCTCAAGCAGGCGGGTTTCCGATGAGTGCGCGCGCCCGCCTGCTGCTGGTTGTCCTGGCGCTGCTGCTGCCGCTGGTGGCGTTGGCCGACTACAAGAAGGACTACCAGGACGGCGTCGCAGCCGCGGAGAAGGGCAACTGGGCCGAGGTGCGGCGGCTGATGCAGGCTGCCATCGCCGAAAACCCGACGCCGGTTCCGCGCATGCGCACCTACGGCACCAACTTCATCCCCTACGTGCCGCATTACTACCTCGGCCTGGCGAATGCGCGGCTGGACGACTGCAACGCCGCGGTCGGTGCCTTCAAGACCGCCGCCAGCGCGCGCGTGGTCGCCGGGCTGCCGGCCCTCGCCAGCGAACAATCGACCCAACTCAAGGGCTGCGAGCAGCGCCTGCTCGCGGCTGCGAATCCGCCGCCGACCGGCCAGCCGACCACCGCACCCGCCGGGACGCAGCCCACCACCCAGCCGACGTCGCAGCCCACCACCCAGCCCACCCGGCCGCCGGTCGCGCCCACCCAGCCCGCCGTGGCCGAAACCCGCCCGGCTCCGGGCGTGACGCCGCTCGGCAGCGCGCAGACCGCCCCGGTGCAGACCGCGCTCGCCGCGAGCGACCGCCGCATCGCCGCCATCGAGGGCCGCCTGGGCAGTGCGCCGCTGGCCGGCACGGGCGATGCACGCGCGCTGTCGCGCGAACTCGGGCAGTTGAAGAGCCAGCGGCAACAGCTCGGGGCCAGTCTCGAACGCGCGCGCGCTGCCGGCGACGCCAGATCACTGCAGACGGTCAAGGCGGACGCCGGCAAGCTCGACACTGGCCTCGCGTCGCTCGACGAGCGCGCCCAGGCGGCCAGCGCCGGTTTGGCGGAAGCCCTGGCCGCGCAGACCCTGGCCCAGGCGCGCAAGCGTGGCAACGACGCCCTGGCGCGCCTGGACGGGCGGCTCACGGCTGCCAGCCAGGCCGGCATCGCCAGCGACGCCGCCGCGCGCAGCCAGGCCGCGGCCCAGCGCCAGGCACTCGAGCGCGCGCTCGGCGGCAAGGATCCCAAGGCGATCGACAGCGCGCTCGCCAGCGCCGCCAGCGCCATCCGCGGCCTCGACGCCGCGATCGCCGCCGCACCCAAGCCTGCGCCCGCGGAACTGCGCACGCTGGTCGGCTGGTACCTCGCGGCGAACTACGCCGAAGCCGCGCGCTGGAACCAGCTGGACCGCCTGACCGACGACCGCGCCCGCGCCCACGCCCTGCTGCTGCGCGCCGCCGCCCGCTGGCACCTCTACGTGCGCGGCGGCGAGCAGGACCAGGGGCTGATCGCCGCCGTCGACGCCGACCTGCGCGACGCCAAGCGCCGCGACCAGACCCTCAAGCCCAACGCCCAGGTGTTCTCGCCCAAACTCATCGCGCGCTTTGCCGGGCTTTGACGAGGCAGTTCCGGGGCGATTAAACGCGGAGACGCGGAGGGCGCAGAGAAAGCGCGTCCCGCAAGCCAGCTCATTGGGGCTGGTCGCGAACGGACGAAGAGCAGGACGCAGAGGAAAAGCAGAGAGAACACAGAGAATTCGGGGGGAGGCCTGGGTGGAGGATGGCATCGGCATCCGGGTGGTTCCGTTGCTCACCGCTCCCGGCCACGAGCGCTCTACTCCGCGTTCTCTCTGCTTTTCCTCTGCGTCCTCTGCGTCCGGTTCTTTGCAACGCGCGGCACAACGGGCTACGCGACGGCGACTCCGTGACGATCGGTCCGGTCAAACGCGTAGGCGCGGAGGACTCAGAGAAAACCGTCCTGCATCTGCTTCTCTCCGCGCTCTCTGCGTCTCTGCGTTGAATGGGTGGTCGGCGGCCCTGCGCCTCCGCGTTTGACCCCGCTACGAACTGCACGAAAGCATCGAGCATCCGGGGCGTTCGCGGGCCCAGTCGGGGCGGCGGGTGGCGTGGTGCTCGCGGCCGGGCTGGGCGGTGTAGGGCTTGCGCAGGGTGTCGATCCATTCCTGCAGCGGCGCCAGGTCGCCGCGTTCGGCGGCGTCGATGCACAGTTGCGCGAGGTAGTTGCGCGGCACGTACAGCGGGTTGACCGCGTCCATCGCTGCGCGCCTTGCGGCGGCCGGGCGCGGGTCGTCGGCGAGGCTGGCGGCGTAGCCGGCGAGCCACTGCTGCCATTCGCCCGCCTCGGCTGCGACCAGCGCCGGGCGATAGACGGCGGGTTCCAAGGTGGCGATGTCGGGAGCCGCGGGATCGATGTCGGCGACGTGCCGGAAGGCCAGCGTAAGGTCCATCTCGCAGCGTTGCAGCAGGGCGTAGAACTCGCGCGCGAGGCGCTGGCGTGGTTCGTCGAACGCTTCCCAGCCGAAGCGAGCCGCGGTCTGCCGCGCCTGCTCGGCCATGAAGGTGCGCGCGTAGGCGGCCAGCCCGGCGTGCAGCGGCGCCTGATCCGGGAACAGCGATGCGAGCGCGCCGGCCAGCGCCGACAGATTCCACTGCGCGATCTCCGGCTGGCGCCCGTAGGCATAGCGGCGGCCCTCGAAGTCGGTGGTGTTCGGGGTCCAGCCCGGATCGAAATCCTCCAGCCAGCCGTAGGGGCCGTAGTCGATGGTCAGGCCGAGGATCGACAGGTTGTCGGTGTTCATCACGCCGTGGACGAATCCGACCCGCATCCAGTGCGCGAGCATCCGCGCGGTGCGCTCGCACACCTCCACGAACCAGTCGCCACGGCGCTGCTCCGGCGTACCGCCAAGGTGCGGGTAGTCGCGCGCCAGGGTGAAATCGACCAGCCGTTCCAGCAGCGCGCGCTCCTTGCGCGCGGCCGGCAGTTCGAAATGGCCGAAGCGGATGAACGAGGGCGCGACGCGGCAGACGATCGCCCCGGGTTCGGCGCGCGGATTGCCGTTGTAGAACATGTCGCGCACCACCTCCTCGCCGGTGGCGACCAACGACAGTGCGCGCGTAGTCGGCACCCCGAGGTGGTGCATCGCCTCGCTGCAGACGAATTCGCGCAACGACGAGCGCAGCACTGCGCGCCCGTCCGCATGGCGCGAATAAGGCGTGCGCCCGGCGCCCTTGAGCTGCAGCTCGTGGCGCGCGCCGTCGGCGCCGATCACCTCGCCCAGGCTGATCGCGCGGCCATCGCCGAGCTGCCCCGCCCAGTGGCCGAACTGGTGCCCGCCGTAATTGCTCGCCCACGGCTGCATCCCCGGCCACAGCCGGTTGCCGCCGAACACCTGGGCGAAGTCCTCCGACGCGACGACGTCCGCCGGGATGCCGATGGCCGCCGCCACCTCCGGCGAGTGCGCGAGCAGCCGCGGCGCGGCCACCGGCGTCGGCATCACCGCCGACCACAGCGCGCCGTGCACCTGACGCGTGCGGTTGTCGCCTAGCGGATCGCCGGGGAGTTCGCGCAGAAAGCGGTTGTCGTGGGGGAGGGGCATGGGCGGCTATGGTGTGCGCTGGCGGGACCGGTTTGGGTTGTGAGTTGTGGGTTCTGGGTTGTAGGCAGCAGAGCTCGTGGGCCGCGGACCTGTGGGAGCCGACTTTGTCGGCGATCTCTCCGGCGGCCGCCGGGAAGAGATCGCGGCTGAAGCCGCTCCCACTGGCTTCCGGTGTGCAGGGCTTTGCTGCCTACAACCCAGAACCCACAACCCACAACCCGCAATCGGCGCCTCACCCCGCCCGCTGCCCGCCCAAAAACCCATCCTGCAGCGCATCCAGCGCCTGCTGGCCGAGCTGGCCGAGGTCCGGGCGGCCGTCGTGCTCGAACCAGTAGCGCATGGTGGCGCGGATCACGCCGATGGCGGCGCCGGCGAGCATGCGCGCACGCAGCTGCGCGAGTTCGCCGCCGCCGAAGCGGGCGACGAAGGCCTGCGCCATCGCGTGCTCCCAGTCCTGGTCGATCTCGTGTTCGCGCGCGACCAGCGAGGGTACCGACTGGATCAGGCGCTGCTGCGCGATCAGCTGCTCGCGGTTCGCGGCGTACTCGCGGGCGAACACCTGGGCGATCGCGCGCAGGCTGGCGAAAGGGCTCTCCTGTTCCGGCGCGCCTTCGAGCAGTTCCAGGAAGCGCTCCAGCCGCTCGGCGCGGTGCGGGAAGGCGAGCGCTTCCTTGTTCGCGAAATAGCGGAAAAAGGTGCGACGGCTGACGCCCGCGTCGGCGCAGATGTCGTCGATGGTGGTGGCGTCGAAACCATCGCGGTGGAAGCGCGTGTTGGCGGCGCGCACCAGCGCACGGCGGGTGGCGTCCTTCTTGGTTTCGCGCAGGGGCACGGGTGACTTCTTCATACGCGAAGGATATAAGGGCGCGTCGGCAAAAATGCCACTCAGTGCCAAAAGAACCTCAGTGCCAGATTCCATCACACCGCAGGCTCCGGCCTTCACCCCCGCGGCCATCGTCGCGCTCGCGGCCCAGCCGCGCCTCCCGCTGCTCCTGCTGCGCGATTCGCGCGGCGCGATCGGCGTCTCCCACGCACCCGCGGCCGGCTGCGAGACCCTCGGCAGCCTGCCGCCGCTGTACCCCGAGTGGCTGGGCAACCGCGGCTTCTGCGAGCAGCACGGCACGCGCTTCGGCTACATCGGCGGCGCGATGGCCAACGGCATCGCCTCGACGCGCATGGTGATCGCGCTCGCGCGCGCCGGGTGCCTGGGTTTCTTCGGCGCCGCCGGGCTGTCGTTGCCGCGGATCGAGGCGGCGATCGACGAGCTGGCGCGCGAACTGGACCCGGCCGGGCTGCCCTGGGGCGTCAACCTGATCCACGCGCCGAGCGAACCCGCGCACGAGGAGGCGGTCGCCGATCTGCTGATCCGCCGCGGCGTGCGCGTGGTCGAGGCCTCCGCCTACCTGCGCCTGACCGCCGCGGTGGTGCGCTATGCCTGCACCGGCCTCACGCGTGCGGCCGATGGCACCGTCCAGCGCCGGCACCGGCTGGTGGCCAAGATCTCGCGCGCCGAGGTGGCGCGTCATTTCCTCCACCCGGCGCCTGCCGCGCTGCTGGCCAAGCTGGTCGAGCGCGGCCAGCTCAGCCCACAGGAAGCCGAACTCGCGGCGCAGATCCCGCTGGCCGAGGACATCACTTGCGAGGCCGATTCCGGCGGCCACACCGACAATCGTCCGCTGCCTGCGCTGATCCCGGCGATCGCCCGCCTGCGCGACGACATCGCCGCCGAGCGCGGCTACACCCTGCCGATCCGCATCGGCGCGGCTGGCGGCCTGGGTACGCCGGGCGCCGTCGCGGCGGCCTTCGCGCTCGGCGCCGACTATGTGCAGACCGGCTCGGTCAACCAGGGCTGCGTCGAATCGGGCCTGGGTGAGGCGGCGCGCGTGCTGCTGGCGCAGGCCGACATGGCCGACGTGACCATGGCGCCGGCCGCCGACATGTTCGAGATGGGCGTGGACGTGCAGGTGCTCAAGCGCGGCACGCTGTTCGCGGTGCGCGCACGCAAGCTGTACGAGCTGTACCGCGCGCACCCGTCACTGGAGGCGATTCCCGCCGCCGAGCGCGAGAAAGTCGAGCAATCGATGCTGCGCGCCAGCTTCGACGAGGCCTGGGCCAGCACCCGCGCCTTCTGGGAGAAACGCGACCCGGCCCAGGTGGCGCGCGCCGAGCGCGACCCCAAGCACCGCATGGCGCTGGTGTTCCGCAGCTATCTCGGCCTCGCCAGCCGCTGGGCCATCGACGGGGTGCCTGAGCGCAGCTCCGACTACCAGATCTGGTGCGGCCCGGCGATGGGCGCCTTCAACACCTGGGCCCGCGGCAGCTTCCTCGAAACGCCGGCGAACCGCGGCGTCGCCCAGGTCGCGCTGAACCTGCTCGAAGGCGCCGCCGCGATCACCCGCGCGCAGCAACTGCGCAGCTACGGCGTGCCGGTGCCGGCGGCGGCGTTCGACTTCCGCCCGCGGGCGCTGGCGTGAAGAGCATCTGGTCCGCAAAGGACGCAAAGGACGCAAAGAACAGCGAAAGCAGGACTTTCGCGGCTCGCCCGCTCCCGGTCGTCCCCGGATCCGACCTCTGTGGTGTTCCGTAACCTTGAATTATTTCCGCCTTTGCGCCGATGCGGCTGATGCTCGTCGTCGCCATAGGCCTACGGCTCCTCCCTCGCCTTGCCTCGCCGCAATCCGGAATTCTCACAACCCGGAACACCACACCGTCCCCCTTCCGCCCCCCGCCCTCGGCCAAAGGGCATGATTCTCGCGAGTCACCCGTCATGATCGCAAGCACGCCCCGCGCCCCCATCGCCATCATCGGCGTCAGCGCGCTGTTCCCCGGCTCCACCGATGCGACCGGATTCTGGCGCGACATCCTGGCCGGGCGCGACCTGATCACGGACGTGCCGGGGACGCACTGGCGGATCGAGGACTATTACGACCCGGATCCGGCGGCGCCGGACAAGACTTACGCGAAGCGCGGCGGCTTCCTGCCCAAGGTGGATTTCGATGCGCTCGGCTGGGGCGTGCCGCCGTCGCAGCTGCCGGCCACCGACACCTCGCAGCTGCTCGCGCTGATCGTCGCGCAGCAGGTGCTTGAGGACGCCGCGCGCGAGCAGTTCGACGCCATGGACCGCTCGCGGATCTCGGTGATCCTGGGCGTCACCAGCGCGCAGGAGCTGTTGTTCTCGATGGTCAGCCGGCTACAGCGCCCGGTCTGGCTGCGTGCGCTGCGCGAGGCCGGGATCGCCGAGGACCAGGTGCAGGACGCCTGCGCGCGGATCGCGGCGCAGTACGTGCCGTGGCAGGAGGCGAGCTTCCCCGGGCTGCTCGGCAATGTGGTCGCCGGGCGCATCGCCAACCGGCTCAACCTGGGCGGCACCAACTGCGTGACCGATGCGGCCTGCGCCTCCTCGCTGTCGGCGCTGGCGATGGCGGTGGCGGAGCTGGAACTCGGCCACAGCGATCTGGCCATCGCCGGCGGGGTCGACACGCTCAACGACATCTTCATGTACATGTGCTTCTCGAAGACGCCGGCGCTGTCGCCCAGCGGCGACTGCCGGCCCTTCAGCGACGCCGCCGACGGCACCATGCTCGGCGAGGGCCTGGGGATGTTCGCGCTCAAGCGCCTGGCCGACGCCGAGCGCGACGGCGACCGCATCTACGCGGTGCTGCGGGGCTTGGGCACTTCCAGCGACGGGCGCAGCAAGAGCGTCTACGCGCCGGTCTCGGAAGGCCAGGCGCAGGCCCTGCAACGCGCCTACCGGCAGGCCGGCTACGCGCCCACGACGGTCGAGCTGGTCGAGGCGCACGGCACCGGCACCAAGGCCGGCGATGTCGCCGAGTTCAACGGCCTGCGGATGGTCTACGCGGGCGAGAACCCGTCGCGCGGCCGTGGTGCGCGCTGGGTTCGGTGAAGAGCCAGATCGGCCACACCAAGGCCGCGGCCGGCGCGGCCGGCCTGTTCAAGGCGGTGATTGCCTTGCACCACAAGGTGCTGCCACCGACGATCAAGGTCGAGCGGCCCGATCCGCGCCTGGCCATCGACAGCAGCCCGTTCTACCTCAACACCCGCGCGCGGCCGTGGATCCGCGGCCGCGAACATCCGCGCCGCGCGGCGGTCAGCGCCTTCGGCTTCGGCGGCTCCAATTTCCACGCGACGCTGGAGGAATACACCGGGCCCGCGCCGCGCGCCGAGCGCCTGCCGGTGCACGCGTCGGAACTGGTGCTGCTGCACGCCGACAGCGTGCCCGGCCTGCTGGCGAAGATCGATGCGCTGGCCGCCTCGCAGCGCCCGCTGGCACACATCGCGCACGAGAGCCGGCGCGACTGGCGTTGCGATGCGCCGCGCCGGCTGGCGCTGGTGGTCGACTCGGCGGACACCCTGCGCCAGCGGCTGAAGGCTGCGGCCGAACGCATCCGGCTGGCACCGGAATCGGCGCACGCGCTGGCCGACGGCAGCAGCTACGGCGTCGGCGCGCCGGAGGGCGGCGTGGCCTTCCTGTTCCCCGGCCAGGGCAGCCAGTACCTGGAGATGGGTGCGGGCCTCGCGATGCAGTTCGACGCCGCGCGCGGCGTGTGGGACCAGGCAGCCGCGCTGGCGCTCGACGACGGCCTGCGACTGCACCAAATCGTGTTCCCGCAGCCGGTGTTCGAGCCGCAGGCCGAGGCCGCGCAGCGCGCACGGCTGACCGCCACCGAGCACGCACAGCCGGCGCTCGCGGCGCATTCGGCGGCGTTGCTCGCGCTGCTGGACGAACTCGGCGTGCGCGCCGATGCGACCGCCGGCCACAGCTTCGGCGAGCTGATGGCGCTGCACGCCGCCGGCGCCTGCGACTTGCCCACCGCGATGCAGCTGGCCCGTGCGCGTGGCCTGGCGATGCGCGACGCCGCGCGCACGCCGGGCGCGATGAGCGCCGTGTCGGCGCCGGTGGAGCGCGTGCGCGAGCTGCTCGCCGGCCAGCGCGAGGTGCTCCTCGCCAATCACAACGGTCCGCAGCAGGTGGTGGTCTCCGGGCCCACCGAGGCCATCGCGGCCTTCGAGCAGCGCCTCGCCGCTGAGCGCATCGGTTTTGCCCGGCTGCCGGTCGCCAGCGCCTTTCACTCGCCGATCGTCGCCGGCGCCAGCGCCGCCTTCGGCGCCGCGCTCGCCCGTGCGCCGATGCAGATGCCGCGCTTGCCGGTCTACGCCAACGCCGAGGCCGCGCCCTATGCGGGCGACGAGGAAACCCTGCGCGGGCAGCTCGCGGTGCAGCTGTCGCGCCCGGTCCGATTCGTCGAGATGATCGAAGCCATGCACGCCGCGGGCATCCGCAGCTTCGTCGAGGTCGGCCCCGGCCAGGTGCTCTGCGGCCTGGTCGGCAGCATCCTAGAAGGCCGCCCGCACCGCGCCATCGCACTCGACCGCAAGGGCCGCGATGGGGTCGAGACGCTGCTGGTGGGCCTCGCCCGCCTCGCCGCCGCCGGCGCGCTGAGCCGCCCCGAGCGGCTGTACGCCGATGTGCGCCTGCCGCCCGAAACCCCGGCCAAGCCCAGGCACGCCATCGCCATCGACGGCAGCAACCTCGGCAAGCCCTACCCGCCGCCGCCCGGCACGCCGATGCCGGCGCCGAACCCGGAGCGCGAATCCGCCAACCTTGCCGGGGAGCGCGCCGGCGGCGCGCACCCCGGCCTACGCGAGCCCGGCGTAGGCCGGGGTACGGCACAGCCGTTCCCCGGCACTTCCGATGCCCCGCAACGCACCGCTTCCGAGCCCCAGGCCATGCCGAATCAACCCGAGTTCTCCCCCGCCTGGCTCGCCGCATTCCAGGACAGCCAGCGCCAGGCCGCCGCCGCGCACGCCGCCTTCCAGCAGGCGATGGCCGACAGCCACGCCGCCTACCTGCGGCTGACCGAAACCGCGTTGGCGGGGTTGGGGGCGATGGTCGCCGCCGACGGCGGCGACGGGGCAGGGGTCAGGGGTCAGGGGGACGGGACTGGGGCGGCCGCGGCGCGTGTCGTGTCCTCGCAGTCTCCGGCAGCGCCGAGCCACTCCGGCGGTGAAGCGGGGGCAGGGGGCAGGGGGCAGGGGGACAAGACAGCGGCGACCTTGTCGACCGTCGAGTCCCCAGGGTTTGTCGCTCCGCCAAGCCTCCAGCCCGCTTCGAAGTCCGAGCCTGCCCCAGTGCAGGTCCCCCGCCCCCTGCCCCTCGCCCCTGCTTCTCCGTCCCTCGCCACGCTCCTGCTCTCCGTGGTCGCCGACAAGACCGGCTACCCCGTCGACATGCTGACCCTCGACATGGACCTCGAAGGCGACCTCGGGATCGATTCGATCAAGCGGGTCGAGATCCTCGCGGCAGTCGACGAGCGCGCGCCGGCGCTGCCGAAGGTCGACCGCGCGCGGCTGGGGGCGATGCGCACGCTGGCGGAGATTGTCGCCGCCTTGGGCGGTGGTGAAGCGGGGGCAGGGGGCAGGGGGCAGGGGGACGGGACTGGGGCGACTTTTCCGACCGACGTGGCCCCAGGGTTTGTCGCTCCGCCAAGCCTCCAGCCCGCTTCAAAGTACGGGCATGCCCCAGTGCAGGTCCCCCGCCCCCTGCCCCTCGCCCCTGCTTCTCCGTCCCTCGCCACGCTCCTGCTCTCGGTGGTCGCCGACAAGACCGGCTACCCCGTCGACATGCTGACCCTCGACATGGACCTCGAAGGCGACCTCGGCATCGATTCGATCAAGCGGGTCGAGATCCTCGCGGCAGTCGACGAGCGCGCGCCAGCGTTGCCCAAGGTCGACCGCGCGCGGCTGGGGGCGATGCGGACGCTGGCGGAGATTGTCGCCGCCTTGGGCGGTGGTGAAGCGGGGGCAGGGGGCAGGGGGCAGGGGGACGGAACAGGGGCGACTTTTCCGACCGACGTGGCCCCAGGGTTTGTCGCTCCGCCAAGCCTCCCGCCCGCTTCAAGGTACGACAATGCCCCGGTGCAGGTCCCCTGCCCCCCGCCCCTCGCCCCTGCTTCTCCGTCCCTCGCCCGCTACGAACTGACCCTGCTCCCCGCCCCGCCCACCGGCCTGGCGCTGGCGGGGCTGCTCGGTGGCGGCACGGTGCATGTGCTCGGGCACGACACGCTGGCGCCGGCGCTGGCGGCGGAGCTGCAGGCGCGCGGGGTGGATGCCTGCGCGGTGCTGCGGCTGCCGGCCGATGCGGATGCGGCGATCCACCTCGGCGGCTTGCGTGAATTCGCCGACCTGGATGCGGCGATCGCGCTGAATCACGAAGTGTTCGCGGCCGCGCGCCAGCTGGCGCAGCGTGCGCCGCGGCTGTTCGTCACCGCGCAGGACAGCGGCGGCAGTTTTGGCCTGGAGGCGGGCGACGAAGGCCGCGCGTGGGCCGCGGGGCTGCCGGCGCTGGTCAAGACCGCGGCGCTGGAATGGCCGCAGGCGGCGCTCAAGGCGATCGACATCGAACGTGGCGGGCGCAGCGTCGAGGCGCTCGCGGTGGCGCTCGCCGACGAGTTGCTCGGCGGTGGTGGTGAAATCGAAATCGCGCTCGGCGCGAATGGCCGCCGGCGCACGCTGCAGAGCGTCGCGCGCCCGGTGCAACCGGATGCGCCGGTGATCGCCGATGGCGATGTCGTGGTCGTGTCCGGCGGCGCGCGCGGCGTGACCGCGGCCTGCCTGGTCGAATGGGCGAAATCCTGCCGCGCGCGCTTCGTGTTGCTCGGGCGCAGCGAGCTGACGGCCGAACCGCCCGAATGCGCCGGGATCGCCGACGAGGCCGGCCTCAAGCGCGCGCTGCTGGCCAAGGCGCAGGCGCGCGGCGAGGCGCTGACACCGGCCGCGCTGCAGGCGCGCGTGCGCGGCGTGCTGTCCGCGCGCGAGGTGCGCGCCACGCTCGCGGCCATCGCCGCCGCCGGCGCGCGCGCCGAATACCGCAGCGTGGCGGTCGAGGACGCCGAGGCACTGGCGCGCATGCTGGCCGAGGTGCGCCAGTCGCTCGGGCCGATCCGCGGCCTGGTCCACGCCGCCGGCGTGCTCGCCGACAAGCGCATCGCGGACAAGACCGATGCCCAGTTCGAATCGGTGCTGCGCACCAAGGTCGGCGGCCTGCGCGCGCTGCTCGACGCCACCGCGGGCGACGACCTGAAACTGCTCGCGGTGTTCTCGTCGGTATCGGCGCGCTGCGGCAACACCGGCCAGGCGGATTACGCGATGGCCAACGAGGTGCTGGCGAAGGTCGCTGCGGCAGAACAGCGCCGGCGGCCCGGCCTGCGCGTCAAATCGCTCGGCTGGGGTCCGTGGGAGGGCGGCATGGTCAACCCGGCGCTGCGCGAGCGCTTCGCCGCGCTCGGCGTGCCGATGATCCCGCTCGGCGTCGGCGCGCGCATGTTCGTCGACGAGATGGCCGATGGCGGCGCGGTCGAACTGGTGCTCGGCGGCGAGCCGCGCCCGCAGGCGCTGCTGGCGGATGGCGCCGACGCGCGCGTGGATGCGCTGGAACTGATTGTCAGCGAGGCCAGCCACGCCTGGCTCGCCGGGCACGCGGTGGCCGGCCAGCCGGTGGTGCCGTTGGTGCTGGTGGCCGAATGGCTGGCGCGCGCCGCGCAGAGCTGGCGTCCCGGGCTGAAGCTGGTCGCGCTGCACGACCTGAAGGTGCTGAAGGGGATTCGCCTGGGGCATTTCGGCAACGGTGGCGACCGTTTGCGGATCGAATCGCGCGCCGGACGCGACGGCCGCACGCTGGAACTGCGCGTGCTCGGCGCGCGCGGCGAACTGCACTACAGCGCACGCGCGGAACTCGGGCAGGCCGCGCCGCCGCCGCAAGCGCAGCCGCGCCTGGAACTCGACCAATGGGATGGCGCACCGCTGTACCAGGATTTGCTGTTCCACCGCGAGTGCTTCGAGCTGATCGACGCAGTGGGCGGCATTTCCGACGCGGGCATCGCCGCCCGCGTGCGCGGCGTCGCCGATGCGCAGTGGCCCGGCGAAGCCTGGCAGCTCGACGCCGCGGCGCTCGACGGCGGCCTGCAGCTCGCCGTGCTCTACGGCCAGCGCATGCTCGGCGGGCCCAATTTGCCGATGGCCATCGGCGAGCTGCGCGCGCACGCCGCGCCCTGCGCCGGCCCGGTGCACGCCACCGCCCACGCGCGCCGCGTAGGCAGCGGCGTGGCCACCACCGACATCTACCTCGACGATGCCCGCGGGCAGCGCGTCGCGGAGCTGATCGGGGTGCGGAATGTGGCGGTGGCACTGTGAGGGCTGGGTTGAGAGCGGGGCTGGGGGCTGGGGGCTTGGGTGAGTGCGCGGGGAGCGCATCGCGGGACGCGGCTGATCGCAAGCAAAGCCCATCTCCGCCCGCGCTGCCGCCCCCCCGCCCCTGGCTGGAGCGGGGCTGGGGGGGGTGGGGGCGCCGGGATGCGGCTGATCGCATGCGCGAAGCAAAGCCCATCTCCGCCCTCCGCTGCATGCCCTGCGCACGCGCCAGCCAACGCCGCGCCCTGGCTGGGTTGAGAGCGGGGCTGGGGGCTGGGGGCTTGGGTGAGTGCGCGGGGAGCGCATCGCGGGACGCGGCTGATCGCATGCGCGAATGCGGCTTCCACCGCATGCCGTGCGCTCGCGCCAGCCAACGCTTTGCCCCGGCCTTCCGCGCACTCGCCCCAGCCCCCAGCCCCCAGTCCCGCTTCTGCTTCCCCCGAGCCCCCCGCCCATGACCCCCATCGCCATCGTTGGCCGTGCCTGTGTGCTGCCGGGCGCGTTGTCGCCGCAGCAGTTGTGGGATGCGGTGCTGGCCGGGCGCGATTTGACGCGCAGCGCGCCGGCGGGTCGCTGGCGGGTGTCGTCATCGGTGCTGTGCGCCGCTGACCAGCCCGCGCCGGACCACTGCTGGTCGGACTGCGGCGGCTATGTCGACGGCTTCGATTCGATCTGGGATCCGCGCGGTTTCGCGTTGCCGCCAGAGCAGCTCGCGGGCCTCGACCCGCTGGTGCACTGGCTGCTGCACTGTGGCCGCGAAGCGATCGCGGACGTGCGTGCGCGCCCCGCGCGCGTCGGCGCGGTGGTCGGCAACCTGGGCTTTCCCAGCGAGGCGATGGCCGCGTACGCGGACCGCGTCTGGCGCGGGCTGCCGCCGGGCGACGCGCGCAACCGCGCGATGAGCGGCGGCACCGCGGCGCTGCTGGCGCAGGCGCTCGGACTGACCGCCGGCAGCTTTTGCCTGGACGCGGCCTGCGCCAGCTCGCTGTACGCGATCAAGCTGGCCTGCGACGCGCTGGCCGATGGCGACGCCGATTTGATGCTGGCCGGCGCGGTGCAGCGCGCCGACGACCTGTTCCTGCACCAGGGCTTCGCCGCGCTAGGCGCGCTCAGCAAGAGCGGGCAATCGCGCCCCTTCCACCGCGACGCCGATGGCCTGCTGCCGGCCGAGGGCTGCGCCCTGCTGGCGCTCAAGCGCCTGGCCGACGCGCGCCGCGACGGCGACACCATTCATGCGGTGATCCGCGGCATCGGATTGTCCAACGACGGTCGCGGCAAGGGCCTGCTGGTGCCGGACGAGAGCGGCCAGCGGCGCGCGATGGCGGCCGCGCTGGCGATTGCGGGCATCGCAGCCACGGAGGTCTCGCTGCTCGAATGCCACGCGACCGGCACGCCGGTCGGCGACGGCACCGAGCTCCGCAGCACCGCGCAGGTCTACGGCGCGCGCCCGTTGCCGATCGGCTCGCTCAAATCCAACCTCGGCCACCTGATCACCGCCGCCGGCGCCGCCGGCCTGATCAAGCTGACCGAGGCGCTGCGCCACGGCGTGCTGCCGCCCAGTCGTGCCGTCGATGCGCCCATCGCGGCGCTGGCCGCATCGCCCTTCCACTTGCTGCAGCAAGCCGAACCCTGGCCCGCCGACGCGCCGCGCATCGCCGCGATCTCGGCCTTCGGTTTCGGCGGCAACAACGCGCACCTGATCCTGTCCGACGACGCCTCCACCCCGCCCGTAGAGCCGAGCTTGCTCGGCTCGTCCCCCGCGCAAGGCGTCCGCGGAGCAAGCTCCGCTCTACGGGGTGAGACGCCCATCGCCATCGTCGGCATCGGCGCCTGCATCGGCAACGCGATGGACCGCGCGGCGGTCGTCGCGGCGCTGTTTGGCGAGGCCGCGATCGAGCCGCGGATGGAGACCATCGAGCTGGATCTTGCCGGCCTGCGCTTCCCGCCGAACGACTTGAAACAGGCGCTGCCGCAGCAGCTGGCGATGCTGCGCGCCGCGCGCGAGGCGCTGGCGCAGTCCGGCCCGCTGCCCTCGCGCAGCTCGGTGTTGGTCGGGATGGAGCCGGATGCAGAGGTCGCGCGCTATGGCACGCGCTGGCGCAGCGCCGATCTGGCGAAAGACGGCGTCATCGCGCCGCTGGAAGCCGCCGGCGTGCTCGGCTGCATGCCCAACATCCCGGCCAACCGGCTGTCCTCGCAGTTCGATGCCAGCGGTCCTTCCTACACCGTGCAGGCCGGCGCCGCATCGGGGCTGATCGCGCTGCGCATCGCTGCGCGCGCACTGGCCAGCGGCGAGATCGACGCCGCGCTGGTCGGCGCGGTCGACCTGTGCGACGAGCCGGTCAATCGCGCCGCCGGCAACGCGCAACCCGGCGATGCCGCGGTGGCGCTGGTGCTGCGGCGGCTCGTGGATGCGGAGGGGGAGGGGCTGCGGGTGCTGGCGCTGGTTGCGGTGAGTCCTGGAGGGCACGAAACAGCTCCGCCAGAGCGCCGCCCTGCGACAGCAATCAGCTTGCGCGAAACCGACGTGCCGGATCCCGCCGCGCTCACGTGCCCTCGTGCCCTCGTGCCCTCGTGCCCTCCAGCCGACCACGGCGCCGCCACCTCCCTCATCCGCACCCTGCACGCCACCCTCTGCCTGCACCATCGCCGCCATGCCGACGGCCGCCCCTGGCTGGGCGCGGCGACGCGCACCATCGACCTGCCGCTGCCTGGTTTGCCGGGATCCGGCTGAGCGAAGCCCGTGGCCATCGGCGCGTGAGTGAATCGCCGCAGCCGCGCCTGCATCTCTACGCCGGTGCCGACCGCGCCGCGGTGATCGACGCGCTGCGCGCGGATCGGCCGGGTGGCGAGGGCCCGGCGCGCGCGGTGCTGGTCGCATGCGGGGACGAGCTGGCGGAGGTGCGCCAGCGCGCGCTGGCGCATCTGGAGGGCGGCGCGCCGGCGGGCCAGGCGGTGCACTTCCGCGAGCGCCCGATCGGCGGCGAACTGGCCTTCTGTTTCGCCGGTGCCGGCGCGTCCTATCGCGGCATGGGCCGCGAACTGCTGCTGGCGCTGCCACAACTGCTGCAGCGCCTCGCCGCGCGCAGCACGCGGCTGTGCGAGGTGCTCGACTGGTCCTTCGATGAAGCGGCGCCGCCGCCGACCGCGCTGCAACAACTGTGGGGCGCCTCGGGCCTGTCGCAGGCGCACGCCGAGTTTTCGACTGGCGTGCTCGGCCTCAAGCCGGACGCCTGGCTGGGCTATTCCTCCGGCGAGACCAACGCGCTGGTCGCCAGCGGCGCCTGGCGCGATGCCGATGCGCTGATGCTGGAGATGGAAACCAGCGGCCTGATCACGCGTCTGCTCGGCGGCGCCTTCGAGGCGGTCGCGCCGCAATGGGGCAGGGCGGTGGCCTGGGCCAGCTGGACCGTGCTCGCGCCGCTCGCCGAGGTGCGCGCGGCGCTGGCCGACGTGCCGCGCGTGCATCTGGCGATCATCAACTCGGACAGCGACTGCCTGATCGCCGGCGAGGCCGCGGGGCTGCACTGTGGCGGTCGAACGCCTCGGCGCGCACCGCTGCCTGAAACTGGACTACCCGCTCGCGGTGCATGTGCCGGAGCTGGATGCGGTGGCCGGCGAATGGCTGGCCTTGCATCGCCGGCAGACGCATCCCACCCACCGCGGCCGGCTGTATTCGACCGCCGCCGCGCGCGCCTACGCCCCGGAGCGCGAGGCCTGCGCGCAGGCGATCCTCGCGCAGGCCAACCACACGCTGGACCTGCGCCCGCTGGTGCTCCAGGCCTGGGACGACGGCGTGCGCGTGTTCGTCGAGCACGGCCCCGGCAACAGCTTCGGCCGCGCCATCCGCAACATCCTCGGCGAACGCGAGGCGCTGGTGGTGAGCCTGGACCGCAAGGGCGCCGGGCTCGACGGCGCGCTCGCCGCTGCCGCCGCGCTGCTCGCCGCTGGCGTGGCGGTCGATGTCAATGCGCTGCACGCCGAACTACCCGCCGCCGCTCCACCAGCGGCACCGCAGCGGCCGATGCGCCTTGCCGCGCACTGGCCGCCGGTGCGGATTCAGCCGCCCGCCCAGCACATGCCCCCGGCGCCCGCGCTGCCGCCGGTGCTCGATGGGTATCGGCAGCGGGTCGCGACGCCACCGCTCAGCGCAGCTCCGGACAGCGAACTCACCCACACCGTGCAGGCCGACCGGCACTCCCCGCCCGCAATCATCCCTCGCGCACCCGCCAGCATCGCCGCCATCACCGCCATCCAACGCGCCGTCGCCGACCTGGCGGCCGCGCACCAAGGCCATGTCGCCGCGCTGGCCGGTGCGCAGCAGCAGTACCTGGCAGTACTGGGCAAGGCGCAGGGCTTGCTGATGCAAGCGGGGGCACGGGGCAGGGGGCAGGGGGAATGGCAGCGGGCTCCGCAACCCATCGTGTCGAAGTCCGGTGACCAGCGCCCCGCGACGGCGCCCGGGCTTGCCCCGGAACAGGCCTCCCGCCCCCTGCCCCTCGCCCCGCTTCCGGCATCTCCCCGCTTCACCCGCGACGACCTCGAAACCCACGCCGCCGGCCGCATCTCCGCGATCTTTGGCCCGGCCTTCGCCGGCCAGGACGGCTACACCCGCCAGGTGCGCATGCCGCAGCCGCCGCTGCTGCTGTGCGACCGCGTGGTCGCCATCGACGGCGAGCCGCTGTGCATGGGCAAGGGCCGCATCGTCACCGAGACCGATGTCGCCAACCACGCCTGGGCGCTGCACGCCGGGCGGCTGCCGGCCGGGGTGATGATCGAGGCCGGCCAGGCGGACCTGATGCTGATCTCCTGGCTCGGGGTGGACGCGCTCAACCGCGGCGAGCGGGTCTACCGCCTGCTCGGCTGCGAGCTGACCTACCACGGCGACCTGCCGCGCGCGGACGACACCCTGCACTTCGACATCGTGCTCGACGGCCACGCCGCGCAGGGCGATGTGCGCCTGATGTTCTTCCACTACGACTGCGTCAACGGCGGGCGCGCGCAGCTCAGCGTGCGCGGCGGCCAGGCGGGCTTTTTCACCGATGCCGAACTTGCAGCGTCCGCGGGCTGCCTGTGGTCGCCGCAGGCACAGGCGATCGTCGAATCGCCGCGACTGGATCCGCCGGCTGCGGCCTGCACCCGCGCGGCGCTCACACGGGCCGACCTGGAGGCCCTTGCCGCCGGCGACGCCGCGGCCTGTTTCGGCGCGGGCTTCGAGCTGGCGCGTACGCACACGCGCACGCCGAACATCCATGCCGGGCGGATGCTGCTGCTCGACCGGGTCACCGAGCTGGCCATCGACGGCGGCCCGTGGCAACGCGGCTATCTGCGCGCCGAACTCGACATCCACCCGGCGCAGTGGTTCTTCGCCGGGCATTTCAAGAACGATCCGTGCATGCCGGGCACGCTGATGTTCGAGGCCTGCCTGCAGGCGATGGCGGTCTACCTCGCCGGCTGCGGCTACACCCTGAAGCGCGACGGCTGGCGCTTCCAGCCGGTGGCGGAGCTGCCGTACCCACTGCAGTGCCGCGGCCAGGTCACGCCGGCGTCGAAGCTGCTCGTGACCGAAGTCTTCGTCGAGGAGCGCATTGCCGGGCCCAGGCCTACGGTCTTTGCCGATTTGCTGTGCACCGTCGATGGCCTGAAGGCCTTCCACGCGCGCCGGGTCGCGCTGGAACTGGTGCCGGACTGGCCGCTGGCCGACGCGCCCGCCGATGCGCCGGTTGACCTGCGCGCTCCGGTCGTCGATGGCTTCCGCTTCGATCGCCACGCGCTGATGGCCAGCGCGCTGGGGCGCCCATCGCAGGCCTTCGGGCCGATGTACGCGCGATTCGACGGTACCACCCGGGTGCCGCGGCTGCCGTCGCCGCCGTATTTCTTCATCAGCCGCATCGCGCGCATCGACGGCCCGATCGGCGTGATGCAGGCCGGCGCGCGCGTGGTCGCCGAGTACGACGCGCCGGAAGACGCCTGGTACTTCCGCGACAACGGCGCGCCGGTGATGCCCTTTGCGGTGCTGCTGGAAGCGGCGTTGCAACCCTGCGGCTGGCTGGCGAGCTACGTCGGATCGGCCCTGACCAGCGACGGCGAACTCGGCTTCCGCAACCTCGACGGCGAGGGCGTGGTGCTCGCCGAACTGACCCCAGGCTGCGGCACCCTGGTCGCCGAGGTCGAGCTGACCCGCGTCTCCGCCAGCGGCGGCATGATCATCCAGGGCTTCAACGTCCGCTGCCATCTGGGCGGCCGCGATGTGTACCGACTGCAGACCGTCTTCGGCTTCTTCCCGCCCGAGGCCCTCGCCGCGCAGGCGGGGTTGCCGGAGGATGTGGCGATGCGGGGGGTGCTGGAGGGCGACAGCAAAGGGGCAGGGGCAGGGGCACGGGCCGGGGACGTGCTGGAGCCGGGCAACCCACTTGCCCGCCGCTCGCGGCGGGGCTCCCTGCCCCTGCCCGCCCCGCTGCGCCCTGCCCCGTGCCCCGCTCCTCCCCCACTCCCACCTCCGCCTCCTCGACCCCCACCCGCGCATCGACCTCAACGCCGGCCAGGTATGCGCCGGGCGCCGGGTCGATCCCGGCGAGTGGTACTTCAAGGCGCATTTCTTCCAGGACCCGGTGCAGCCGGGCTCGCTGGGGCTGGAGGCGATGCTGCAGGCGCTGCAGGCCTACCTGCTCGACTGGAACGCGCACAGCGACATCGCGCAGCCGCGTTTCCAGGGGATCGCGACCGGGCTGACGCACCGTTGGAAGTACCGCGGCCAGGTCTTGCCGCATCATCGGCAGGTGCACACCACCCTGGAAATCACCGACCGCGGGCGCGACGAGCAGGGCGTCTACGCCATCGCGCGCGGCAGCCTGTGGGTGGACGGGCAGCGCATCTACGAGGCGCAGGGCATCGGCATGCGCATCGTGCCGGGCGCCGCATGAGCGACGCGCGCGTGGTGGTGCGGCGCATCGCCGACGTGCTCGCCGGCGCGCCACCCGCCGGCGAGTGGCTGTCGCCCTGCGAGCAGGCGCGTGCCGCCACTATGCGGGCGCCTGCGCGCCACGCGCAGTACCTCGCCGGTCACTGGTTGCTGCGCACCTTGCTGGCGCAAGCGCACGGCGGCGATCCGCGCGACCACGCGCTGCTGGAACGCGAGAACCAGCCGCCGGCCGTCGCCGGATCGGCGTTGCACACCTCGCTCAGCCATGGCGGCGACTGGATCGCGGCGGCGCTCTCGCCCGCGCCCATCGGCATCGACCTGGAACCGCGCACCCCGCGCCCCGCGCTGCGCCGGCTGCAGCACCTGCTGTTGAATCCGGACGAGCCGCCCGGCAGCCTGGACGACGACGCCCTGCTGCAGCGCTGGGTCATCAAGGAAGCCCTGATCAAGCGCGACCACGGCAGCGCCTTGCCGGAGACACTGGCGGCGATCCGCGTCCACGCGACTCCGTCCGTGGACCGCGCGGACGTCCGGTCATGGACCACCGAGACCTTCCACCTGTCCGTCGCTCCGGCCGGGGTGGCGGTGCATCGGAAGAGTTCGACCTGCCCTGGCCCAGGTCGCGTTGAAGGGAGGGAGGGCGGTGAGGCTGAACGCGCCTGCTCCGCGATCTGCGCGCTGAAGGGCGGGAACGGCAACCGTTCAACGCAAAGACGCAGAGGACGCAAAGGGACGCAGAGAAAAGCAGCTGATGGTGTTCTCGCGTCCTCTGCGTCTTCGCGTTGAATCGGCGGGTGTGCGGATGGGAAGTGCGGCGCCGCCTCTGCTTTGCTGCCCACAGCCCACAACCCACAACCCACAACCCTCCCCTAAGGCACCTGCACCCGGTTCGTCGCCCCCTGCAGGTCGCGCAGCAGGGTGATCCAGAGCTCATTGGTGTCGGCGCGCAGCGATGGCAGGTAGTCGACGTCCTGCACCAGGGTCTGGCCGTTGAAGCGGATGCCGGCGGGCAGCGCGGCGGTCCAGTTCGACACGATCAGCAGCGGCCGGCGCAGGGCGCCGTTGGCGACCGCGAGGTTGGCGTCGAGCTGGTTGCCGGCGGCGTCGAAAGCCCAGGCGGCGCGGACATGGTTCCAGCCCGCGGGCGCATAGGTCACGCTGTCCGGCCGCGCCACGCCGGCCGGGCCGCTGGTGCGCACGCTGCCGACGGCCGCGCTGGCGGTGGTGGTCTGCACGGTCTCGATTTCGGCCACCTGCGCGCCGACCGGATCCTCGCTGTGGCGGTCGAGCACCACGAAGGTGGCGTAGCTCTTGCGCGGCCAGCCGCTGGCGGTGGTGTTGGGCAGCGGGCCGCCCCAGAACGCGCTGCCGTGGGTGAAGTAGGCCTGCTGGCCGAGCCAGCCGAAGTTGCTGCCCCAGGCCAGGCGCGTGTTGTTGGTCGCGCCGCCGCCGCCGAGCGAGTAGTTGATCGACTGGTACGGCCAGTTGAAGTCGCAGGGCATGCGGTAGTTGTTGCCGAACACGGTGCAGGCCAGGCCCGCGGCGCTGGTGCTGTTCCAGCGGTTGGTGCCGAAATAGCCGCCGGCGTCCTGCTGCACGATGGTCTGGGTCTGCACCGTGCCCATCGTCGCGTCCACCGCGCTGGTCCAGAGCTTCACGTAGGGAATCGTGTTCGGCTGGTTCCAGGTCCACTCGCTGCCCAGCGTG
Organism: Rhodanobacteraceae bacterium; assembly: GCA_016713135.1. Taxonomy (NCBI): domain Bacteria; kingdom Pseudomonadati; phylum Pseudomonadota; class Gammaproteobacteria; order Lysobacterales; family Rhodanobacteraceae; species Rhodanobacteraceae bacterium. The sequence continues at coordinate 55,613 of JADJPR010000001.1, read as the reverse complement.
ACCGGATTGGTGGTCGAGACGAACTGGTAGCGGTCGCCCCAGCCGACGCCGGCGACCACGCTGTGCGCGCCGGCGCTGGCGGCGCCGTCGAACAGCATCTCGCCATAGGGCGCGCGGGTGTCGTCGTTCAGCGCATCGGCCGGCACCGCATTCGGCAGCGCGCCGGTCAGGTCCCAGGTCATCGCCCACAACGGATGGCTGCGCCCGTTGGCGATCATCCATTCGATCGTCACCGGCACCTGGTACTGGGTGTTCGGCGGCACGGCGTCGGTGCGCGAATAGCGCGGATAGCGCTGGGTGAAGCGCAGGATCGCGTGGTGGCGGCCGGCGAACACGCTCAGGAACTGGCCGCTGAAGCCATGGCCCAGCGGCGAATCGTCATTGCCGCCGATGCCCGTGGTGCCCTCGTTGCGATGGCTGACCACATAGCCGAAGCCGCCGGCGAAGCTGCCGGTCTGGCGCACGATGCGGGTGCCGCCCGGCACCTCGTAGCGGTATTCCCACAGCTCGCCGCCGCGCTGGCCCTGCGGGCCGACCTGGCCGTCGTTGCGCGCCAGCGCGGCCACGCGCGGCTGGTTGTCGGCGTCGCGCCAGGTGTAGCGCTCGCTCTGCATCCCGCCCACCGCGACATTCGTTTCGACCAGCAGCAGCGGCACCGCGGGTCCGCCGCCGTCACCCTCGAAGCCGTTGGCAAAGATCGCGTTGCCGCCGGGATTGGCCGGCGGTTCCAGGCTGATCGTGTCGACATACATCACCGGCTGCGCGCCGGCGACATCCGACTGCAGGTCGATGCGGTCATAGCTGCCGTTGTAGGACAGCGGCGGCTGGGTCAGGTTGACCAGCACCTCGCGCCACTGCCCGGCGACGATGGCGCCGCCCGTGATGTAGCCGTCCAGCTCGCCACTCGCCAGCGCGGTCGAGTTGCCGCCGCCGTCGGTGGTCTGCAGGAAGATCCGCAACTGCTGCCCGCCGCTGGCGCCGCCATGGACGAAGAAGCGCACCACCGGATGCGTCGCGGTGGCGTAATCGGTGCCGACATTGGCCAGGCCGATGGCGTTGAAGTTGCTGCCGGTGAACGCAATCGACGCCGCGCCCGCATGCACCGGCGCCGGGTTGGCGAAGTCCGGCGCCGGGGCGCCGAAGGAAAAGTTCAGAAAACCGTTCTGCAGCGCGTCGTCGTAGACCACCACCGACTGGCCGGAGGCGAAGCCGGGCAGTGCCAGCAACATCGCCATCATTCCCTCGCGCAAACGCATGGCTTACCTCGGGTACTTGGCAGGAGGAACGGCGTTTCCCGCCCTTCGGTACGGTTGCGCCAGCATGCGCGCGATTGCGCGATTGTGCGACCGCGCGCACCGCGCAGGCCCAGGTCGGCATCGGCTCAAGGCCGGTACTGGAACACCGCCTCGATGCCGACGCCGAGCGCGTGGGCGAGGCGGAAGGCGAGTTCCAGCGAGGGCGAGTAGCGCCCGGCTTCGAGGGCGATGATGGTCTGGCGCGTCACCCCGCAGCGGCGCGCCAGCTCCTCCTGGGTCAGCTCGCCCTGCTCGAAGCGCAGGCGCCGGATCTGGTTGTGGATGGCGCCCGCGCTCACGGCTGGTCGCGCCGGTACTGCAGGGTGGCCGACAGGTGCTCGGCGACGCTGGACACGATCAGCAGGCCGATCAGCCAGTGGGCCACGCTGACCGGGTTGGCCAGCGCCTGGAAACCGGCGCCGCCGAAGCCCAACTGCACGATCAGCGCGATCAGGGCGATCGCCAGCACGCTGTAGGCATGCGCCGAGGCGCGCGTCGCGATGGTGCGGTCGCGCTCGTCCTCGATGCCGTCGTCGCGCCGCAGCCCGCGCAGGATCGCTGCCGACACCGGCCACAGGATCAGCATCAGCAGCACATTGCGCCCGAGCACCCAGGTCTCGGCAGCGTCCGCGTCCAGCGTCCAGCCGAGGCGGTTCAGGCGCGCGAAGAAGCTGATGCCGATGGCCAGGCTGAAGCCGAAGCCCAGCAGCGCGAGCTGCTGCCCGAGCGAGGCGTATTCCTCGGCGACGTCGCGCACCCGGTGCCACAGCCAGACCACCAGCCAGGCGGTCGCCAGCAGCAGGATGCTGCCGAGCACCCCCGAGTCGATGCCGAACACGCGGTCCGGTGCCAGCCACATCAGGTAGGCGGCGAGGGCCGCGAGCGCGGCGGCCGGCAGGTTGCGGGCATGCATCAGGGTCATCGGATGTCTCCTCTAAAAGACAATATGTAATCTACAGCGTACATTTTGTCCGTCAAGGATGACTTCTGGCCCGGTGGGCTCAATCAGCTGAGGTCGCAGCCCAGGGTCCTGCCGGCGCTGCGCTGCGCGCTCCACCCGGCCTACTTGAGCAGTCCGGTTTCATCCCTCGCCGGTGTCGGACCCTTCGATGCGCGGCTCACTCGAAGCCATTCGCGAACACCGCCTCTGCCGGCGCGAGCGCGAAGGCGAGGCCGTCGGAGGTGCGGTGTTCCCAGCCCCATTTGCGCCAGGGGCTGACGCGGAAGGCGGGCAGGCCGGAAGCCGGGCCGGCCGGGCGGATCCAGTAATTCACGCCGATGTCGTAACTGGCGTAGAGGTTGTTCGCGGCGGTGCGGAAGGCTGCGGACGACTGGCCCGTCAGGTCGGCGAAGTAGGCCGACCATGCCAGCGCGCCGGCCACATTCAGCGCGTGCTCGACATCGGTACCGTTGCGCTGGCCGCTGCTGCCATCCAGCAGCATGGCGTAGCGCGGCTGCCACAGGGTGCCGCCGTAGTCGGTGTCGCTGGCCTGCTCCAGCGTCGCCACCAGGAAGGTGCCCAGGCGGCGCAGGAACTGGGCCGTCGCGGCATCCTCGCCGGTGGCATAGGCGCGCACCGCGGCGTCGAGCAGCAAGCCGGTCATCCACGACGAGCCGCCGAGGTCGGCGCTGCCCCAGTCGCCGGCGTGCTGGTCGCCAGTGTGGTACAGGCCGCCGTCGATACGCTGCGCCGGGATCGCGCCGCCGGCGCCGTCCTGGTGCGCGCGATAGTCGGCGAGGATCTGCTCGACCGCGTCGCGCCGGGCAGCGCCGCCGAGCACTTCGTACGCCACCACGTTCGCCATCAGCTTGTACGCGGCGTGGCGCTCGGTCCAGAAATTGCGTTGCGGCGTCCATGCGTGCGGGAACCCGGCGTGCGCGGTCGGCACCAGGGCGATCTTCGCCTCGGCCAGCGGGTCGGCCACGGTCCACAGCGTGTAGGCCAGCGATTCGTTGTAGGCGTACTTGGAATCCCCGGCGGCGAGGGTGTAGAAGCCCTGCGCGTCGAGCCGGTCGCCGTAGAACTGCGCCGCCTGCACCGCCTCGCGCAGCGCGGTGAAGAAGCCGCTGCGGAAATACAGCACGAACATGGTCCCGGCGCGGTCGTACAGCCAGGGCTCGGCCTGGGTCTTGTACGGGCATTGGTTGGCCGGCGTGACCAGCGGATCATCGCGGTTGATCACGCTGTAGAAGTTGTTCTTCAGCGCGCGCTCGGCTTCCTGGGTGCCGGGCCAGCTGAGCGTCGCGTCCATCGTCGCCGGGTTGTCGCGCGCCTCGCCATTGCTGGCGTCGAAGGGCGTGCTGCGCGAGGACTTGAGCAGCCCCTGGCTCAACCAGGCCGCCGGCAGCACCGCGTAGACATCCGGTTCGAACACGTTGTCGCCGGCGACAAAGCTGCCTGCGGTGACCCGGTGCCAGGCGCTGCGCGGATCGACCAGCGCAGGCACGTCGAGCGTGCGCGGCGGGCCGCCCCAGTCCAGAGTGATGGTCTCGCTCGCCGGAAACGAGGCGGCGAAGGTGTACTGGATCTGCACCCGCGCCACCCGCACCGAGGCGCCGTCGAGCGCGGCATTGCTGCGGTGGCGCCAGGGCGTCAGCAGTGAGACATGCGCCGGCTGCTCCACGCCGCCCTTGAGCACCCGCAGCGTGTTCAGCTGCGCCGGCGTCAGCGAGCCGCGCGGAAACGGCACGCCGAAGCTCACCCGCACCGGCACACCCGCGGCGACGGCTTCGGTCGGGTGCAGGCGCACCGTGAGGCTGCCCGCGGGCACCGGCGGCGCGTGGAAAGCCGGTTGCGCCCAGGCGGGTGCGACCAGGCACAGCAGCAGCAACAGGGCGATGCGCATGGCGACAGTCCCGCGACCTGATGACAACCAAGACGATAGATCCCGCCGGCTTGGGACAACCGCGCCGCGCATCACGCCTCGGGAGCTCGCGACGCCTGCATGAAACTTCATGCAGGCCTCACCGAGCGCTCCTAGCCTGTGCACGACCGGCGGCCCGACGCCCGCCACCCGATGGAGCCCGCCGCATGCCAGCAGACGCACACCCGCACGCCATCAGTCGCGGCAATCCCCGGCCCGAGGCTGTCTGGGTCGCCGCCGGAATCCTGCTGCTGCTGCCGCTGGTGGCGATGCATTTCACCCGCGAGGTGGACTGGTCGCTGGCGGATTTCGTGGTCTTCGGCGGCATGCTGCTGGCGGCCTGCGGCAGCTACGAGGCGGCCATGCGCTTGTCCGGCAGCACCTTGTACCGCGCCGCGGTCGGCGTCGCGGTGGCGAGCGCCTTCGTGCTCGTGTGGATCAACCTCGCAGTCGGGATCATCGGAACGGAGGGCAATCCGGCCAATCTGGTCTATGCCGGGGTGCTCGGGGTCGGATTCGTCGGGGCGCGGGTCGCGCGGATGCGCCCGGCCGGGATGGCTGTGGCGCTCCAGGCGACGGCGGCGGCGCAGGGCCTTGCAAGCCTGGTGGCGTGGGCTGCCGGAGAGTCGCTTGCGGCACTGTTCTCGCTGCTGTTCGTGCTCCCCTGGCTGGCGTCGGCATGGTTGTTCGGGCGCGCGGCAGCGGCGCAGACTTCCCCGCCGGCGCGCTGAGCCCGCCCACCACACTGGGGACCATGACCCGGATCCTGCTGGTCGAAGACGAGGGTGCCATCGCGCAGACGGTCGAGTTCGCGCTGCGCGCGGCCGGCTTCGAGGTGGCGCACGCGCTGACCGCGCGCGCCGCGCTGCGGCTGGCCGCGGCGAGCCCTTTCGACCTAGCCATCCTCGATGTCGGGCTGCCGGATATCGATGGCTTCGCGCTGTGCGCAGAGCTCCGCCGCCTGCGCGAACTGCCGGTGATCTTCCTGACCGCGCGCGCCGGCGAGGCCGATCGCGTGCATGGACTGGAACTGGGTGGCGACGACTACATCGCCAAGCCCTTCTCGCTGCGCGAGCTGGTGGCGCGGGTGCGCGCGGTGCTGCGCCGCGGCCAGGGCGCGGCGCCGGCGAGCGGCTTCGGCCACGATCCCGAGGGCCACCGCATCCACTACCGCGGACGCCTGCTGGAGCTGACGCGCTACGAGTACCGATTGCTCGCCGCGCTGCTGCAACGGCCGGGCGCGATCCTGACCCGCGCGCAACTGCTCGACCGCGCCTGGGGCCCGGACAGCGACAGCACCGATCGCACCGTCGACACCCACATCAAGACCCTGCGCGCCAAGCTGCGCGAGATCGATCCGGACAGCGACCCGATCCGCACCCAGCGCGGCCTGGGCTACTCGCTGGAGCAGGGCTGATGCGCATCGGCCTGCGCATCCTGATCGGCACCTTTGCCATCGTCGCGCTGACCGCGCTGCTGCTGAGCCAGGTGTTCCTCGCGCAGGTCAAACCCGGGGTGCGCCAGGCGATGGAGGACACCCTGGTCGACACCGCGAACGTGCTGGCGGAGCTGGCCAGCGACGATCTGCTGGCCGGACGCATCGCCGACGGGCGTTTCGCCGCGCGCGTGCGCGGCATGCACGGGCGCGATCCGGGCGCGGCGATCTGGGGCTTCGCCAAGCGCCGCACCAACTACCGCATCTACGTCACCGATGCGCGCGGCATCGTGGTGTTCGACAGCAGCGGGGTCGATGTCGGCGCCGACTACTCGCGCTGGAACGATGTCTACCTGACCCTGCGCGGACGCTACGGCGCGCGCTCCTCGCTCGCCGATCCGGACGATCCGGACTCCAGCGTGATGCATGTCGCGGCGCCGATCCGCGACCCCGGCGGGGCAATCGTCGGCTCGCTGACGGTGGCCAAACCGAATCGCGTGATCGCACCCTTCATCGAGCGCAGCCAGGCGGTCGTCGCGCGCTGGGGCGCGCTGCTGCTCGGCTTCGCGCTGCTGGTGGGCATCGCCAGCGCGGCCTGGCTGTCGCGCCAGTTGGGCGCGCTGCGGCGCTACGCCCAGGCGGTCACCGCGGGCGAGCGCGTCAGCCTGCCGCGCGCGGCAGGCGAGTTCGCCGAACTCGGCCAGGCGCTGGAAACCATGCGCGCACGGCTGGAAGGCAAGCAGTACGTGGAGCGCTATGTGCACGCGCTCACGCACGAGATGAAGAGCCCGCTGGCGGCCATCCGCGCCAGCGCCGAGCTGCTGGAGCAGCCGCTGCCACCAGCCGACCAGGCGCGCTTCGCCGAGGCCATCCGCACCCAGGGCGAGCGCCTGACGCAGATGATCGACCGCCTGCTCGCGCTGGCCGAGGTGGAGCACCGCCAGCGCATCGAAGCGCCGCAGCGGCTGGTCGTCTCCGAGCTGCTCGACGCGGTGGCCCAGGACAGCCGCCCGCACCTGGCCCGGCGCGGCCAGCAGTTGCGCATCCGCGTCGATGGCGCGCCGCAGGTGGATGGCGACGCCTTCCTGCTGCGCCAGGCGCTCGCCAACCTGGTCGAGAACGCCGGCGACTTCGCGCCCGCCGGGAGCGCAATCGAGCTGAGTGCGGGCATCGACGGCGAGTGCGTGCAGCTCAAGGTATGCGACGACGGCCCGGGCGTGCCCGATTACGCCCTCGGCCGCGTGTTCGAGCGCTTCTACTCGCTGCCGCGCCCGGACGGCGGCCACCGCAGCAGTGGCCTCGGGCTGTGTTTCGTCGCCCAGGTCGCGGACCTGCACGGCGGCAGCGCGACGCTCACGAACCGGCCCGAGGGCGGCGCCTGTGCCACGTTGCGGCTGCCGGTCGCCTCCAGCCGTGCCGGCATGCCCACATAGCCACCGCCCGGGCAGTGCGCGATCGAGGTGCTTGCCGACATCGCCCAGGCCGAGAGCCCGGGCGAGGTCGCCGCGCGCAGGCAGGCGCTGCTCTCGCATGACGCGCGTCGCTGCCACCTGAACCACCATCGAACGCTGCCGGCCTTCACCAAGCCCGCCCGCGGGCCCTGGGAAGCCCAAGTGCGTCCGAGATGACTCAGAGGTTGCGCGATCGCACCGCCGCGAAGCCAACGAGCACCAGGCCGAGCATCGCCATGCCCCGGGGCGTCCATCGCCGGCGCCGTTACTGGAGCCGTCACCGTCGCTCCGGCCCGCGTAACCGCCGCCCGGTCCGATTCAGGACTCACCGGCATGACCGGTCGCTCTTGCCGCCCACATAATCTCGCGCACGGCCGGCCGCATCATGATCGCCTGCCGGGACTCGGCGCCCCATTCAGCAGCGGGCGCGCCTGCGGCGCGACCGCCTCGTCGCCCGCTCGGCAATCACCACATCCATGCCGGGACGCTTCTCCGCGGTCGCCGCGGCCTCGCCTGCGAGCGCGCTCAGCAGGCACCGGCCCCAGGTCGCGAGCCGCGATCATCCCGCGTCGGGGTGCTGCGGCGGGGAGATGCGGGATGTCACGTCAATCCTTGCGCCGTCGGTATCGTCGGTGTGTCGCTTGTGCTGAAATGCACGCATGGACGACCTGAACCGCTTCCTCGACGAGCTCGGCGGCGGCGATCCGGCGCTGGCGCAGCGCGTCTATGCGCAGCTGCGCGCGCTGGCGGCGCGCCAGCGGCGCCGCGCTGGCGGCGGCGAGGCGAGCACCACCAGCATCGTCCACGAGGCCTACGAGCGCCTCGCGCGCCAGCGCAGCGTAGACTGGGTCACGCGCGCCCAGTTCTTCCACCTCGCCGCGCGCGCGATGCGCTGCCTGCTGGTCGACCGCGCGCGCCGCGCGCAGAGCGTGCGCCACGGCGGCGACGCGGTCCAGGTGGAGCTGGCCGACGTGGACGTCGCGCAGATGCCGGCGGAGGAACTGCTCGCGGTCGACCAGGCGCTGGTGATGCTCTCCACGCTCGACCCGCGCGCACACGATGTGGTCGTCTGCCGTGTCTTCGGCGGACTCGATGTGGACGACACCGCACTTGCGCTCGGCTGCGGCAGCGCGACCGTCAAGCGCGACTACGCCTTCGCGCGCACCTGGCTGTACCAGCAACTGGCGGGCACGCCCCGGTGAGCGACTACGCGCGCCTGCGGGCGGCCGTCGAGGCGGCCTGGGAGGCGCCGGCGCAGCGACGCGACGCGCTGCTGGCAGCGGCGCTGGACCAGGCTCCGGAGCTGCTTGCGCAGGCGCGCGCCCTGATCGCCGCGGATGCGCCCGCCGCGGCCCATTTCGATGCCTTCGGCGCGCGCGCGGTGCACGACGCCGAAGCGGAACTGGCGCGCCGGCAACTGGTCGGCCGCGTCTACGGTGCCTACCGGGTGCTGCGGCGGCTCGGAAGCGGCGGCATGGGCGAGGTCTGGCTGGGCGAGCGCTGCGACGGCCAGTTCGAGCGCAAGGTCGCGATCAAGCTGCTGGCGCCCGGGATCGCGGCCGAATGGACCGCGCCGCGGCTGGCGGCCGAGCGCCGCATCCTCGCCAGCCTGGACCACCCCGGCATCGCGCGCCTGCTGGACGCCGGCATCGACGCCGAGGGCCAACCCTGGCTGGTCGAGGAGTACGTCGAGGGGCGCGGCTGGCAGCAGGCGATCGCGGAGCTGCCGCTGGCAGGGCGCGTGCGCCTGCTGCTGGCGGTCTGCGCGGCGGTGGCGCACGCGCATGCGCGGCTGGTGGCGCACGGCGACATCAAGCCCGGCAACCTGCTGGTCGACGCGCAGGGCCAGCCGCGCCTGATCGACTTCGGCATCGCGCGCTGGCTGGACACGACCGATGCGGCGCCGGCCGCCGCCACGCCGGCGTGGTCGGCGCCGGAGCAACGCGCGCAGGCGCCGGTGACCGCCGCCACCGATGTGCACGCGCTCGGCCTGTTGCTGCACCACGCCTGCGGCGGCGCGCGCGCCGCGGAGGGCGCCCCGCTGCCGCTGGCGCGCCGCCTGGGCGACCTTGCGCGCATCACCGCGCAGGCGCTGGCGGCCGATCCCGCGCAGCGCCACGCGTCGGTCGCGGCCTTTGCCGAAGACCTCGAACGCTGGCTGGCGCATCGGCCACTGGCGGCGCAGGCCGTGTCCGCGCGTCGGCGCGTCGCGCTGTTCCTGCGGCGCCATCCGTGGGCCTGTGCGACCGCTGCCGCGGTGCTCGCCTCGTGGCTGGCGCTGACGCTGCAGATCGCGGCGCAATCGCGCCGGCTGGCGGCGGAGCGCGACCGCGCCGCCGCGGTCACCGCGATGCTGGTCGACCTGTATTCGGCGGCCGATCCCTCGCGCGCCCAGGGGCGCGAGACCACGCTCGCCGAACTGCTCGCGCCGGCGCAGGCGCGCCTCGCCGCGCGCGCGCTCGACCCCGAGACCCGCGCGCAGTTGCAGCGCGTGCTGGCGCGCACCTGGCAGGCGCTCGGCGCGCACGCCGCCGCGGCGCCGCTGGTCGAGGCTGCGCTCGCCCACTACCGCGCAATGCCAAGGGCGTCGAAGGAACTGGCGGCGACGCTGGTGCAGGCCGGCGAGAACGCACGCCTGGCCGGGCGACTCGACGCGGCGACCGCCGCCTTCGACGAGGCGCTGGGGATCTACCGCGCGCTCGCCGGCGCCGGCTCCGCGGACTCCCTCGACACCCTCGCCAAGCGCGCGCGGCTGGCGATCCTGCGCGGCGAGCCCGCGGTCGCGCGCGCCGACCTCGAAACCGCACTCGCCGGCAGCCGCGCGCTGCTCCCGGCGGACCCGGCGCGCGTGGCCGAGCGCCTGAACGACCTCGCGGCGGTCGATTTCGCGCTCGGCGATTTCGCCACGGCGACCGGCCGACTCGAGGAAGCGGTGGCCTTGCAACGCGCCGCGGCGGGTCCGGGCGGGCAATCGCCCGAACTCGCCACCAGCCTCAACAACCTCGGCCTCGCGCAGTTGCAACTCGGCCGCACCGACGCCGCCCGCGCATGGCTGGAAGAGGCCCTCGCGCAGCGCCGCCAGTTGCTGCCGACCACCCACCGCGACCTCGCGCAGACGCTCGCCAACCTCGGCGTGCTGCTGCAGGGTGCGGGCGAGCTCGAGCGCGCCGGCGAACTGCTCGACGAGGCGCTGCGCATCCGCGTCGCGGCGCTCGGAGAATCCCACCCGCAGGTCGCGCAGGCGCGCAACAACCTGGCGTTGCTGCAACAGGACCGCGGCGAGCTCGAAGCGGCGATCGCGGGCTTTCGCGGTGCTCGCGAGAGCCTGCACGCGCAACTGCCGGCCGGCCACGCGTTGCGCGCGCAGGCCGACCACAACCTCGGCCAGGCCTTGCTCGAAGCGGGTCTGCGCGAGGAAGCGCGCGGCTTGCTCGAGTCCGCGCTGGCGGCGCGCCGCCAGGCCTTGCCGGCCGGCCATCCGCACCTCGCGTGGACCCTGGTCGCGCTCGGGCGCCTGCGGCTGGAGGAAGGCGCGGACGCGCAAGCGCAGGCGCTGCTCGCGGAAGCCGCCGCGATCCGGTCCACGCTGGAGGCCGACGACTGGCTGCGGCTGGAGGCCGAGCTCGCGCTCGCGCAGGCACGTGTCCAGGCCGGCGAGGTCGCCGCGCGCGCCGACGTGCAGCGCCTGGCGACACAACTGGCGCGCCATCCGGGGAGCCTGGGACGCCAAGGACGGCGCGCGCTGGCGCGCCCGTAGCAGCACGCATGCATCGGACCGGCTGCGCGCGTGCCCGGGCCTCGGGCCGACGCTGCCCGGACACGCCCGGGGCCTGCCGACGCCGTCACCGCCGCTCGCGCGTACGTCCGTGATCCGCCGCGGCGCCCGATCTCGTCCCTGCGATCGTCCAGGCGAAGGAGATCGTCCATGTACCTGCGCATCCTCGGCTTGCTGCTCGGCCTCGCCACCGCGGCCAGCGCCGCCGCGGCGACGCTGCGCCCCGAGCCGGGGCTCTGGTACAACCCCAAGCGCAGCGGCCACGGAGTCGACTTCCAGTTCGCCGGCAGTACCCTGATCGGCATCTGGTACACCTACGATTCGTCGGGACGGCCGACCTGGTACATCGCGAGCGCGCCCTACTCGGGAACGACCTGGAGCGCATCGCTGTTGTCGGCGCGCTGGAACGGCAGCGCCGCGGCGCTGACCCAGGTCGGCACGATCGGCCTGCGCGTGCACGAGGACGACCGCGCCGAGTTCTCCTGGAACCTGGACGGGAACACCGGCAGCGAGCCCTTCGAACGCCTGCGCTACGCTGCCAGCGTGCCCGCGTCCAACCTGACCGGGATCTACCACCACGCCACGCAGACCGGCTGGGGCCTGAGCTTCGAGGTGCAGGGCAGCACCGCCGCAGCGGTGCTCTATTTCTACGATGGCAGCGGCTTTCCGCGCTGGGCGCTCGGCACCGGGCCGCTCGCCGCCAGCGGGGCCGACAAGGCGGGCGCGCCGACGATTCCAATGAACGCCTTCTTCAGCTTCGGCGCCAACGCCCCCTACGGCGGCGCTCCGGCCGTGGAGCCGGCGGGCACCCTGGGCCTCGTGGACGGTCGGTTGAGCATCGACGTGCTGCTGCCGGGCGCTCTCGGCGGCTGGCAGCGGGACGTGCCCGCCACGCTGCTGACCGACTTGAACCCGAGCTACCTGTTCGCGCACATCCAGGGGCCGGCGATCATTCCCGCCGGCGCCAGCGTGCCCTACAGCGCGCGCTTCGACACCGACCTCGCCAACCTGGACGGGCTGCAGTACGAGTGGACCGTGGTCTACGGCGATCGCGTCGTGCAATCGACCAGCAACACGGTGACGGTCCAGCCGATGGGCGCCGAAGGCCTGGTCGGCATCCAGCTCGAGGTGCTGCATCCATCGAGCGGACGCAGCGCCTTCGCCACGCTGACCGCGTCGGCGCAGTTGGCGGACCTGTTCGATGTCGCCATCCTGCCGGCCCACCCCAGCGCTCTCGTGGGCCGCGACAACCGCTTCGACGCGGTCGTGATCGGCGGGCGCGCTCCGTACACCTACCTCTGGGACGGCGAACACCTGAGCAGCATCGATGCCAGCAGCACCTCACTGCTCCCACCGTGCTACCTGACCGTGACCGGCAGCGCCAGCCTGGAACTGCGCGTGGAAGATGCCGACGGGCGCGTCGCCACGACCCGGCACGTGTTCAGCTACGCACCGGGCCGCTGCGCGATGACCATCCTCGGTCCGGACTGCCTGCTGCAGGGGCTGCCGAATGCCTTTGGCGTGCGCGTGGACGGCGAGGAGTACTCCGGCGATGACTATCAATGGAGCTTTCCGACGAGCCTCGGCCTTGGCTGCCAGCGTGCTTACTGCACGCTGATCGGTACCCCGAGCGCGCCCGACCAGTTCTTCGCCTTGAGCGTCAGCCACCCGGCCTACGGAACCGCCGAACGGCGCATCGCGCGCATCTGTCCAGACGGCCCGCGCCTGGCGATCCAGGCCAACCCCGCCAGCCTGGCGCCGAATGCGAGATACGTGGACCTGGTGCTGACCGCGTCCGGCGGCGTGCCGCCCTTCTCGATGGACCTCTGGTGTGTCCGGGGCGACGAGGATGAGGAACCCGAAGGCTCCGCCGCGGTGCAGACCGGCAGATGCGATTTCGACCCGCTCCAGGTTGGCGTCCAGCAGGCGCGCGCAACCGTCTTCGATGGCGAACGACGTGGCTTCCGCACCGAAGTGCTGATCCCGATCGTCGCCAGCCAGCCGCTCGCCGCGACCCTCGATTCGCCGTCTGCGCCGTCCACCTGCATCGATCATGCGATCAGCATCGCGATTGCCAACGGCACCGCGCCCTTCGACGTGCTGCTCGACTTCGGCGACGGCAGCAGTCCCTACAGCACGCGCACCAGCAACCGCAGCCTGCAACTCGTGCATGCCTGGGCACCGGCGAGTGCCGGAAGCCCGCGCACGCTGAGCCTGCGGGTGAGCGACAGCGCCGGTGGCAGCACCGAGCTGACGCGCCAGCCGGTGCCGGTCAACGCCGCGGTCGATGTCGAGGTCAGGCTGCGCAACGCCGCCGCCCAGAACATCCACATCTACGACCGCAGCACGCCGCCCGGCGGCTGGTTCGATCCCGCGACACGGCTGACCCCGGGCGCCACGCGCATCGAAACGGTGCGCCTCCCCGCAGAGGCCTGCGAGGGCCAGGTCGAATGGGGCGCCGGGCGCAATTCCACGCAACTGACCGAGCGCAGTTGCACCTACCGCAAGCGCGAACCTGCCGCCGGCCTGACCTTCACCGAATCCGGTGGCGCCATGCTCTCCTGCGACTGAGCCGGACCGCGGTAGATCCGGGGCCGACAACAACCCCTACCCAGGTGCCGATCGTGCTGGTACCGACACCCGACCACGACCAGCGTGCCGGGCGCGTCGGCGGCACGGCCGATCGCGGCGCGCACGAGTTCTCGTATGACGGCAGCTTCGCCCGCGATCCCTGCCGGGCAATGTCGGCGGCAACCCGACGCAGCTGTTGCGGGCACCGATTCCCTTGCTGTCCAGCGATTTGCTGGCGCCTTCCTGGGCAAACAAGCCAAGGGCCCGGGAGCAGGCCGCCGTCTCGCCGATCGCCAGCGCAGGACGAATGCCCACTTCGCTGCTACCGGGCTTTTCACCCTGACTGAAGCCCGAGCCAATCCCGATGAGGAAACCACCGACTGGAGCCGCGATGCGAAGAGCGTTCGGACAAGGTCCGAACCCACAGATGCCGCGAGCTTGCTGTGCGTGGGTTTGGACCTTGTCCAAACGCGGTTGCTCTTGGGGCGCTCCCGCGATGAGGATTGGTACGAATCAGGACCGCACTCTCGGTTCGAAGGGCGCAGCGGCGATGCCCTTCCCGACCCCTGTCAGGAAAAGCGCCGGGCGCCTCGCGTCGCGGGTTTGTGGCCCGTTGAAGGATGGCGGACGCGAGGACCCGGCCTGCGTCGCGCGGCTCCGGAGCACGCGGTGTCTTGGTGTGGCGTGACGGCCGACCGCGCCGGCGGCCGCGTGCTGACCCGCCGCAAGTGCCGCGCCGGCGCTGCAAACGATTGCAGTCACTCGACAGGGCCGCCTTGGCTCGGGACACTGCCTGCTTTCCGATCGCTTGGGGCTTTGCATGTCGATATCGTGGATGCGATCGGTCTGTACCGGGCTGCTGCTTGTGGCTGCCTTGGATTCGAACGCGGGTGACAGGGCTGCCGCCTTGGATCCTTTCTGGCGCAATGCCACGATCTACTTCCTGATGACCGATCGCTTTGCCAATGGCGATTCGGGCAATGACCAATCGGTGGGACGCATGCCCGATGCCGACACCCTCCGGAGTTTCGCCGGCGGCGATATCCAGGGTGTGATCGACAAGATCGAATCGGGTTATTTCAACGCCCTGGGTGTGGATGCGATCTGGACCACGCCGCTGATCGAAAACGTCCATGGCCACGTCGGCGAGAACGAATGGGGCAAGACCTACGCCTATCACAGCTACTGGCCGAAGGACTGGACCGCGGTCGATCCCAATCTGGGCGACGAGGCGCTGATGGCCAAAATGATCGGCGCAGCCCACGGCAAGGGCCTGCGGGTGCTGAAGGATGTGATTCTCAACCACGCCGGCGCGCCGACTAAGATCGACCCGAAGTGGCCCGCCGACTGGGTGCGTCCGGGTCCGGCGTGCACCTACACCAGCTTTGCCACGACGGCCACCTGCGAGCTGAGTTTCACCCTGCAGGACATCCGCACCGAATCCGAAGAGCCGGTCGAACTGCCCGACTTCCTGGTCGAAAAGTGGCGCTCCGAAGGCCGGCTGGAACAGGAACTGGCTGAGCTGGATACCTTCTTCGAGCGCACGAAACTGCCGCGGGCGCCAAAGTACTATCTGGTCAAGTGGTTGACCGACTGGGTGCGCGATCATGGCATCGACGGCTTTCGCATCGATACCGCCAAGCACGTCGACCCCGAAATCTGGGCGGTGCTCAAACGCGAGGCCGAGTTTGCCCTGGCGCAGTGGCGTGCTCGCAATCCCGATCGTATCAGGCCCGATCGCCCCTTCTACATGTTCGGGGAGGTCTTCAACTACGGCGTCGCCGGATTCCAGAACGCTGCCGAGGAGGGCCTGGCCTACGACTACGGCGACCGTCAGGTCGACTTCTACGAGCTGGGCTTCGACGCCCTGATCAACATGGGTTTTGCCACCCATGCGGCGCAGCCTGCCGGGGCGCTGTTCGCGCAGTACCACCAGGAGTTGCAGGGCCGATTCGCCGGCAAGGGCGTGGTCAATTACATCAGCTCGCACGACGACATGGGTCCGCTGGACCCTGCGCGCAAGGATGCCTTCAATGCCGCGATCAAGCTGATGCTGGCGCCCGGGGCGGCGCAGATCTACTACGGCGACGAACTCTCACGCAGTCTGGTGGTCCCCGGCACCAAGGGCGATGCGACCCTGCGCTCGTCGATGGACTGGTTGGCGGTCGAGGAGCAAGCCGAGATACTCGCCCATTGGCGCAAGCTCGGACAGTTCCGCCAGCGTTTTCCGGCCGTGGGCGCCGGCGTGCATCAGGAACTGCAAGCCAGGCCGCTGGTCTTCTCGCGCACGCTCCACGGCGCCGCGCCGGCGCTGGTGGCCCTGGACCTCAGGCGCAAGAACAATGTGGTACCGGTCGCGGGCGTCTTCGAGGACGGCCAGGTCCTGCGCGATCATTACAACGACGAGGTCTATACCGTGCGCGATCAACGGGTCGAGGTGAGCGGCCGACGGCCGGTGTTGCTGCTGGCGGCGCAGGCGAACACACCGTAGCGCAGCTCCGAGCTGCGTAGCGCGGCTCCGGTGCCCAAGCCGTGTGTGCCCGGTTGACGCCAAATCGAGCCTTCGCGCCAGCGGTCGCAGCCATGCCAGCGTCAGCCTGCAACTGCCCTCGTGGCCTCGCTCCCTCCAGCGCGATGCGAAGAGCGCACCGGCAGGGGCGACCCGTCCTTGGCCGCGTGAGAAGCTGAAATCTCGCAGCCTCTCAGCCCTGCTGGCGCTCCCCGCCCTCAGCGCCCCAGGTCGCGAGCCTTCGATACAGCGTCGCCCGCGAGATCCCGAGGCGCGCGGCGGCAGCGTCGACATCGTCGCCGGATCGGGCCATCGCCGCTTCGATCAGGCGACGTTCCTCGCGGGCGAGCTGGCTGGCCAGGTCTTCCCCGGCCGTGGCGGCGCCGCGGATCTCCGGGCGCAGTTCCTCGGCGGTGAGTGCCGCATCGTGGTCGAGAAAGGCGACCGCGCGCTGCATCTCGCGTTCCAGCTCGCGGATGTTGCCGGGCCAGCGCCACGCGAGCAGCGCGTCGAGCGCGCGTTGGCTGATGCCGCGCACGCGCAGGGCCGCGCGCCGCGGCGGCGCGGGCGAGGAGTGCAGCGCAAGGTTGCCGATGTCGGCGACCCGTTCGCGCAAGGGCGGCAGTTCGACTTCCCAGTCGGCGATGCGGTGCCAGAGGTCGTCGCGGAAAGCGCCGCTGGCGCGCATCGCGGCGAGATCGCGGTGAGTCGCGGAGACCACGCGCACGCGCGCCGGCCGCGCGCTACGGGCGCCAAGGCGCCAGACTTCACGCTCCTGCAGCACGCGCAAGATGCGCGCCTGGGTGGCCGGCGCCATGTCGCCGATCTCATCGAGGAACAGGGTGCCGCCGTCGGCGCGCTCGAACAGGCCGGCGCGTGCGTCGACGCCGGTGGCGACGCCCTTCTCGACGCCGAACAACTCGGCCTCCAGCAGGTCCTCCGGGAAGGCCGCGCAATTGACGGCGACGAAGGGCGTCTCCGGCTGGCCGCTGTGCGCGTGCAGGAAGCGCGCGAGCAGTTCCTTGCCGGTGCCGGATTCGCCGCGCACCAGCACGTGGATGCCACTGCGGGCGACCCGTGCGGCCTGCCGGTGCAGCTTGCGCACGCGCGGATCCAGCGGTTGCGGCGTGGGCCATTCGATCTCCGCCTCGGCGGGCGGCGCGCGTCGCGCCGGGCGCGCCAGCGCGAGCAGCGCATGCGCGAGCTCGGCGAGATGGGAAAACCCGGCCGGATCCTGGCCCGGCGCCAGCTCGGCCTGTACGCGCAGGTCCTCGTGTTCGAGTTCGATGGGCGTGCCGGCGTCGGTGCGCGCGAGGAACAGGCAGGCATCGGCTGAATCGGCGATCGCCAGCGCGCGCAGCGGCAGCAAGCGCATCCACGCTTCGCCGAGCGCACGCGCCAACTCGACGCGAGCGGCGCCGGCGGCGGCGAGCCGCAGCAGCGGCGCCAGCGACTTGCGCGTGAAGCGATCGCTGGCGCCCGCCGCCAGGGTCACGGCCGGCAGCGGCGAAGTCGCGGGCGCGTCCGCCTGCGGCAGCGCCAGCGCGACCTCGGCGTCGCCCTCGGCGAGCGCCCGCAGGCGCAGCGGGACGTGGCCGAGGCGCAACTCGCACCCTTCCGGCAGTCGCACCCAGTCGCCCGGCGCGATGCGCACGCCGTCGATCTCGACACCATTGCGCGCGCCGAGATCGCGGATCGCCGGCGCGGGTTCCAGGCGCAAGGTCGCGTGGCGGCGCGAGACTGTCGCCAGGGCGATGCAGGGCTCGCAATCGGCGCCACTGCCCAGCGTGTACTCGCGCGTGCCATCCAGCAGACAGCGGGTGCGCGCCGAGTCGTTGCCGATCAGCAGTTCAAAGCGCATCGATCAGTGCGTCGCGGACTTCGGCAACAGCCGGCCGATCGTGCTGCCCTGCACCAGCAGCGAGAACAGCACGATCGCGTAGGTTGCCATCAGCAGTTGTTCGCGGATCGGCCCCGGCGGCAGCGATAGCGCGAGCGCCACCGAGATGCCGCCGCGCAATCCGCCCCAGGTCAGGATGCGCACGGTGCGTTCGGGGAAGGTGTGGCGCATGCGGAAGGCGGCGATCGGCAGCCCAACGCTGACCCAACGCGCGAGCAGCGCCACCGGGATCAGGACCAGGCCGGCGACCAGGTACTGTCCATGGAAGGTCAGCACCAGCACTTCGACGCCGATCAGCAGGAACAGCACCGCGTTGAGGATCTCGTCGATCAGTTCCCAGAAGTCGTCGAGGCGCTCGCGCGTCTGCTGCGACATCGCCAGCGCGCGTCCGTGATTGCCGATGTAGAGGCCGGCGACGACGATCGCGATCGGTGCCGAGGCGTGCAGGCGGGAAGGCCAGCGCATAGCCGCCCATGACGATCGCCAGCGTCAGCAGCACCTCCACATCGTACTTGTCGACCCGCTTCAGCAGGTGGAAACCGATCCAACCGAGCACCAGCCCGAAAACGGCGCCGCCGACCGCTTCGAACAGGAACAGTTTGCCGATGCCCTCGATGCTGGCCGGCGCGCTGCCGTTGGCGATGCCGAGCAGCACGATGAACACGACGACGCCGATGCCGTCGTTGAACAGCGATTCGCCGGCGATCTTGATCTCCAGCGCCTTCGGCGCACCCAGGCGCTTGAGGGTTGCCATCACCGCGATCGGATCGGTGGGCGCGATCAGCGCGCCGAACAGCAGGCACCACACCAGCGGCAGCGGGATGCCCATCACGGTGAACACACACCAGGCGCCAAGCCCGAGCACCGCGGTGGAAATCAGCACCCCGACGCTGGCCAAAGTGGCCACCACCCAGCGCTGTTCGCGCAGTCGTTCGAGGTCGACGTGCAGCGCACCGGCGAACAGCAGGAAGCTCAGCATGCCGTGCAGCAGGGCTTCGTCGAAATCGATCTGGTGCAGCATAGTTTCGACATCGCTGGCGAAATCGAGCCCGGCGCGCCGCATCAGCGCGAGCGCGAGCGACAGCACCAGGCCAAGGCGCATCACGCCGAGCGTGGTCGGCAACTTCAGCCAGCGGTGATTGATCCATGCGAACAGCGCGGCGGCGCTGATGACGATCGCGGCGAGGTCGAAGAGATGGCGGCGCCCCGGAATGGCCTGGCCCGATCGCAAGGTCAGAACGACGTCGATCGCCCCCGGCATTCGTCCGACCGCGCGCCCGCGCCTTGCCGGACGGCGAGGACGACCCTGGCCCGGCCTGCAAACAACCGCGCGCCAAGCAACGGCCAGCCGTTGTCGTCAGGTGCGATCATGTGAGCTGCCTTGCCCGGTTCGCCGCCTACCCCGATGCGCCAACTCCGCCCATGAGTCACACCGGGACCTGCCGCCTGCAAGCCGCGTGCTGCTGGCTGCTGGTCGTGGCTGCCCTCGCATCGTCCCCCGGGCTGCGCGCCTGCCCGGGCGCGATCGAGCGGGCGCAGAGGCGAGCGCATCGTCGGCGCTCTTGACCTCGGTCGCGGCGTCGCTCGACAGGTGCAGCGCCATGCGGAAGTCAGTGAGCGGCGCACGCGTCGCGCCCGGTTGTCAGGCGCAACTACTCGAAGCCATTCGCGAATACCTGCGGCCCCGCGTTCTCGCCCGGCCGCAGCAGCAGCGCCTCGATCCGGCCGCTGCCGCCACCGACCGAGCTCGCGACGGTCGCCACGCCGCGCACGCGCAGGCCGAGCAGGGTTCCCGGCGCGGCCGCGCCAATACCGGTGCGGGTCCAGCCACCGGCGATGCGGGTCATCGGCAACTGCTCGACCGCAACGCCGGCGTGCTCCACCTGCAGGACCGGCGCCTGCACCAGTTCCGGCGCGGCAAAGCGGGATCGAGGCTGCCGTCCGCCCGCAGGCGCGCGATCCGGCTGCGCGGCTGGCCATCGATCTCGAGGAACTGGCCGCCGATCAGGATCCCGCCATCCGCCTGCACCGCGATCGCCTGCACCGTCCCGCCGACGGCCGGCGCGAAGCCGGGATCGACACTGCCGTCCGCCCGCAGGCGGGCGAAACCGGGGCGCGCCAGGCCATCGATGGTCTGGAAGTGCCCGCCGACGAGGATGCGCCCGTCGGCCTGCAGCGCCAGCGCGTGCACCACGCCGTCGGCGGCCGGGTCGAAGGCCGGATCGAGGCTGGCGTCCGCGCGCAGGCGTGCCAGCCGGCTGCGCGGCAGGCCGCCCGCCTGCAGGAAGGCACCGCCGAACACCACGCCGCCATCCGCCTGCGCGGCGAGCGCGATCACGCGCGCGTCGGTGGCGGTGGTGAAAGCGGCGTCGTGGCTGCCGTCGGCGTGCAGGCGCGCAAGGCCCTGCTGCGGCAGGCCTTCGACCGAACTGAAGTTGCCCCCGATCAGCACCGAACCATCATCGAGCGGCAGCACGGCGCGCACCTCGGCGTCGAGCGCGGCGGGCAGGAAGCCCGGATCGACGCTGCCGTCCGCCCGCAACCGTGCGAGATTCCGCCGGCTCTGGCCAGCGACCGCGGTGAAGTCGCCGCCGAGCAGCGCGCTGCCGTCGCCGAGCACGGCGAGCGCGCGCACGTAGAAGCCGGTGACGACCGGTGCGTAGCCCGGATCGAGCTGGCCGTCGGCGCGCAGGCGCGCCAGGCGGCTGCGCGGCTGGCCGTCGGCGCTGGCGAACTCGCCGGCCACCAGCAGCGCGCCGTCGGCCTGCTCGACGAAGGCCATCGGCGCGATGTCGAAACCGAACAGCGTAGACACATCGGGCCGGCCATCGCGGTGCAGCCGCGCCAGCGCCGGAACGGTCGCCCCGCCCACATGATCGAAGGCGCCGCCGACCAGCACGCGGCCGTCCTGCTGGCGCGCCAGCGCCCAGCCGTCGTCGTCCAGTTCGCTGCTCATCGCCGGATCAACGCTGCCGTCGGCACGCAGCCGCACCAGGCCACGCCGCGGCTGGCCGTTGACGCTGGCGAAGGCCCCCGCCGCGAGCACGCCGAGATCGTCCTGCGGCAGCAGCGCCGCCGCCGGCAGGTCGAGGCTGGCGGCGAAACCCGGCAGCACGCTGCCATCGGCGGCCAGCGCGGCGATGCGCGCGCGCGGCTGGCCGCCGACCGTGGCGAACAATCCACTGGCGTAGATGCGGCCGTCGCCCGCCTGCACCAGCACGTCGACATCGCCATCGGCGCCGGGATTGAAGCCGGGATCGAGCGCGCCACCCGGCAGCAGGCGCGCGAGGCGCTGGCGCGGGCTGCCGGCGAGCGTGGTGAAGCTGCCGCCGACCAGCACCGCGCCGTCGTGCTGCAGCGCGAGCGTGCGCACGCTCGCGCTGGCGTTCGCCGAGAAACTGCTGTCGAGGCTGCCGTCGGGGTTGAGGCGCGCCAGCCGCTGGCGCGCCGTGGCGTTGACCTGGGTGAAGCTGCCGCCGATCAGGATGCGGCCGTCGCCGAGCACCAGCAGCGCCGCGACCGCGCCGTTGACCTGCGGCGCGAAGCCCGGATCGAGACTGCCGTCTGCCAGCAGGCGCGCGAGGTGCGCGCGGCTGGCCGTTGACGCTGGCGAACAGGCCGGCGATCAGCAGCCGGCCGTCGACCTGCTGCGCGCTCGCCACCACGGCGCCATCGGCGGCCGCAGCGAAGCTGGCGTCCAGGCTGCCGTCGACGTGCACGCGCACCAGGCGGTTGTGCGCTTCGCCGGCGACCATGCCGAAGTTTCCGCCGGCGAGGATGCGGCCGTCGGCCTGTTGCAGGACGGTCAGCACGCTGTCGTCCGGCTGCGGACGGAAGCCCGCGTCCAGGGGCCAGGCTGGGAGCCGGGCGCAGGCCAGCAGCAGCAACAGGGCGAGCACGACCGGATGGCACGGGAACGGTGCGGGAGTTGCGGCAGAAGTGGGCATCGATGCGGCTCGGGTGGCGGCGATGGCGCTGTTCCGCAAGCCGCGTGCCAACCGGACCCACGATCAAAAGGCGCGTACTATCAATACCTTGTATGCCGCGGTTGCGATCGCCGTCGCGATCCTGAGACGGCGCTTTCGCAGTCGCGCGACGCAACCCGGCAGGCATGCGGCGGGCTTGCGCGCTATGGTTGCACCCTCGCGACCACGGAGATCCGTCGATGCGCCGTCTGCCGCCCCTGCTCGCCCTGCTGGTCGCCGTCGCGGCCGGCGCCCAGGACCACCCGCTGGTCAGCGCCTACCCGGGCTCCACCCAGAGCAAGCGCGAGGTACTGGAGTACGCCGAGTACCAGCGCATCGTCGGCATGCGCGAGGACGCCAGCCAGACCGAAGCGCTGGCCGGCAGGGTCACGCGGCTCACCTACCGCAACCCGGCCGGGCGCTCGACCCTGGAGATCGCCGCCAACTACAAACAGGCGCTGGAGCGCGCCGGGATGCGCGTCGATTACGAGTGCGTCGGCCGCGACGCCTGCGCCAGCAGCGGCGTCGGCTGGCGCAAGATCCCGTCGTGGAACGCGATCAACGGCATGAACGTCGGCGCGGTGGCCGATGTCCGCTATTTCACCGGCAGGCTCGAACACGAGGGCCGCCAGGCTTACGTCGCGCTCGCGATCAACCCCAGCGTGCACCACCTGCACGTCGTCGAAGTGCAGGCGATGCAGCAGGGCCTGGTGGTGGCGGACGCCGCGGCGCTTGCCAGCGCGCTCGACCGCGACGGCCGCGTGGTCGTCGACGGCATCTATTTCGACACCGACAGCGCGCGCCTGCAGGCGGCCTCGGACCCGGCGCTGGAGCAGGTCGCGAAACTGCTCGCGGAGCGTCCTGCGCTGACGCTCTACGTGGTCGGCCACAGCGACAGCCAGGGCGGCTTCGCGCACAACCAGAAGCTGTCGGCGGAGCGCGCCGCGAGCGTGCTTGCCGCGCTGGTGCAGCGCTTTGGCGTGGCCGCGGCGCGACTGTCGGCGCACGGCGTCGGCCCGCTGGCGCCGGCCGCCGGGAATGCCAGCGCAGACGGCCGCGCGCGTAATCGGCGGGTCGAGATCGTGCTGCAGTAGCCAGCGACGTGGCGCAGGTCGAACAGCGGCTGATCGCGCGCTACGGCACGCTGTCGCTGCTCGGCAGCGGCGGCATGGGCGCGGTCTATCGGGTGCACGATGCGGCACGCGGCGGCGAGGTGGCGATCAAGACCGTGGCGGTCGCCGATCCGCGCCTGCGCGCGCGCCTGCGGCGCGAGGCGGAACTGCTGGCGCGGCTGTCGCACCCGCATGTGTGCCCGATCCTCGAATGGCAGGAGGAGGACGACGGCGCCTGGATCGTGATGCCGGTGCTGGACGGCACCACCCTCGATCGTTGCGCGCGCGATCTCACCGTCGACACCATCGTCGAGCTGCTGCAGCAGGCCGCGCGCGGGGTCGCCGCCGCGCACGTTGCCGGCCTGGTGCATCGCGACCTCAAGCCCGCCAACCTGATGGTGCTCGACGCCGGCGGCAGCCAGCCGCGCGCGGTCGTGATGGACTTCGGCATCGCCCATGCCAGCGACGCCAGCACGCTGACCGGCACCCACGAAGTGCTCGGCACGCCCGCCTACATGGCGCCCGAACAGGCGCGCGGCGAGAGCGCGCAGGTGGACGCGCGCGCCGACGTCTGGGGCCTCGGCGCCACGCTCTACGACGCGCTGACCGGGCGCCCGCCGCATGGCCACGGCAGCCTCGCCGAGGTGCTCGCGCGGGTGCTCGACGAGGACGTCGCCTCGCCGCGCGTGCATCGCCCGACGCTGCCGGAGCCGCTCGCGCGCATCTGCCTGAAGGCGCTGGAGCGCGATCCGGCGCGTCGTTACCCAAGCGCGGACGCATTCGCCGACGACCTGCAACGCTACCTGCGCGGCGCACGCGTGCGCGCGCCGACGCCGGGTCCGCTGTACCAGTTGCGGCGCATGCTGACGCGCCATCCGCGTTTCTGGGCGGCGGTCGGTGCACTCTCGCTGGCCTTGCTGCTGGCCACCGGCGCCGCCATCTGGAGCCGCATCGATGCCGGCGTGCAGGCTGCCGCCGCGGCCGAGCGCGCCGCCCTGGTCGAGCGCGTGCGCGCCGGCATGCGCGCCGCACGGCTGGCGCCGGCGCACCCGATCGAACGCGAACGCGCCCCGCTGCTGGCCGACATCGAGGCGCTTGCCGCGCGCCAGGCAGGCGCGAGCGGCGCGACGCGCATCGAGCTGGAGCGGGCGCTGGCGCAGGCCTGGTTCGAACTCGGCGACGCCCAGCGGGCGCGCGCGCCGGCCGCCGCGCTGCTCGAGGGCGAGCCGGCGCCGAGCCACCGCGAACTCTACGCGCGCATCGAACTGGCGCTGTACGCGCAGGCGGCGGCGGGCATCGCCGACCTCCCACCCGGCCCGCGCGCGGCCGCGCTGCAGGAGTTGCAGGCGCGCCACCTGCAGCCGGCGCTGCAGGCGCTGGCGCCACTGCCGGCGCCGCCGGCGCTGCTGCAAGCGGAGCTGGCGCTCGCCGAGCGGCGCTTCGAGGACGCCGACGCGGCGCTCGCCGACATCCGCGTGGAGGACCCCAGCGACGAGCGCCCGGCGCTGCTCGCCGGCGATCTCGCCAGCGCGCGCGCGCTGGCCGCGGCCGAGCGCGGCGAGCGTGCCGTCGCGCTGCAGCAACTGGAGGCGGCGGCTGCGCACTACCGCGCAGCGCTGGAGATCGTGCGCAGCGACCCGCATGCGCTGGCGCGCGCCTGCGAGGTCGCCGCGCGCCGGCAGTCGCTGCTCGGCGCGCAGGCGAGCACCGATCCGGGGCAGGCGGCCGAGATCGATCCCGCCTGCGCCAGCCTGACGCGGGTCGACGGCGACGGCGCACTTGCCGCGCAGACCTTCGCCGCGGCCTGGCTGGCGCTGGCGCGGGCCGCGCAGCAGGCCAACCAGCCGGCGCGCGCGCGCGAGCATCTGGCGCAGGCGATCGCCGCCGCCGAGCGCGCGCAAGCCGTGCCCGGCAGCGAGGCGCCGCTGCTGCTGGCGAACGCGCTGCAGCGCGACGCCGCGCTGCTGCCGGACGACTACGCCGGGCGCAAGGCGCGCCTGGACCGCGCGATCGGCGTGCTCGAGTCGGCGCGCGCGGCGGCGCCCGGCGCGCTCGCGCTGCGGATCGCACTGGGCGAGGCGCTGCGCGATCGCGGGCGCCTGCTGCAGAACCATCGCCAGTTGCAGGCCGATGCCGAGGGCCCGGCGCTGCTCGACGACTATCGCGCGGCGCGCGCGGTGCTCGAGCAGGCGCTCGTCTTGCGCGCCGACTCGCTGCCGGCGCGGCGCGCCCTGGCGCTGACGCTGATGTTCCACTTCTACGCGCTGCGCGACGAGGACCCGGCGCAGGCGCGCAGCCTGGCGCAGGCCGCGCTCGCCAGCCTGGAACCGGCGCTGGCCGCGCAGCCGGACGATCCCGACCTGTTGTTCGACCAGGCGGCCAATCTCGGCGACCTGTGGACCTTCGAGTCCGGCTACACCGAACCCGGCGGCCGTCGCGCCACGCTGCCGCTGCTCGAGCGCGCGTGGCCGCTGTTCGAGCGCCTGCGCGCGGTGGCGCCGGCGCGCGTCGATGGCTACGACTACGAGATTGCCTTCCGCGCGCAGGCCGGCGAGCGCCTGCGCGAGGCCGGCGAGAAGCGCCTCGACCAGCTGGCGCCGCTGCCGGCGCTGGTGGACGCCGCGCGCGCCGCCGACGTCGAGCTGTCCGAGCATTTCCTCGGCTGGGCGCTCACCGAGTACGCGCTCGCGCTGGCCGACGAATCGCCGGATGACGCGGCGGTCGAAGCCGCGCTCGCCGCGGCGCTCGCCGAGCTGGAACGCGGCCTCGCCGACCCGCATCGTCGCTACGACAGCGTGCGCATGCTGCTGCAGTGGTCCGGCGCGCGCGCCGAGCGCCTGCCCGCCGGCGATCCGACGCGCGCGGCGATCCTCGACCGCGCCGAGTCGATGTTCGCAGAGGCGGTGGCCGGCGAACGCGGCCAGGGCGACAACATCCTCTGGTGCGAGGGTGGTCGCATCGCCTTCGAGCGCCGTCGACACGCCGATCCGGACGCCGCCACGCGCCTTGCGCTCGAACGCTTCCAACGCTGCGAGGCCCTCGGGCCGATGTGGTTTCGCGCCTGGCAACCCTATGTGCTGCGCCTGCGGAAGGCCCGCTGAGGGGCAGCGTCGGTCCGCGGCCGCTGCTTCCACTTGAACTTCAACATGCGCGGGCTATTGTGCGCGGATGTGCCGATCCATCCATGCGGCTCTCCGCCGCCCCGCCCATGCCGCCTTGATGGCCGTCCTCGCCTGCCCCCTGAATTTGTCGGCGGTGGAATGGAGCGGGCAGCTGGAAGTCGGCGTCGCTGGCGGCAGTGGCGAGCGCCACTGGACGGATGGCGGCCTCAGCACCGCCGGTCGCGCCGACGGCGCTAACGCGGAATTGCGCTTCGGTTTCGATCATCGCGCCGAGTCGGGCTGGGCCGTGCACGCGTCCGGGTTGGCCCGCGACAACGGCGAAGCCGGTCGCGAACTCGGTCTGCTCGAGGCCTACCTGGACCTGGGTTCGCTCGCCGAGGACGGCTGGCGGCTGCGCATCGGCCAGGCCTTTGCGGGCACCAGCCGGGAGAACATCGAGGCCTTCTGGCAGAGTCCCTACAGCTTGAGCCTGTCGGCGCTGAACGCCTGGATCGGCGAAGAGTTCCGGCCGATCGGTGCGGAGTGGACCCGGCGCTGGCCGCGCGACGACGGCGCCGCCTTCGACCTGGCGGCGGCGGTCTACATCGGCAATGACACCGGCCCCGCTGCGCTCGCCTGGCGCGGCTACGCGACGCATCATCGCCTGAGCGTGTTCGGGGAATCGCTGCCCTTGCCGCGGCTGCCCGCATTCGCCGCGGACGGCGCGTTCTCGATGCAGCGCAGCGATGGCACCCAGCCCTTCGGGCCGGATCTCGACGGCCGGCCCGGCTGGTCCTTGCGCGCCCGTTACGACACTGGCACGGGGCTGCGGTTGTCGGCCTATGTCACCGACAACCGCGGCGACCAGGACCTGCACTCCGGCGACGAGTACGCATGGGCAACGCGGATGGCGCTGATCGGCGTCGACTGGCAGTTCGCCGATGCCTGGACCTTCCTCGCGGAAGTCCAGCGCGGCGACAGTCTGATGGGCTTCCCGCCCGGCCCGCATGTGGACATCCGCTTCGACGCCGCCTATCTCATGCTCAGCCAGCAACGTGGCCCTTGGACCCTGAGCGGCCGCCTCGAGGCTTTCCACGTGGCTGATCGCGACGGCCTCGCGCGCGATCTCAACCTGCAGGATGGTCGCGCCCTGACGCTGGCGGCGCAGCGCGAGTTCGAGCGCTGGCGGCTGGGCGTCGAGTGGCAGTCCGCCGACATCCGCAGGCCGGGTAACCGCGACGCCGGCTTCGCGGTCGACCAGGGCGGGCAACGCTGGCAGGCGATGCTGCGGCGCTATTTCTGATCCTTGCAGGCGGCTTCGATCGGGACGATCTCCGCAAGCTCGGGCGGTTGCAGGCCAGTCGCCCGCGCCCGCTGCGCGCTGGCACAGGCGATCTCGTCTTCTCCAGCCGCCGCAGCGCTGCGCGCGAGCAGGATCAGGCTGCCGATGTCGACGCGCAGGCGCGCATTCTCCTGCGCAAGCGCCAGCGCGCGCCCGGATTCGCCGCGGTCGAGGTAGAACTCGGCCGCGTGCTGGGCATAGGCCGCCGGATGCCGCGCCAGCAGGTCGGCAAAGCCCGCGCGTGCTTTCTCGGTGGCGACCGCTGCCGCCGCCGTTGCGCCGGCGGCGGTTTCGACGTCCGCCAGTGCCGCCAGGAATTCGGGATTACCGGTCTGTTCGATGACTGCGTGGTAGCGCTGGCGCGCGGGCGCCAGCTGACCGAGCGTGGCCTCGCACTCGGCGAGATGCTCGGCCGCCAGGTAGTACTGCGGCAGGCGCTGCAGCGCAGTTTCGAAAAAGACCCGCGCGCTGGCGCAATCGCCATGCCGCAGCAGCGCGATCCCCTGCTGCGTATGCAGCCAGGCGAGCGGATAAGGGTCGACATCCGGGTACAGGTCCTGGGCCGCGCGGTACCAGCGGAACGCGCCCGCAGGATCGCCCAGCATCAGCCGCAGGTCTGCGCGGTGCGCCAGTTCCTGGAAGTCCCCGACCGGCAGGTTCGATGCCGCGAAATCCGGCTGCAGCAGGTCGTAGCGTCCGAGCGCCATCCACAAGTCGCGGCGCAGGCCGGCCACCTCCGCACCCAAGGACTCGGCCGCATCCAGCGCCTTCGCGGCATCCTCGAACAGATGGAAGCTCATCAGCGTGGCGGCGAGGACGCGGTGCGCGTCGGCGTGGTCGGGCGCGACCAGCACCGCCTGGCGCGCTTCGGCCAGTGCGGCCTCGGCGTCGGCAATCCGGCCGACGATGCGGAAGCGCGCGTGCAGCGCTGCAGCCAGCAGCGCATGCGCGCCCGGGGCATCCGTCCGTCCGCGCAGGCTGGCGATCCGCGAATCGAGGTTGCCGAGATAGATGTCGCTGGAGGTGGTTGCGCGCGCGTCCACCGATGCCGGGTACCGCACCGGCGCCCTGGGGGGCGCCGGTGCCTCGGGCGGTACGCTCGCACAGGCGCCCAGCAGGACCGCCAGGACGCCGCCGAGCAATCGCCGCGCCCGCGCCCGGATGGCCGCGCGCGCCGCCATCACAGCGGAGTCCCGAGGAACGGGAAGTCCGCGAGGAACACGCTGTCGTTGGCCACGTTGTCGCGCACACCGGGACCGACGATGGCGCCGAGCGAATCGTCGATCACGTCGCGCGCGAGCGTGCGGCCACCGCAGCCGGCCGCGCCCAGTTCAACCGCGAGGTAGGCATCGCACTGAGCCCTGGAGGTATCGATGACCAGGCGATCGTCGACCAGGACGCCGGCCAGGGTGGCCGCCGGCAGCAAGGCATTGCCGCTGGTGCCGTCGAGGGTGTCGAGCGCCGCCAGGTTGGCCTGCATCTCGGCCTGGAACAGGCTCGCCCAGCTGCTGCGGTCGGCGGCCCGGTTGTAGGCATCCTTGAGCGCCGTTCCGGTGTTCGGCAGCACATTGATCAGCACCGTGTTGATTCCGGGGCGGCCCATGCGGTCCACTTGGCCGGCGGTGTTGAAGCTGCACGGCTGGTCCTTGATCTGGGTCAGCCGGGTCATCGTCAATTCGCCGCTGGGCGTGCCGAATTCAGCCGGCGCGCCGGCCCAGGTCACGACCGTCGAGTTGCAGCCGGTGAAGCGGAAACTGAGCGACCCGAAGGGAATCTGGCGCACCTGCGCGGGATCGAACGCGGGCGGGAACATCCCGCCTTCGGTGTACACCGCCACCGGAATCGTCGCCGTGTCATTGGCGATGGTGCCGGCGCCCACGATCCAGCGCTGCTGGCCGGCCGCGTTGTAGGCATACCAGGCGACCGCGACACGGTCCGGTTCGCCGGCGGCGACTGGCGCAAGCACCTCGATGTGGGCACCGTGGCCGGGCTTGGCGGCGTCGTACCAGAAGCCGGACATGCCGGCACTGATGCCGATCTCGCCCGTGCGCACTGTCGCGCCCCAGACTCTCCAGACCGGGTTGGCCCCATTGTTGTTCAGACGCGAACGGTCCACCGCGACCACCAGTGCAAGCGTATTGCCGCTGAAGGAATTCACCCCGGGATTGGTGAACGATGGGGTCAGCGTGGTCCGAGTGCGCTGGAACGCTGGCCCGTCGAAGAAGAAGGGATCGTCGCGCAGGCCGGCCCAGACCCGCATGCCGCTGCCGGCCACGGTGCGCTCGATACCGCCGCTGGCGGAGAGGCCATTCGGACCGGAGCAGCTGACGCGATTGCTGCGATCGAGGAAGCGGCAACTGAGGACCGCTTCGCTGGCACCGTTGTCGATATGGAAGCGGTACTCGACGGCATCCGAGAAGCGCGAGTTGTAGTCGGCGAAAGGAACCACGGTGTTCACCAGCACGATCTCATTGGGATCGTTCGGATTGGTGAAGGCGTAGATGTCGTTGATGTCGGCGGCCGGATCGGCGGTGGCGATCGGCGCATCGCGGTGATCCGCGGCGAAAGCGCCGCCGGCAACCAGCAGGAGGGGCAACAGGGAGGGGCGCATGGGCAAGCTCCATGAAGACGTCAGGGCACGCCGGGATGGCGTGCCTGCAACAGTATGGGCTCGCAATGACAATTGGATGCAGTTCGCGCAAAAAGAAAAAAGAATCTGAGCGGATCCGGGCTCGCAGCCTTCACGGATACGCGCATCCGGTCACCGACCTGGATGCAACCACGGCCGGCGTTGGCCGGCGAAAGCGTCACCCGCCGTCGGCGGTCTGCTGCGTTTCACCAGTAGCGGGAGCCCGAAATGCGTCGTTGGACTGTCTTTATCCTGTTGTGCGCCATTGCATGGGTGCCCCAGGTCCGCGCCCAGATCGCCGAGTCGGCCGAGGAGGTGCGGCCGATCCTGGTCGGGTCGCCGGTACCGGCGGTGGAACTGACCGAGCTGTCGGGCGAGACAACCACGCTGGCGGCATTGCTGGGTGGCAGGCGCACGGTGCTGGTGTTCTACCGCGGCGGCTGGTGCCCATTCTGCAATCTGCAGTTGAGTGAGTTGCGCAAGCTCGGACCGGACCTGGCCGCGCAGGATTTCCAGTTGCTGGCGGTCAGTCCGGACCGCGCCGAAATCCTGCGCAAGACGCTGGAAGAGGGCGATATCGACTTCACCCTGGCCTCGGACAGCCGCGCGCTGGCGCTGCAGGCCTTCGGCATCGCGTTTCGGGTCGACGACGCCACGCTGGAGAAATACCGTGGCTTCGGCGTCGACCTGGAGCAGGCCAGCGGGCAGGCGCACCATGCGCTGCCAGTCCCGAGCGTGTTCGTGATCGACGCCGCGGGCCTGATCCAGTTTGCCTACGTCAATCCCGACTACCGCACGCGCGTTCCCCTGCGTATGGTGCGGGCGGCAATGGAAGCGGTCGCCGCGGGCGAAACCGGCAAGCCGCTGAAATAGCCGGTCTTCCCCGATTTCGGCGTCCGAAAGCGGCCAGCGACGATGCCGGGGCGGGACCACAATCCGCCGTGAGCCGCAATCCCGGACCTGCAATGACCGCCGAACTCGACAACCCCTTCTGGAGCGCGCTGGCAACACGCCATCGCCATCTCGCCATCCGCGGCGAGGGATGGGCGCGCTATCCGGCCGAATGTGCGCCCTTCCTCGGCGTTGAACACGCGGGCGTGGACATGTCTGGCGCACTCGCGCCGGGCGAACAGGCGTTCCTGCTCGGCGTGTTGCCGCCGGTGCCGGAGGGCTGGCAACTCACGGCCTTCCGTCCGCTGGCGCAGATGGTCTGCGATGCACCGATCGAGGTAATCGACGGCGCGCCGATCCTGCCGCTCGCGAGTGACGCGGATCGCGCCGATGTGCTGGCGTTGACCGCGCTGGTCTACCCGCACTATTTCCGCAGCCGGACGATGGAACTCGGGCGCTACTTCGGCATCCGCCAGGACGGGCGCCTCGCGGCGATGATCGGCGAGCGCCTCGGCACCGAGCACGCGCAGGAGATGAGCGCGATCTGCACCCACCCGGAGCACCTCGGGCGCGGCCATGCGCGGCGGCTGACCGCCTGGCTGGGCAACGACGCGCTCGCGCGCGGCCTGCTGCCCTTCCTCCACGTCAGCTACGAGAACCCGCGCGCCCAGGCGCTGTATCACCAGCTCGGCTACCGCGTGCGCGTGGACATCCCGTTCTGGTCGCTGGTGCGGCCGGCGTCCTGACCAGGCCGGTGGCAGTGCGTCATCGAGCGCGGTACGGGACTCAATCCGCGGCGAACTGAGAGGCGTTGCGCCCCTTGATCGGCGCATAGAAACGCTTGATGGCGGCCATGTCCGCCGCGACATCGCCGGTGGGCTGGAACACCGGTCCGAGGCCACTGACCTTGCGCGCGTAGTCCATGTAGGCCAGTACGATCGGCACCTGCGCGGTCAGCGCGATGTAGTAGAAGCCGGTCTTCCAGTGGCGCGTCTTGCCGCGTGTGCCCTCCGGCGGGACCGCCAGTTGCAGCGGGCCGTCCGCCGCCTCGATCGCCGCGGCCGATGCCGCCACCAGGTTGCCGGACTTCTCGCGGTCCACCGGGATGCCGCCCAGCCATCGCATGACCGGGCCGAATGGCCATTTGAACAGGCTGTGCTTGCCCATCCAGTAGACGTGCAGCCTGAGCGCGAACGCCACCATCAGCGTGTACGGCAGGTCCCAGTTGCTGGTGTGCGGCGCCGCGATCAGCACGCACTTGGTCGTACCGTGCGGCAACTCGCCCTCGACTTTCCAGCCGGTGATCCGCAGGAAGGCCAGCGAGAACAAGCGCAGCAAGGTGTTCACGACGGGCGTGTGGAAAATCGTCCGGTGCATGCGGGGGCAGGGAAGTCGGCGGAATCGTTGACGCAGGGCGCGCGATCCGGGCCCGATGGCGACAGGATAGCGGTCTGGCGGCCCAAACGCGTCATTCGCAGCCCGGTTTGCCCGGGCAATCCGCGATGACCTCAGGCCCGATCCAGTCGGCGCACGCGAATCCCCACGCGTGAATGGCAGACCGTTTACAGCGGGTTGCAATCGCGCAACACTGCAGGGGCCGCGGCTGGGGGAGAACGCCATGCAACGCCTTGCACTCGGGCTGGTGGTCATCGCGCTCTCGGGGTTCGCACTCAGTCGACTCCCCGGCGGCGGGGAGCGCCCGGAGTTGCGCCTGCCGCCGCCGGTGGAACAGGCGCCTGGCGAACGCGCGGACTATCGTCGCCGGCGCGAGGACTGGATCGAGTTGCTGCACCGTGCGGCACCCGCGACCGACTGGCGCGGCCAGGATGCAGCCTTCCGCGCCGAAGCGATCGCCGAACGACGCCAGGGCATCCACGTTTTGCGCGCGACGGGTGCGCCGCAAGCTTCGTACCGCGCCTTCCGCTCGCCCACGGTCAGCGGCCAATGGGTCGAGCGCGGTAGCGGGAACATCGCCGGGCGCACGCTCGCCACCGAATACGATGTGGCGGCCAACCGGCTGAACGTCTTCAGCCATGGCGGCAATCTCTGGCGCGCGGATCGCGGGCCGTTGAACTGGAGCAGTCCGGCCGATGGCGCCAGCTTCACGCCCAACGGCAGCTTCGGCTACCTCGACCGCCTGACCGGCCCGGAGCGCCTGCTGGTGCTGGGGGACGCCCCATCCGGCGTGTGGCGCAGCGACGACGGCGGCGTCAGTTGGCAGGCCGCCACCGGCTTCGCGACCAGCGCCTTCTGGTACGCCACAGGTTTCGCCAGCCGCGACCCCGGCGGCACCGAGGTGTACGCATTGCGCAACGAATTCAGCGGCTCCTGGCGCCCGCGGCTGTACGCCTCGACCAACCGCGGCGCCAGCTTCACGCCGGTGGCGTTCATGGCCGCGCGCGACCAGGCGGCGCTGTTCTCGCCGCGCTACAACAGCAGCACGGTGTACCTGCTGGATGGGCTGCAACTGAAGACCATAACGCCGGGCACCCAGGCGCTGGTGAATGTCGCGACGGTCACCGGCGCGGCGGCGCTGTCCAGTTCCAACCGGGTAGCCCTGAGTGGCGGCGTCAACGGCGGCACGACCTTCCTGTATGCCTTCATCGAGCGCGGCGCGGTCACCGAGGTCTATTACAGTGTCGACGGCGGCAGCAACTGGGTCCGCCGCAGCGACGCGCCGACCACCATGTTCGGCCTGAACTCGGCCGAGAGCTCGACCCGCGATCCGCTGCGGCTCTATGTCGGCGGGGTCAATGCCTATCGCAGCCACGACGGCGCGCTGAGCTGGCAACTGGTCAACCCCTGGCAGGACTACTATGGCCAGGAGGCGACCAAGCTGCACGCGGACATTCCCAACATCGACGTGTTCGTCGACGGCAACAACGCCGAGCGGGTGTACATCTCCACCGACGGCGGCACCTACGAATCCACCGACGGTTTGCTGACAGTCCAGAACCTGTCGCTTGCGGGCTTGCTCAACGGCCAGTTCTACGGCAGCTACACCGTGCGCAGCCAGCCCTACGCCATGCTCGGCGGCTCGCAGGACCAGGGCTACCAGAAATCGGTGTCGCCCGTTCCCGGCGTCAACAACTTCGTGCAGACGATCAGCGGCGATTACGCGCACCTGAGTTCATCCAACAACGGCGGCGCCCTGTGGATGGTCTACCCCGGCTTCGTGCAGCTCGACACCAACCCCGCGAGCGGCAACTGGATGGCGCTGCGCAGCTGGGACTACGCCGCGAACAACCTGCAGGACTGGTTGTTCCTGGCACCGATCGAAGCCGACCCACTGAACCCCAATCGCGCCCTCCTTGCGGGCGGCGGAATCGGTGCCAACCGCAACCGGCTGATCACGCTGACCTACAACGGCAGCAGCATCAGCCACAGCGAGGGCAGCTTCGACTTTGCCAGCAAAGTCACCGACGTGCAGTTCTCGCGCGACGGGATGACCCGCTACGTGGTCAACGATGGCGGCCAGTTCTACCGCGACAGCGGTGCCGGTTTCAGTCTGCGCAGCAGCGGCATGCCGGATGGCCAGTTCTTCTACGGCAACTGCATCCTGGTCCACACCACGACACCCGGGACCGTGTACGTGGCCGGCGCCGGCTACTCCGGGCCGGGCGTCTACCGTTCCACCACCAACGGCGACAGCTTCAGCCCGTTCAATACTGGCCTGCCAAGCACCCTGGTCTACCATCTGGCGATGTCCGCAGACGGCTTGCACCTGTTCGCCGCGACCGAACTCGGGCCGTACTACTACGACAACACGCTCTCCAGCTGGGTGTCGATCGCAGCGGTGCAGACGCCGGACCAGATCTACTGGCACGTCGACTACATCGACGCACTCCAGACCGCGCGTTTTTCCACCTATGGTCGCGGCATCTGGGACTTCGTGATCGGCGGGGAGAACCTGTTCCGCAATGGATTCGAGAACTGAAGGTCGCGAGGTCGCGGGCGGGGCTGGCGAGGCCCGCCTGACCGTGCGCGCGCGCGCTGGCGGGCGCTGGCTCCCGGCACTGCGCCGTACGGCTTGCGTGCTGCTCGCCGCGCAGTGCGCCGCGGCCGTCGAAGCGCGCGACTGGCATGTGCGCACCGACGGCAACGACAGCGGCGATGGCAGCGTGTCCGCGCCGCTCGCCAGCCTGCGCCGGGCGCTGCAACTGGCACAGCCGGGCGACGTGGTGCAGATCCACGCCGGCAGCTACTTCGAGACCGCCGGCGCGAGCGCGTCCAGGCTGGCCAGCGCCGGCGCGGAGATCGTGGTCCAGGGATACGCCGGCGCGCGCCCGGTGCTGGATGCCAGCCTGATGCCCGAAGACACCAACTTCATCACCGTGGGCGGCAGCCACTATGTATTTCGCGGCCTGGAGTTGCGCAACGCCAGGCGCACCACCTTCTCGGTCTGGGGCGGGCAGGACATCCGCATCGAGGACTGCTGGATTCATCATGGCTGGCGCGGCGCCCTGTATCCCGGCAACGGGGCCGCGCGCATCCAGTTCCTTGGCAATCGGGTCTGGCGCAATGTGCAGATCAACAATCCGGTGGCAGCGTCGGGTGGCTGGCCCTCGGCAGTGAACCTGGCCGGCGAAGGCCACCTGGCGGCCGGAAACTGGATCCACGAGAACTTTGGCGAGGGCATCGGCGTCTACGGGCGCAACCACGCGGTGCGCGACAACCGCGTCCACGACAATTACTCGGTCGACATCTACGTCAACAATGTCGAATCCAGCGTGGTCGAACGCAATGCGTTGATCGCCACTGGCGTGCCGGAATTCTGGCGCCTGGGCGCGCCCGCGGTGGCCATCAGCCTGGCCAACGAGAGCGCCGAGGATCCCATCCGCCTGGACCTCGTGCGCATCGTCAACAACGTGGTCGGCGGCCCGCGGCGGCGCTGCCTGAGCCAGTGGAACGGCTATTCGGGCGCGCCGATGAACCGGGTCACGGTGCGCGGCAACACCTTCGCCTGCAGCGCCGCCGACGTCGCCTGGCACCTCGATCCCGGCACCCACACCGGCAGCGTGTTTGCCGGAAATCTGGTGTGGCAACGCAACCCCACGCAAGCAGTCGTGCGGGTCAGCGGCAGCAACGGCGTGGCCTACGACCACAACGCGTGGTTTGGCGGCAACGCAATGCCGGCTGCAGCGGTGCAGGGGCCGGGCGATGTGCTGGCCGATCCGCAGTTGCTGGCGCCCGACAGCGGCGGCGTGGCAGGTTTCGCCCCTGGCGCCACTTCGCCGCTGGTCGATGCCGCGGTCGCCGCCAGCATCGACGAGGATCACTACGCCTTGCCGCGGCCATGGGGCAGCGCACCAGACCTCGGTGCCATCGAATACCGCGGGCCCCTGTTGATCGATGGCTTCGAATAATCCCGGAAACTTCAGGGCAGTGCGCCGGCTTCCCGCTTCACACGCCGCAGTCCGATGGTAACCGGACCCCGCAACGCCGCAGGTCGTGCCGACGCGCGTGGGGCCAGCGGCGCTGGGCGCCAGGCAGGATCGGCGGCAGGTTCAGCGCGGCCGCTGCACCAGCTCGCGCAACGCGCGCCCGATGTCGACCTGCGAAAAGGCGCAGTGCCCATCGCCTACCGGCGCCAGGGTCAGCACCTGATCGGCGTACCCCGCGGCCTGCGCAAGCTCGGCGTAACGGCCGGCGAAGCGCGCCGGTACGGTGGGATCGTTGGCATTCGACAAGATGACCACCGGGCGCAGCGCCTTGCCGGTCAGGGTGACGTTCGCCCGCAGGTAGGCCGCAGCATCTGGATCGGCGTCGTAGCGGCGCACCGCGGCATTCAGCCCGACGTCGTCGTCGAAGCCGCGATATACCGTTTCGCGATTGCTCACCGGCAACCCGCCGGCGCGCACGCTCAGTTCGCGCAGCACGAGGTACTGCAGCATCAAGGCCCCGGCGAGGTCGCCGCGGTGGATGTCGAAGCTCGCCGCCAACTGGCCGGCCCGCGACTCGTTGCTCGCAAGCGCGGTTTCGATCGTTTCCGGATCTGCCGACAGCGGCGATGCGGGATCGGCCAGGCCGCCCGCTGCCAGCCCGAGGGTCCCGGGGAAATAGTGGTCGAATGCGGCCAGCGGATCGAGACCGCCGCGCCCGATGATCTCTTCGGCCGAGGAGTTGACGCCGCACAGCGACAGTCCGCCGTCATAGGCATCGGGGTGGCGCTCCAGGCTCGCCAGCACCAGCAGGCCACCCATCGAGTTGCCGACCAGCCAGGTGCGGCGGGGCTTGCCCAGCAGCTTCACCGCGTGCTGGCGCAGTCGCTCGTTGTCGGCCAGCGCCTCGGCCACCGCCCAGCCCTGGGCGGAGTAGCTGCTGCGCGCCACGGCGAATCCCTCGGAGAGCAGCCAGCGATCGAAGTCGTTCGCCGCCAGCGGCGTCTCGCGCGGAGTGCCGACGGGCTCGTAGCCGTGCAGGAACATCACCAGCTCGCCATTCCAGCTCGGCGGCACCTCGATCAGGAACGGCGCACCTTCGAGCGAGCCGGTGCTGGCGCCAGGCGCGGCTGCAGCGGCTGGCGCCTGCGCTTCGAGCGGCGCTTGTGGTGTGCGCGGCGCCCCGGCGCATCCGGCCAGGGCGACGGCCAGCAGCAGAACCAGGCCGGGGCGCAGGACAGCGTTGATCCGGGACACAGCGTAGATCCGGGACATGCAGGTATCTCCGTGCGAAGAGCGCGGAGCATGCCGCCTGGCGGCGTCGGCGCCAACCGTATCGACCCGCCAGCATGGGCTTGCCTCCCGCCGGCGCGCGCGCGCAGCATCGCGCGGGTCGGTCACGGAGCTGCCGCCATGCTGTCGCTGCGCATCGCCCAGGTTGCCATCGCGCTGTTTGCCCTCGGCCATGGCGTGGGGATGCTGCAGGGGCGTTTTCGCGACGACGCCGAGAAGGCGGCGATCGAAGGGCTGCGGGCTTACCGCTTCGACATCATGGGTGTGCGCCGCAGCCATCACGACTTTTACCTCGGCATGGGCCACAGCCTGACCCTGTTCCTGGTGTTCGCGGCTGCACTGATCCAGTGGCTGATTCCTCTCGGCGCCTCCGATCCGCAGGGCCTGCAACCGATCCTGGCGGCCTTGTGCATCGTGTTCGCGGTGATGACCGCCTTCTGCATCCGCTGGTTTTTCCCCGCCCCGCTGGTGCTCAGCGCAGTGGCGTCGGTGGCACTGGGCTGGGCGGCATGGGGGGTGGTTTGAGCGGGTGTCTGGATGCTTGGCGTTGTGGGTTGCTCCTCGCCCTGTGCCTGCTGACCCGCGCCGCGTGCGCCTTCGAGCATGACCATGCCGCATGGTCCGGCTTGCTGCGGGCGCATGTGCAATGGACTGCGGCGGGTACCGCCACCACGGTCGACTACGCCGGCCTGGCGCGCGACCGTGTCGCGCTCGGGCGCTACCTTGCCAGCCTGTCGGCGCTGCCGTTGGCGGAATTCGACAGCTGGAACCGGGCGCAGCAGCGCGCCTTCCTGATCAATGCCTACAACGCATGGACGGTCGAACTGATCCTCGGCGCGGAACCCGGCCTGGCATCGATCCGCGAGCTGGGCTCGCTGTTTTCCTCGCCCTGGAAAAAGCGCTTCTTCCAGCTGTTCGGTCAGCCCGAATCGCTCGATGGCATCGAGCACGAGCGGCTGCGGGGCGCCGCTGACTACGCCGATCCGCGGATCCATTTCGCGGTGAACTGCGCCTCCGTGGGCTGCCCGGCGCTGCGCCCGGAGGCCTATCGCGGCGACGACCTGGACGCGCAACTGGAGGATCAGACCCGGCGCTTCCTGCGCGACCGCACGCGCAACCGCTGGGACCGCGCCGAGGGCACCCTGTACCTGTCGCGGATTTTCGACTGGTACGCAGAGGACTTCGTGCTCGAGTTCCGCGGCGGACGCTCGCTCGGGGAGTTCCTTGCGCAGC
Organism: Rhodanobacteraceae bacterium; assembly: GCA_016713135.1. Lineage (NCBI taxonomy): Bacteria > Pseudomonadati > Pseudomonadota > Gammaproteobacteria > Lysobacterales > Rhodanobacteraceae > Rhodanobacteraceae bacterium. The sequence continues at coordinate 16,866 of JADJPR010000001.1, read as the reverse complement.
ATGCCGACGAGCTCGGGATGACCGCGGATGAGGCCGCTGCGCTGGCGGCCGGGGAGCTTGAGATCGACTTCCTCGATTACGACTGGTCCCTCAACGCAGCCAAAGCCGCAGCGGGCGCTCAGCAATAAGGATTGCCCGCGCGGCAGTTGCCTGGCCGTCGGTCATGCCGACACCCGGGATCGATGCGCCGGATTTGCAACCGGCTCAGAAGCGCTGGACACCGGCGTTGCCGCTGTCGCCGGTACCCAGCGAACCGCCGAGGGTGCGCTCGCGGATGTCGCCGAATGCCCGCAGCCTGGGCGGTTGGTACAGGCCCGGCCCTGAGGGCGGTTGTCGTTCGGTTGGCGCAGGCTCCTGCCCGATCTGCTCTTCCCTGAATTGCGTGTTCCGCACTTGAGTTCCTTGTTGCGTGTGGGTGCTGGTTGCGATCAACGAACCTGCTGGGCTGGATCGCCCAGCAGGATCTGGCCCAACAGGATTTCCGGCCCGGCAGGCTCATCGGTATCGCCAGCGAGTTCGGCCTTGGCAGCCAGCAACGCATCGCCGATCCGGGTGCCAACCCGCAGGTGGCGGGCGATCGCGCCCGCCATCCGTTCGTGGCTGCTCTGCTCCATCAGCACCGAGGCGCCGAGAATCGCCGAGGCACCCCGCCCGGGACTCAGGAGCAGAGCCTGGGCCATGGTGTTCTGCGACGGCGACACGAAATAGGTGGTCCAGCAGGCGAACTGCAGCACGATCGGCTGGTTGACGCCGGGCTGCAGGTTCGGCAACGCCGGATTGCTGCTCGTGCCGAGCACCTGGCTGACATCCAGCAGCGGGTCGAAGGTCCACCGGGTGGGCCCGGAGTGGCCGATGTACGACACCACGCTGCGGCCGCCGTCCAAGGCCGCCACCAGCGCCTGGCGCGCCGCGCCGAGCCCGAGGTCATCCTGGTAAACGCGATCCAAGGCCCAGGACGTCGGCAAGCCGGCCGCAAAGGCTTCCGAAGCGAGCCTGAAGGGCTGCGGCGCGTTGTTGTCGCGCGGGCCCGCCGCCAGCAGGAACTGGTTGCTCACCGGCTGCGACTCGTAGGCGAGGATCTTGCGCACCGCTTCTTCCGCTTCCGCCAGGGTGCGCACCGGCAGGCGCCCGAGTGCCAGGTCCGGCGCGCCGTCGCCATCGCCGTCCGCGAGCAGCGGATCAGCTGGCGCGTAGCGCACGAACCGGCTGGTGCTGACATAGGGCGTTGGCAGGAAGCTCACCGAGCCGGAGTTCAGGTATCCCGGCGCGTCGAGCGTGTCCGCGCCCACCAGCAACACATAACGCACGCCCATCGCTGCCCGCGCCGCCGCGATGTAGCTGCGGATCGCTTCCGGGTCCGGGTTGCCGGCGCTGTAGCGGGCGTAGATCGCGGACACATCGACCATGCGCGTCGCCAGGCCCTGGCTGGAACGCCGCGCGAGCAGCGGCTGCAGGGCCGGGGCGAAGCTGCCATGGCTGATCACCAGCCAGTCCGTCGCGCTGCCGAACAGCCCCTCCGGCGGCGCGAGCAAGGACAGCTCCGGCGTCAGCAACTGTGCCTGGGTCCCTATCCACAGTTCCGACAGCGGCGTGAAGTCCACCGAGTCCAACGCCACGGGCCCGCTGTCGGCAACCGTGTATTCGACCGCCGCGCCGCCTTCGATCCGGAACGCACGCCGCGCGGATGCGGCGACGCCGTCGACGGTCACCACGCCGCCGCGGACCGCCGGCAGCGGGTCGCCGAAGGCGTCCGCGTAGATCGAATCCCAGGCAGTTCCCTGGATCGCGGTTCCCAGGAAGCGCTGGCCGTTGGCCTGCGCCAACGCCGGGTAGCGCAGGCGGATGCTCTCGACATGCACGATGTCCGCGGCGAAACCGGTGTCGCGGGGCAAGCGCAGAGTCACCGTGGCATTGCCCGAGGTCAGCGCGACCGGCACCCGCAGGATCGACTGCGCCACGCCATCGAAGCGCTCGCTCGCCACCAGTTGGCCGTTGAAGAGCAGTTCGACCGAGTGATCCGGCTTGCTGCCGGGCCAGTCGATGCCGCCCCACAGCACGACCTCGAGTTCACCGCTGCCTCCCAGTGGCGCCGGTCCGGTGAGGTTGATGCTGCGTGTGGCCGCGGCCCCGTTTGCCACCACCCGGTCGGCATACCAGGGATCGCCGCTGGGCGAGGCCTCGTTGTAGGCATTCTGCGGCGCGTACTCGACCAGCGCGGTGTGGCTGGAGATCGATGCCGGCGCGACCGGACGATCGATCAACGGCATGTCGACGGCTTGCGCGCGATCGACCAGCAGCAGGAAGTAGTGATCGCGGCTCCAGAGGCTGGGGGCCGCCTCGCCGAAGAACTCGATGCTGGACCCGGGGCCGAACACCGCCCCGCCGCGGACCCGGCGGGGAACTGCGCCGCTGCGGCCCACCACTGCGATATCGCCGGCGGCCACACCGCCGAGCAGGATCCCCGCGGCCTGCAACTGCTCGAAGTCGATCCGCTGCATGCCGTGCACGCGGACACCGATCCGTGCGACCGATCCGTTGGAACCGCGCAGTGCGCCATGGTAGGCATCGCGCTGCGCGCGGCCGACGGACCAGTCGTAGGCGACTTCGACGGCCGGCTGACCGTATTCGCTGCCGGGCACGAACGGCCCGCGTGCCGTCTCCCGGCCTTGCAGGTCGACATCGACCAGGTACAAGGCGCGAGTTGCCGGCGGCAGGTCGAGCAACTGGCGATATCTGCGGGCGAGGCTGGCGCTTTCGCCCGTGGTGGGTATGAACCCGCTCACACGCTCGCGCCGGCCGTCGGCGGTCTCGGCATCGATCCAGTACCCTGCGTTGCCGGCCTCGGCGGTGGCGGCGAATTCGATCTCGGTAGCGGCGGCCCCCGACGGCCCGCTGCGGAACCAGGCGTTGCTCACCGGGGTGGTGAAGCCTGGCCCCTGCAAGCAGGCAAAGGGTGAAGCCGCGCCCGCACTCGGCGGCACGGCTGCGAACGAGCCGGATGCACCGGACGTGGCGCCGTTGGGCGGGAACCGACGGGTCGAGCTGTCGTCTGCCGGGTCACGCAGGCCGCCTGAGACTGACGTGCCGTGCAGGCCGCCGGCCAGGCTGCTGCTGCCACCACCGGGATACAGGATCACACCGCCACCGCCGCCGCCGCCCGGACCTTCGCTTTCAGGGTCGATGGCGAGCTGGTTGCCGCCGCTGCCGCCACGCGCCAACACGCTCAAGCCCGGCGCCACCGCGGCGCCGGCCTGGATCAGCACGGTGCCGCCGCCGCCGCCGCCGCCCGGGGCATCATTGTTGCCGCCGCCGGCGGTGTTCTGGCCAGGTGCACCATCGGCGCGGATTTGTCCGGTGCCCAGCACCCGTCGCGCGACCAGGAACACCAGACCACCGCCAGCGCCACCGCTGCTGCCCTGGTTGTTGTTGGATTCGCCAGCGCCACCGCCGCCGCCGAAGTACAGTCGGCGGTAAGGGTCGGCACCGCTGGGCAAGCCATTCAATGGCCGGCCGCCCAGGCCTCCGACTGCCCGCCGCAGGTCGCCGCCCCAGGCCGCGTTCCCCGGCTCGGCGGTCTGCGGGTTGGCGCGCGACGCGGCGTAGGTGTAACCGCCACGACCGCCGCCAGTGCTGGTCTGCGGCGCGCCCGCGCCGCCCAGGTCCGGATCGATCTCGGCATCCAGCGCCCAGGAAACCAGGAAGTCGAACGGGCTGCCGGGACCACTGCCTCCGGGGCCCGCCGGGTACACGCCGATCCCGCGCAGCCAGCCTCCAGCCGCCGGATCGGCGGAACTGAAGCCGCCGTTGGCGCCGCCGCCACCGCCGGAATTGTGGTTGTTGCCGCCGCCACCACCGTTGGCAGCCGCGCCGCGGCAGCGGTTGTTGACCGAGGAATAGATCCCTGCGCCGATCCCTTCGCCTTTCTGCGCGCCGTCAGGATTGGCACAAACGTAGCTGGTGACGCCAAAGACGACGGTCTGCTGCGCAACCACGCCGCCGCGGAAACCCCGCCCGTCCGCGTGGATTGCGCCGTTCACGCTTGCGATGCCGGTGCTTGCCGTCGGTGTGCCGCCGACGTGGATTGCCACCACGCCCCCGCTGCTGCCGTCCCACGCGGGTGCAACCAGGCTCGCCCCGGCATTCACGGTCAGGTTGCTGTATTGCGGCACGCGGATGACCAGGGTGCCGGGGACTGCATAGGTGAAGCGCAGGCCGCCGCCACAGGTGCCAGCGGCACCGTCGGAATCGGCAATGGTGATGACATTGCCCGCCACCGACTGGACGTAGACAAATTCGTAGCGCCCGGCCCCGTTGTAGTTGCTCACCGCGCCGTAGCTGCTGCTGTTCGAGGCGGTGTCCAGGGTGGCCCCCTGCGGCTGGTAGATCATCAGCAGATCGCCACGTTGCAGGGCGCGATTGCTCGCGTCGAAGCAACCGCCGGTGGCTGCGGGACAGGCGGCGGCGGGTAGCGCCAGGTTGGCGCTGTTGGCCACGGTCAGCGTACTGCCGCTCTGTGCGGTCAAGGTGGAGTAGCTGTTGACCACCACGCCCGTTGCGGTGAAGGTCTGATCGCCGTCCTCGCCCGGCCCGCCGTTCTCGGTGGTCGGCGTGTTCAGGTCCATGTCGACGGTGAATGAAGCCGAGGCGCCAGGCGCAATGTTGACGGCGGTCCACTGCAGGCCCACGGTGATGTCGCCAGCGGCGAATGGCAGGCCGGTGTTGGCGAAATTGTCGTTGGCGGTGTCGTTCAGCGCTACTCGCAAGGTGTCGTACTGAGTCACGCGATAGGCGGCGTTGGTGCCCACCATGTCCAGGGTGCTGGCGCCGTCGCTGATCCGGACATGGTTGTTGCCTGCGCCGATGGATATGGCGGAGTCGCCTCCGGAGGAACCGGCGAGGTCGACGTCCACGTAGCGAAACACCGTCACCATCTGGCTTGCGGCGTTGATGTTGGTCAGCGTCAGCACATTGCGCACCGACGTTCCGCCGCTCGATGATGGGTTCTGCAGTTGGTCGGTGTGCACGGCACCGAGCAGGCCCCGCGCACCTACGTTGTTGTAGCTGACGCTGATCGTGTCGCCGACGAAACTGCTGTCGTCGGGTACACCGGTGACCGGGAACTCGCGGGTGTCACCACTGACGCGGTAGTACCAGCGACCCTCGTAGAGGTGTTCGACCGGACCCGCGGTCTGCCAGGTCGCATTGGCTGGCGCGACAAAGTCGAGGTAACCGTAGGTGACGGCGCCGATGCTGATCGTGCCGGGTGCCGTGCCCTTGTCGACCTGGGGTGGCAGCTTGCTGGCAACCGTGGTGGACGCAAACAACCCAGCGGATGCGCAGAGCGCAAGCTTTGCCCACACTCGCATGTCGACTCCCAAGCTGCCGATTCGTGACGGAATTCACGAATTTAACCCGCGGACAGCGATCGATAGGTTGCCGCAAGGTGAATTTCTGACTGCAAAGTGCCAACGAATATGACGCGTCGGATCAGGGTTGGCGGGTGCCACCCGCACTGCACCGAGTGCTCGACCACAGGCTGAATCCGACTAGCAGCCAGCGCAGCAAGCCGGGGAACTCGTCGCCGTCGTGCGCTCCTGCGGCAGCGGCGACGGCGGCCGGGTCGACGAATTCGGCCCAGAGCGGGCGACTCTGGTCGATCAGTTCCTGCGCGCGCTTCTGCCCGCTGCCGAACAGGCTGGCATCGAAGAACGGCTGCATCGAAGTGCTCTTGGGCTGTAGGCGCCAGGGGTCCGGCAGGCATCCGGTCAATGCGGCGCGCACCAGCCACTTTCGCTGACCCTGGCGCTCGCTGAGGTGGGCAGGCAGGCTCAACGCGAAGCGCACCAGTTCCACCTCGCGGTAAGGGTGGCGCACGTCGATCCCGTGCTGCGCAGTGAAATAGTTCTCGCCGGCGGCGTCGATGGCCGCATAGCTGCCGAGGGCCTGCGCCGCCTGTGCCGGCTGTGGCCAGGCGTGATGATGCGCGAGCCTCTCCTGACGGGCGGCAAGAAGACGCGCGGTCCATTCCGGGCGCAACCAGGGCGCCGCCCCGGCGCGCCGGGATCCGCCCAGCCACTGGCGCCAACTGCGGTCGCGCCAGACGGCGATTGGCCCCGACTGGCGCAGCAGTGCGGTGTATCGCTGGCAGATGAGGCGGAACGCGCGCTGGTTCCAGGCCGAGCCCAGCCAGGCACCGGGCGCCGGCTGCAGATGATCGGCGAAATGTCCAGTCAGCAAGGCGTCGACGCCGTACGCGCGGGCGCGGCGATAGAGTTCGGTCTTGATTTCGCGGTACGGGTTGCTGATTGGCGTGTCTGGGCACACTGGACGATCGCCGCTTGGCGCGAGCGGCGCCAGTGGGTCGATTGAGAACGCTGCATGCTCGATTCCCAACCGCCGCGCAAGACCTGCCGCCGCGGCGCGTTCGTCCACCGCAACCAACTGGTCGCTGCCATAGGTCAAGGCCATAGCCTTCCCGCGCTGCTCGCCGGGCAACAACGCCGCAACCGACCCGGAGTCCAGCCCCGAGCTCAGGCTGATTCCGATCCGGCTCGCCTGGCGGCATTCCTGCCCAACGGCGGCACCCAGCAGCTGGCGGAACCGGTCGCTCGCCGCGCGTTCCGGCAGGCGTGCAACTGACGAATCCGGCTCGAGGGGCGTGTGCTCGCTGCGCTGGCTGTGCGCGTCCAGATGCAGGCATTCTCCTGGCGCGACCGTGTGCACCCCGCGCCAGGCACTCGCCTTCGCCGGCGGCGCGGTCGCTCCGAAGTAGGCGGCGAAATACTCCGGATTCCATGCCCCGTCCACCTGTGGATGTGCCAGCAGGATGTGCTCGCCGGAGGTGACCAGAATGCCGTCGCGCACGCGCGCCCAGACCAAAGGACGTTGCCCGAGGCGGTCGCGCAGCAGGCGCAGCCTCCCGGCCAGCGGATCGACATGGATCACCGCTGCAGGGGTGTCCTGCACGCGCGCTACCAGGGACCGCTCGCTAACGTCGAGATCCAGGTCGGCCAGCAGCCAGCTGCCGTCGGCGAGCGGGCGCAAGGATGGCGGCGCTGCAGCCCGGTGACGGATGCAGAGCACGCGCAGGCGCTCGCCGCGGAGCCGGGTGGCCTCGCCTGGCGCGCGCGCCAGCGCGCGCGACTCCAACGCCTGCCAATGCTGCTCGTCAATCGCGCCGGACTCGAATCCCAGCCACAACAGCAGCGTCGCCATTGCCTGCGTTCATCGGGAGAGGGGGCGATTCTGCCATCCGCAAGTACCCGCCGCCGCCAGCCAGCTGATGCGGCCCGGCGCCCGGCCTGAACGCCGGCGCCGCTCAGCAATAAGGATTGCCCGCGCGGCAGTTGCCCGGCGTGCCATAGCTGCTGACCGACTGGATGAACTGCTGGAAGTCGGCGTTGTCCTGCGGCGAGTAGCCGCCGGACGGAGCGCTGTAGGCTGGCGGCGAATAGCTCGACGCCCCGGAATAGCTGCCGCTCGACACCTGGCCCGCCGAGCCCAGGCCCGCGATCACGCCGAGCACGCCGAGGATGCCTTTCTCCAGGATGTTCATCTCGCCCGAGCCGCTGTTCCCGGAAGACTGCGGCAGCGAGGCGTTGTACATCGCCATCCATGGGCCGCAGGCGGGCTCGTAGCCGTGGTTCATGCAGGCCTGCGCCAGCAGCTTCTGCGCGCCGCCGGGGTCGTACATGCCGAGCTGTCCCTGGGTCTTCATCCACGCGAAATAAAAGCAGGACTGTTGGTCGCCGAGTTCGCAGGTCTCACTCATGAACTTGCGCAGCAGCGCCAGGTCATCGCTGGCGAGCGGCACCGATTGCATCAGCAGGCCGACCAGTCCGAGGCAGCCGCGCCCGATGGCCCAGCGGCAGGCCTGTGCCAGGTCCGGACGCGCGCGCACGAGGTCCTTGGCCACCGTCTTGCCGCTGTAGCGCATGCGTCCGGCGTTGTAGCAGGCGTTGTATTCGGCGTGGCGGCAGGCCAGGTCGAACTGCGCCAGCGCCTGCAGCGCGTGGCCGTCCCGCTCGATTGCCAGCGCCTCGTCGTTGACCCGGCGCGCCAGCGCGATGCGCAGGTCGACGGCCTTTTCCAGCCCGCCGGCTTCCGCTCGCGCATACCAGTCCAGCGCCGTCGGCACATCGCGGTCGACACCGATTGCCCGCTCGTGCACCCAGCCGAGCGCCATCTGCGCCTGCGGGATCGCCAGGTCCGCCGCGATCCGGAAGTAGCGCAGGCCCTCACGCGCATCGGCCTGCACCCCGTCGCCGAGAACCAGCAACTGCCCCGCGTTGTAGCTGGCCTGGCCATCGCCGGCCAACGCGCCGAGTTTGTAGAACATCAATGCGCGCGGCCGGTCTTCGGCCACGCCGATGCCGCGGTCGTGATACAGCCCGAGGTTGAACAGCGCGCGCGGGTGATGTTGCGCCGCCGCCTTCTCGTACCAGGCGCGCGCGGTCGCTTTCGATTCGTCCACGCCCTGGCCGAAGGCGTACATGCTGCCGAGGGTGAACTGCGCCTGCGCATGGCCAGACTCTGCGGCCTGGCGGATCCAAGGGAGCGCTCTGGCATAGTCGCCGGCCCGGCCCAGCGCCTCGCCCTGGCGATAGCTGGCCTCGGGGTCGGCCGCGGTGCCGGCCCGCGCGGCGATCACGAGCAGCAGCACCAGCCAGAACTTCGAGCGCAGGCGCATCCGGTTTCTCACCCCTGACTCAGCGCACCTGCACGTCGATCTCGATCAGTTTCCAGTCCTCGCCCTCGCGCTCGTACTGCAGCTCGAAGCGCGTGCGCGAAGGTTGGGTGTCGTAGTAGCCGCCAAGGAAGAGGATGGCGTCGGAACTGACTGAAGAGCGCTCGATCTCCGGTTGCAGCGATTGCAGCACGCTGAAATCCACTTCCTGTTCGACAAATTCATGAAAGACCTCGGCCAGCCGTGCAGGGTCGGCGACTGCCTGGAAGCGGCGGCTCGCGTGCGAATGCAGGATCCCGAAGTCCTGCCCGTTGATCGAGTCGGCCAGTGCCTGCAGGGTGCCGCTGATCAGCGCGTGCTGCGTGGCATTGTCGGGAGCGGCGACCACGGCGCGCGCAGGCGGAGCCTCGCTTTGGGTGCGCGCACCGGCTGCCGCCTTGCTCAGGTTCTGCACCTGCCAGCCGTCCTCGCCCTTGACCAGTTGCATGGTCACCGGGATCTCGCCGGTGGCCAGCGTCAGGGTGCCTTCGAGCTTGCCGACGTTGTTCTCGATCGAGCGCGCGGACCAGCTGGCGCTGCGGTAGCCATCGAGTGCGTTGCTGCGCGCGAATTGCTCCAGCGCATCGCGATCGGTGCTGGCGCGGAAATCCGGCGTGGTCAGCGCCAGCGCGCCCTCGTAGTCGCCCTTGGCAATGCGGCCAAGGAACTGGTCGGCAGCCTTGGGCAGGTCGGCGGTCAGCCAGAACACGAAAGCGACCATGCCGGCGCCGGCGAGCGCCAGTCCGAACAGCACCTTGAGGAAGGTCTTCATCCGCTCAGCTCCTCCGGCGCGACCGCCGGCTTGCCGCGATGCTCGCCCGTTCGCCCGTGTGCGTCCACCTGGTCTGCGCGCAGGCACTGGCCATGCACGACAGGTCGGGTTATGTTGCCGTCCCCAACTCTGCTGGTGTGCGCCGATGTCGAGGATTATCCCGGTCTGCAGCGCCTGGGCCATCGCCCTCTTGCTCCCCCTGACGGCTTCCGCCGCAGACGCCGAGCGTGGCACTTTCCGTTCCGCCACCACGGCCGTCCAGTTCGATGTGTCGCCACCGCTGCGCGATATTCCGGTCAAGCCGCCAGCGGATGCCTTCGGTGATTTCTTCGGCACCCTGATGATCGATCCGGATCCGCCAGGCAAGCCGAGCTACGGCCCGCAGGATGCCGACGGCCGGGTGCAGTCGCGCATCGAGGGCCTGCGCGCCATCCCGCCGGCGATCGCCAATTTCAACGTCGGCACCGGCACGGCGAATCCACCCGATCCGGTCGGCGACGTCGGTCCCAACCACTACGTGCGCATGGCCAATGCGTCGTTCCAGATCTTCAACAAGACCGGCACATCGATGTTCGGCCCCGCCAACATCAACACCCTGTTCACTGGCTTCGGCGGTGCCTGCGAAACCGAGAACGCCGGCGACCCGATCGTGCTGCACGACCAGCTCGCGGACCGCTGGCTGCTGACCCAGTTCTCCGACAGTACCGGTCCCGGTTTCTTCAACTGCGTGGCGCTCTCCACCAGCAGCGATCCACTCGGCACCTATTACCGCTGGGCCTTCGTCACCCCGACGTTCCCCGACTACCCGAAGTACGGCGTGTGGCCAAACGCTTACCTGATCAGCACCCGTGAAGTGAACGCGAGCCTGATCGGTGCCTACGCGATCGACCGCCAGCAGATGCTCGACGGCGTCGCCAACCCGACCCTGATCAACTTCTCGGTTCCGGTCGACGAGTTCTCCGGCGATGGCCTGCTGCCGGCGGACCTGGACGGCGGCGCGCTGCCGCCGCCGGGATCGCCCGCCTGGTATCTCGGCGCGATGGACAATGGCGGCCCGTATGGCGCCGCCCAGGACGCGCTGGCGCTGTGGGCCTTCGTGCTCGATTTCACCACCCCGGCGAACTCCTCGTTCCAGGTGGTTGCGACATTGCCGATCGCGCCCTACGACACCATCTTCCCGTGCAGCGGACGCTCCTGCATCCCGCAGCCGGCACCGCTCGGGGCAGTCGACATCCTGTCTTACCGCCAGCGTCCGGTGCATCGCGCGGCCTACCGCAATTTCGGCAGCTACCAGTCGATCGTCACCAATCAATCGGTCGAGGCCGCGCCGGCGATGGCCGGCATGCGCTGGTGGGAGATCCGCAACCCTGGCGCCAATGCGGTGGTTTACCAGGACAGCACCTTCGCGCCGGGCATCACCGACGGCATCCACCGCTGGATGGGCTCGATCGCGCAGGACAGCAACGGCAACCTGGGATTCGGCTACAGCGCCGGCGGTCCGACCCTGTTCCCCAGCGTGCACTACACCGGCCGCCTGGAGAGCGATCCGCTGAACGAGATGACCCAGGGCGAAGGCATCTTCGTCACCGGCGGCGGCGGCCACACCGCCGGCACCCGCCGCTGGGGCGACTACACCTCGATGAACCTGGACCCGAGTGACGACTGCACCTTCTGGTACGTCAACGAGTTCTTCGCCACCTCCGGGACCCAATGGACCATGCGCGCCGGTTCGTTCAAGTTCCCCGGCTGCGGCGATCCCAGCCTGGGCGTGGCCGCGGCGCCCGCCTCGCGCGCCGTCTGCGCGCCGGCGGACGCCGTCTACACCGTCGATGCACACGGCTACGAAGGTTTCACCAGCGAGACCACGCTGGCAGCTACCGGCCTGCCCGCCGGCGCTACCTCGAGCTTCTCGCCGGCGACCATCAACCCGGTGCCCGGTTCGTCCACGCTGACCATCGGCACCACCGGCGTGGCGGCCGGCAGTTACACCTTCGCGGTCACCGGCACCAGCACATCTCCGGCGCAGACGCGCTCGCGCAACCTGGCGCTGCAGGTCTTCTCCGACGCGCCCGCCGCGCCCACCGCGCAAGCGCCCGCCAGCGGCGCGCTCAACCAGGTGCTGTTCCCGACCCTGACCTGGACCGCCAGCGCGCAGACCGACACCTACGTCGCCGAGGTCGCCACCGATGCCGGGTTCAGCAACATCGTGTTCACCAGCGCACCCACCAGCGCGACCAGCGTCCAGGTGACCACAGCGCTGCAGCCGGGTACCGAGTATCACTGGCGTGTGCGCGGCAGCAACCTGTGCGGTGCCGGCAGCAACTCCGCAGCGGCCACCTTCACCACCCGCCCCGCCGCCGGCAGTTGCGCGCTCGGCACGGTACTGCGCAACACCTATTTCGACAACGTGGAGAACGGCGTCAACGGTTGGACCACCGATCCGGCGGCTGGTACCACCTGGACCCGCAGCACCGCCCGCCCGTCGAGCGGCACCTTCGCCTGGCTGGCGCAAGGCGTGACCACGGCGTCCGATCAGCGCTTGCTGTCGCCGGCAATCAGCCTCCCCGCCAGCGGCGTGGCGCACACGCTGCGCTTCCGTCACGACGTCACCCTGGAGCCAAACGGCGCAACGGCCTGTTTCGACGGCGGCTTCGTCGAGGTTTCGACCAACGGCGGTGGCACCTGGACCGCGCTTAGCCCAACTGCCCAGCTTGGCGACTTCTACGACGGCCCGCTGGCCAGCGGGCAGGGCGCCTGGTGCGGCACCCAGGCCTACAGCACTGGCAGCTTCGACCTTTCGCCTTTCGCCGGTCAGAGCGTGCGGTTCCGTTTCCGCGCAATCACCGATTCCTCCACCGGCACCCTGCCGCATGGCTGGTATGTCGACGACATCCGCGTCGAATCCTGCCAGGAGGGGCTGTTCTTCGACGGCTTCGAGTAGGCCTCTGCATCCCCGGCCCGCTGCCTGCGCAGCGTGCCGGGGCCCGGGCTCAACCGCGCTGCTCGTCCAGCCTCCGTAACTGCGTCTGGTGAAAGGCCCGGGCAGTCGGGCCGCTCTCGGCGCCAACGTGCAGTCCCAACCGCCTGGCCAGATCGAAGAAGCCCGGCGCGGGCAGTCCGTCGCGAACGCGGCTGACCACGCGCGCGGCGAGCAATGGCCGCCCGGCAGCAGCATCCTCGCGCATCGATTGCTCCAGCGCCTGAATCACGCGGTAGACCGTATGCGGCGGCTTCAGCCGCAAGGCACGCGTCACCTCGTGGTAAGTCGGCAGCGGCTGCTGTGGCGGCAGCGCCGACAGCAGAGCGCGCAGCGCCAGGGTCAACGCGGCCAGCTCGGTGGGCGGCAGCGGTGGGTGCAGGGCGTCGGTCATGGCGGCGATCCTGGTGTGGTGTGCTGAAAGTACTTTGATTGATTTCCGCGTCTTTCGACCCGGATGCTGCGTTGCTTTTGGCCCTTCGGCGCAGCCGCCGGGCGTTCGACCGATCGCGCGGCATGCCGCGCAATCTTGATCGGTCTCACTTTCGCCATAGCGGTGCCATGACGCCTCCTTGCGCCGCGACGCACCGCCGGGTCTGTTGCCGGCGCAAGACCGGTTGATTCTGCAGGCCCGGTTCGTGCTGAAATGGTGCCGACCCGTCCACAGGGCACGGCATGCCTGAACCGGACTCCATCGTTGGCTTGATCGAGGCACTGCGTAGCGGAGATGCCAGTGCGTCCGATCGACTGTTTGTCAGGTTGTACGACGAGTTCCACGCGCGCGCGCATCTGCTGCTGCGGGTCGGGCCTCGACAAACCTTGTGTACGACCGAACTGGTCAACGAAACCTGGATGCGCTTGCAAGGCCGCGCCTTGTCGATCGAGAGCCGAGCGCACTATTGCAACCTGGCGGCGCGCGCCATGCGCCAGGTGCTGGTCGATCGCGCGCGCCATCGCCATGCAGAAAAGCGTGGCGATGGCGTGCAGCCATTGGCCCTCGATGCTGCCGACGAGGTCCTCGGGGAAGATCCTTTCGATGTCTTGCTGCTGGATCAGGTGATGTCCGACCTGAGCCGCGTCGATCCGGGTCTGGCCGAACTGGCACAGCTGCATCTGTTCGGCGGACTGCCAATCGCCGAAGTGGCACAGTTGCAGGGTCTATCCGAGCGCACGGCATTTCGCCAATGGCGAACGGCCCGTATGTTCCTGTTGAACGCGATCGGGGCGGCTGAGTGGCAGCGCAACAACACTGCTTGCGTAACAGCCATCGCAGCGCCACGCTGCGCTGAGCACAGCCGAGGAGCGTGTCAAATTGTGCCGGCGAGCGCGCGAGAGTGCCGATGAGCCAAATCCGAGCCGAACCGCGAAGGCGATTCCGTCGATACCGCACGCATGCGCCGGGCGCTTGAGATCGCCTGCGCAGCACTGGATGAGCCTGAGTCGGAACGGCGTTACTGGGCCGAGTCCCAATGCGGCCAGGATGCAGATCTGCGCAGGGAGGTCCTTGCCTTGTTGGCGGCCGACGAGTCGCCGGACGAGCTCTTGCGCGGCAGCAAGGCTCGGGTCGAGCCGCGGGATCCCTGGCCAGGCCGCCTGATCGGGCGCTACCGGGTTGGCGAACGAATCGGCAGCGGCGGCATGGGTACCGTCTATCGGGCGCAGCCGGAGTCTGGCGTGGGGCGCAGGCCGGTTGCTTTGAAGCTGATCAAGCGCGGCATGGACAGCGAGGAGGTCCTGCGCCGCTTCCTGCAAGAGCGCGACATCCTGGCGCGGCTGGACCACCCCAACATCGCGCGCTTGCTCGATGGCGGCATGACCGCCGACGAGCGGCCCTGGTTCGCCATGGAATTGATCGCGGGTGAGCCGTTGCTGGCCTGGTGCGATCGGCGGGAACTGCCCCTGCGTCAACGCATCGAGCTGCTGCAGATCTGCGCCGCAGTAGCTTATGCGCATCAGAATCTGGTCGTGCACCGCGACATCAAGCCGGGGAATGTGCTGGTCACCGCCGATGGCCAGGTCAAGCTGCTCGACTTCGGTATCGCCAAGTTGATCGACGCCGATGGCGACGCGGTCACCCGCAGCGTCATCGCGCTGATGACCCCCGACTACGCAGCGCCAGAGCAGCTGCAGCGCGGCCCGATCACGACGCAGACCGATGTCTATCTGCTTGGACTGCTGCTGTTTGAGCTGCTGACCGGTCTGCGCTGGGAGTCCGGCGCGGCCACCGCTGGCGAGTCCTTGCCGCGTCTGCAGGCCGCCTTCAGTGGCAGGCACGCCAGGCAGGACCCGCAACGGATCGACCTGGCTGCCCGACGGCGCTGCTCGGTACCCGTGCTGGCGCGGCAGCTGACAGGTGATCTGGAACGGATCGCCCGCCGCGCGCTGGCCACACGACCCGACGAGCGCTACGCCAGCGTGACCGCATTGGCCGACGACCTGAACCGCCACCTGCGTGGCGAGGCGGTACTGGCGCGAGAGGGTGATTGGCGCTATCGACTGGGCCGCTTCGTGTGGCGCCATCGGATGCCGGTGGCCGCCTCGTTGGCAGTGCTGCTGGCGCTGGCGGTTGGTGTCGTGGCGACCTTGCGCGAGTCCGCCCGGCTGCGTATCGCCGAGGCGCGGCTGGAGACCTCGCTGACGATGCTCGAGGACGTCTTCCTGGGCGCTGATCCCTATCTGGCCAAAGGCGGCGACACCCGCGCGACCGATCTGCTGGCCGGCGTCCGCGAGCGGCTGCAGAACGAGACGGAGCTGCCACCTGCACTGGCCGCACGCCTGTGGTCCAAATTGGGTTCGGCCTACGTTTCCCTCGACGAGCGGGAACAGGCCGAGGCTGCCTTGCAGCGAGTCCTGACCCTGGCAGGTGCAGCGCGCTCCTGTCGAACGGGTGCCTGCGTGGATTCGGACCCCGAGGGCACCGCGGTGCTGGTCGCTGCCGCGCAAGCCCGACTGGCGCATTTCCGGTTGGTGCTCGATCGCCAGGACGATGCCCTGCCGTCGCTGCAGCAGGCGATCAGCACATTGCGCGACAGCGGCCCTGCGGGTCGACTGCCTCTGGCCGATGCCCTGAGTTTTCTCAATGACTACGAGTTAGTTGAGGGTCGCTATGAGGCCCTGGATGCTCGCAACCTCGAAATAATCGGGCTGGTCCGTTCGGCGGCAGGCGATGTGGCCGCCCAGACCATCATGGTCATCGGCGTTCGAGCATCGACCTTGCGTGCCACCGGCCATAGTGACCTGGCCGAGGCACCGGCCGCCGAGGCCATGGACCTGGCCCGACGCCTGGGTGAACAAACCCCTGCTGCCATACGCCTGTATGCCGAGCAGCAATACGCCGGCGTACTGACGGACCTGGGGCGTTCGGGCGAGGCGGAGCCGGTGCTGCAACACGCCTTCCAGCGCGCCGTTGCACTGCGCGGTCTGGACAGCGTGATCGCCCAGGGGTTGGGATGGGAACTGGCCAATGCGCATGCCGAATTGGGGCGGTTCGAGCTGGCCCGAGATGAGTATCGCCAGTTGCTGGCCCATTCGGGTCCTATCAAGAGTGCCAATGTCGCCGCGGTTCACAACGCGCTCGGGTTGGCGTTGCTCGCCAATGGGGAATCAGAAGCCGGAGCCAGCGAGCTCGAGCAAGCGGCCGAGGTTTTCTGCGCCAGCGACGCATCAACGCCCCCTTGCATCGCCATCACCTTGAACCGGATAGAGGCGGCACTGCGCCTCGATCAGCGCCCGCAGGCCGAGGCCTGGCTGAACGACATGCGCGACGGGGCGCTGGCTCTGGGGGGGCGAGCCGCAACGCGCTGGCACTTGCTCGCCGCTCGTCGGGCGCTGTTGCACGGTGATCTCAGCAATGCCGGTGCGGAACTGGCACTGAGTCAAAGAGCTTTGCCGGATGGCGCCGGGCCAATCGACCAGGCTCGCTGGCTGGAGCAGGAAGCCGCGCTGGCGGAAGCAGGGGGCAAGCCGGACCTCGCCGTCAGTCGCCTGCGGCAAGCCGAGGCCTTGTATCAATCCCGGTGGGTGGGAACCGCATTCCCCTTGCGCCAGATCCAGGCGGACCTGGAACGGCTGCAATCCAGGGCGCAGGCCACCACACGGTAGCTCAATGCGCTGGCAATAGAGCGCGGCGGCTGCGGATCCAACCCGATCACTTGGCAGTCACCGCTTCGGAACTTCGTAAGGGTCCGGTATCGAAGCTCTGGACGATGCCAAATGAAGACGATTGCACGCGGGTTGCTGGCCATCGTACTGGGATGGGCAGCACTGGGCAGCCCC
The DNA here is from genome assembly GCA_016713135.1 of Rhodanobacteraceae bacterium. Classification (NCBI taxonomy): domain Bacteria; kingdom Pseudomonadati; phylum Pseudomonadota; class Gammaproteobacteria; order Lysobacterales; family Rhodanobacteraceae; species Rhodanobacteraceae bacterium. The sequence goes on along the minus strand of JADJPR010000001.1, from coordinate 117 downwards.
CCTGCTCGCGCCATCGAGCTGTGCGTCAACAGCGTAGGCACGCTGCAACAGGCGCTGGCGCTGTATCCGCTGCACAACGGCGGTCGACTGACCATCAAGGTCGTGCAGGGGAGTTAT